>DATEDZ010000267.1:0-62588 GCA_035281385.1 Polyangiaceae bacterium
GAGAGCAGATCACGATCGGCGTGAGTGGGAACGAGCCACGAGACAAAACTGGCGAGGCCAGCGCGGTTTCGTCGTTGGCTGGAAGAGTCGCCGGGCCCGGCGGAGCGCCCGCTCGGGCAGGTTGCGACAGCTGAAATTCCCGAGCAAATCGAAAATTCCCAGCAGTAGTGCTAGCCCGAGCCTGGTCTTAGTTCCACATTGTTCCACATGGATATGGAACACGCGCCACAATACGCTGTCACAGCGAGACTAGGCGGCTAAGGGCCGGCAAGTCGGAGTCTTCGAGCGCGCCCTTCACCACGCAGCGCAGCTTCCCCTTGGCGTCGAACAGCAGATGAAACGGCAGCTCGGGGTCGGGATCCAGACCGGCCGCCTTCAGCCAGTCCTCGCGCTCCTTGCCTTCCTTGAGCCAGTAAGTGCGGCGCAGGCCGCTCGGCGGTTGCCCGGCCACGAACGCGGTGAGCTGGCGCTGGTCATCGTCCATGGAAATGTAGCTGAGCTTGAAGCCCGGTGAGGTCTTGGCGATCTCTTGCTCGAAACGATTGAGCCGCGGGATTTCCTCCTTACACGGCGCGCACCAGGCAGCCCAAAAGTTCACCCAGGTGTAGCCGCCGCCGACCAGCATGGCTTCGGGCAGCGCGGCCTCGCCAGTAGCAACATGCTGTGAAATCGGCTTCTTGGGCAGAATGCGACCCGTGCCGGCACTCTGCCCGCCGCACAGCACGCGCGGCAATTTGGGCGCGGCGCTGGTGGCAGCCGGCGTGACCGGCGCAGACGCAGCCGCGGTGGTGGCTTGACCGGGCTTCGCTGCTACGACCTGGCTGCGCTCGAGCGTGACGCTGGGCGGCTTCTTGCTATCAGCCGTGTCGCAGGCCGTGGCAAGCGCCAGGCACGAAAGGACGACGACGCGTGTGCTCATAACCGGCAGTCCACCCAAGATACGAAGGCGCTACGATTGATCGGCTCCTCGTCGCACTTGGTGTCGGGACGCGAATTGGGCCAGCTGCAGTAGCCCTTATCGAGCTGCGCGAATTCGTTACCCAGCCAGAGCAGGCCGACCTTTTTCTCGATCTCAGGGTCGTTTGCCAACTGGGTGAGGAAGTACATCACCGAGTTGGCGCGGCGGTGAGAAAGCGCCCGGTTCTTGGCCTGATTGCCGGTCTTGGAAGCGCGCGCCACCACGAAGAAGTAACGCGCGCCCTTGCGCGCGAACCAGCGCTCTTCGAGGAGCTTCTTGGCGGCGTCGTCGAGCTCTTCGTGGCCCTCATCGAACATGACGACGCCACCGCGATCCTTGAGTGGCGTGAAGAGCGCGTTGAAATCGTCGTCACTGATCGAGGCGAAGGTCTTCACGTCGGCGGGCTTACAGCCACGGCGATCCCCCTCTCCTCCGGCCAGACCGCAAGAGTGCAGCACGCGCTCCAGCACCTGCTTGAACTGCGCCGTGCAGTAGCCGACTTCGGCCTGATCCGCGACTGCAACCTTGGGCTTGGGGGCCTCCGGCGTGACGAGGCGCTGAGCCGCCGAGGACGTCCACGAACGCACGGCCAGCGCGGTGCCAGCGCACAGCAGCGCCCCGACCAGCAGCCCGACGAGCGGCGCTGAACGCGACGCGCCGTCGGCCCGAGCGGTCTCGGCATGGGGGTCGACGGCCTGGCTCACTTGAGCACCTCCGGCGCGAGCTGCTTGAGCGTGTACCTGAGCCCCAAGTCGGTGTCCTCGTCGCAGATACGGCGCTTGCCCAGGTACATCTGCGGCGTCGAAACCGGGATGTTGTTCTCGGAGGCGAAATGCAGGTGGTTGTTGAGGCGCACGTCGGTCTTGCGGTCGTCCACGCAGCGGAGCATCGCCTCACCCCAGCGCTGTTTTATGGCTGCGCGCAGCACGCCCGAACCGGCCTTGCCGGCTCGGGTCAGGTATTCTTGCTCCGCGTACGCCCATTCCAGCACCTGACGCGAGTTGCCCTCACCGCACAGCACCGCCTTCGACACGATGCAGGCCCCGGGGTGTAGCGGGCGATCGAGCATCCAATTGCATTCGCTATCCAGCGGAAACATCACCAGCTCGATGTCGAGCTTCTCGATGATGTCCTCGATCACCAGGCGATCGTGGAACGCCTTGCACGTCGGGCACAGCGGATCCTCGAACAGCATGCTGGGCTGGACCGCGCGGCTGCCGCGGAGCTTGATCGGGCTGTCGCCCTTGATCTTGGCCTGCTTGATTTCACCGCATTGCGTGAGGTAGGGCCGCTGATCGGGGGTGCTGGCTGCATATACCAGCGCCGGCGTGAGCGTGGTGATGCCCAGCACCGCCAACCAGGCTCCGAGCAGCGGCACCGACACCAAGGGCGCGCTGCGCTCGGCCCGGTTGGCCAGCCAGAACGACAACGAGCCGAACGCCAGCAGGAACGAGGAGATGTAGATGCCGACGCAGGTCTTGCACAACTGCCCGAGCTGAGTCAGCGAAATGGTGAGCATCAAGATCGACACCAGCAGAGGCGTCACGCCCACCAGGGCGAAAAAACCGCCGGCGCGGCGCGGCGCGCGCTCCCCCGACAGCAACAAATACAGCGAGAACGCCGCGAAAAAGCAGAAGGCCCCGAGCGCGAACAGCGAGATGGGGAGACCTCCCCAATATTGATCCTTGAGCAGCGCGGAATACGGGCTGTACATGGCGGCCCGGCAGGCCTCGGCCTCACCGGTGGCCGCCGCACCGGGGATGAAGCTGCAGTGCACGTCGTGCAGGCGTCGGTCGAGGTGCTCGGCGTAGTCGAGCGTCGAGTACGACGCGAACAACAAGCCGAGTAGCGAGGCAAACAGAGCGATCGCTGCGGGTGCTTTGGAGCCACGGCCAAACATCGCGGGTACCGTAACACAGGGCCGGCTTTGGGCCGAAAATCTGCCCTGGCTGCGATTTGCGAATAACGGCGCGCGTTTACGTCACAGGAGACGGGCGGTCAGCCGCCGCCTACTTCTTCTGATTGCTCGCAGCGGCGAGGGCCTTCTCGGCGTCGGCGCGGGCTGGGTGGTTCTTGGGGGCCTGATCCAGGAAACGCTGGAACAGCGGTGCCGCTTCCCCAGGGCGCTTCAAAAAGTCAGCGTAGAGCACGGCCAGGTTGTACGCGGCCTCCACGTGGTGCGGCTCGCGGTCCAGGATGCCTTTGAGGAGCTTCTCGGCTTCCAGAAACGGACCGGATTCGTCGCGCTTGCCCTGAGCGCGGCGCGCAGCGGCCAGGCCCAATGCAGCCATGGAGTTTTCCGGCTCGGCGTCGAAGGCGGTGCGAAATTCCGCAGCCGCCTTGTCGTAAATGCCTGCCTCGAGCAGCACCGTGGCCACGTTTAGGCGCGCGGTGTTGTCCTTGGGATCGAGCTCGCTGGCCTTGGCGAAGTGCCGAAACGCCACGGCGTCGTCGCCTTGATTGAGGCTGATGAGTCCCGCGGTACGTTCGGCGATCGCGCTCTTGGGATCCGCCTTGAGTGCCTCTTGGCTGAGCAGCTCGGCGGTGTCGATCTCACCCTTGTCCAAATAGGACAAGGCTAGCTCGGACAGCGCTCGCGGATCGCCCGCGTGGCGCACCAGCACTTGCTGCGCTTGGACGATCGCTTCCTCGATCTTGTCACCTTCACGAAGCGCTCCGATCAGCGCCACCGGCGCGTGACTGGCGCCCGGGTTCTCCTTGACGAACGGCCGCAGCGCGTCGATAGCGCCTTGCTTGTCGCCGCGCCGCCTGCGCACCTCCGAAAGCGCGACCGCGACGTCTTCGGCATTGGGCGCGAGCTGCTGAGCAGTGGCCAGGTGCCTTTCGGCCACGCCAAGATCGCCCTTGTCGGCCAGCAGCACACCCAAGTTGTAATGCGCTTCCCACAGCCCCGCGTCGGCCTTGACCGCCTCTTCGAGCAGGGAAATCGCACGATCCTTGCTGTCCTTCGCAGCCTGCACACCCTGCACCATCTTGCCGAGCGCTTGCGGATTGGCCGGCGCCAGCTTCGGCGCCTCGGCCTTCTGCTGCCCCCCGCCACAAGCGGCAAGCGAGCAAGACACCGCCAGCACGAATGACGCCAACAAGCCCCGCCCACTAACCACCAACCACTGACCACTGATCACTTCTTCTCCCCCTTCTCCTTCGCAGCGCCGTTCCCACTCCCCTTCGCCTTGGCGTCCGGCTTGCCGCCGCTGGCCGAGGGCAACAGGAACTTCTCGCTGCGCCCGCCGGTGTTGCGGCGCGTGGCGTCGATCAGCGGTGGCAAGGGTTGTGGCCCCTGCGAGCGAATCTCGAAGCCCTGCTCCTTGAGCGGTGGGTAAAGCTCCGCGTTCAAGCGTCCGAGCGCTTCGCGCATCTTGGCCGTCCAGGAATTGAAAATGCCGAGCTCGATCGCCTTACGCCAACCGCTCTCGTACGCCTCGAGGCTGCGCTCTTCGATCGGCACCACGAACTCGTCGATCGACTGCTTGTACAGCTCTTTTTCCTCGGCGCTCAGGCTATCGGGCGTGGGCGAGCTGAGCAGCGCCTTGGAAAACGACTCGTAGGTCACGCCGATCTGGTAGAGCGCGGCGGTGGTCCACTCGGCCGCACCGATCTCGGCCGTCGACAGGAAGGTCTCGGCGGCCTTCTTGAGCAGCTCCGACTTTTTCTTGAGCCGGTCCTTGAGCTGCTTCACGTCACCCTCGATCTTCACCTCTTGAAAGCGCTTCAGGATGGCCTCGCCCTGCATGTAGCGAGCCTTCGCGGCGTAGTACTTGCCGCGGTCGTCGACCGCGCTCTTGCGTGCCTTGTACAGCTGAATGGCGCGTTCCAGCGCGCCGCTCGACGTGCGCTCGTCGTTGGCCTTGACCGTGGCCAGGCGGACCAGCGCCTCGATTTGACTGCCCACGCTGCGCGCACTGCGCGAGTAAGCGTCGTAAAGCGCCGCTGCCTCCGCCTTCTTGTCAGCCTTCTCGTGAGCCTTGCCCATCAAGAAGGTGACCTCGTCGGCGCTCTCATCGCGCGGGTAGGCCTTCTTGAACTTCTGACCGCTGTCGATGGCCTTGCCGTGCTCACCCACCGTGGTCCGCAGCAGCACGGCGTTGTAGGCCGAGTCCTTGTGGTGCTGGTTCTTGGGCCAGCTCTCCACCAGCACCGCGTGGTAGTTGGCGGCTTCGCTGAACAGCCCGACTTCTTGATAGGTCGTGGCGGCGATCCAGACGCCTTCCGCCGCCTCTTCGCGACCGCGGTGATTGTCGATCAGGATCTTGGCAGCCGCCGAGAGCGTGGCCAGATCCGCCGCGCGCCGCGCCTCGACCTCCGCGTTGACCGCGGCTTGGGCAGAGCGCTGCTCCTTCGGAAATTCCTTGGCGGCGCGCAGGTAGGCCTCGGCAGACTTGCCGTGCTCACCCTTGTTGGCCAGCTGCTCGCCGAGCTTGAACATGGCGCCCACGATCAGGTTGTTCAGGCGCGACTGCTGCGCGGGCGTCTGGAACGACGGAGCGCTCTTGAGCCGGCGCGCCCAGGTCTCGATGTTGGCGTAGTCCTCGCTCTTGTTGAAAGAGTCGAGGATCAGCTCACCCGCACCCGCCGCGTATTTGTCGTTCGGGTACTTCTCGAGGAGCAGGCCCCACTGCCGCACCGCAGGGTCGTAGACCTGATAGTCGTAGTAGAGCTTGCCCTGCCGGAACAGGAGCTCGGGGATCTGCTTATCCGTCGGATAAGTCTTGATGTAGAGTTCCATCGCCTCGGTCAGGGTGCGATCGGTGGGAGTCTCTTCCTGCTTCTTGCCGGCAGTCTTGTTGGCTTCGAACTCGGCGGCGCGCGCCACCTCCAGCGCGGCCAGCGCGTTGTAGAGCGCCGTGCGAGACAGCGGCCCCTTCGGGTTCATGCGCACCGCGGCCAGGTACGCCTGGGCCGAGCCCGACGCGTTGTTCAGGTGATAGAAGTTGATCTCACCCAGGTTGTAGTTGATGTCGTAGGCCTCGGGACGCTTGCCGAAGCGCGACAGGTAGACCTGGTACAGCGAGGCGGCCCACTGGTACTCGGCCTTGCTGGTCTTGTCGGCCTGCGCCTTGGCATGCAAGCCCACCGCGTCCTCGCGCAGCTGCTTTTCCGCCGACTTCTCCGAAGCGGCCAGCGTGGCCGGCGTCTGCACCTGCGCCCAGCCCGAGCCACGCGCGGCA
Source organism: Polyangiaceae bacterium (assembly GCA_035281385.1). Taxonomy (GTDB): domain Bacteria; phylum Myxococcota_A; class Polyangia; order Polyangiales; family Polyangiaceae; genus PMG-095. The sequence goes on from DATEDZ010000267.1 coordinate 6,148, forward strand.
GGCTTGCCCGGCTCCGAAAGTGGGGCCACGTAGTCCTTCACGACCAGCTTGTAGTCGGCCTCGAGCTCCTTCCAGGCCTCGAGCGTGGAGTGCCCCTGGGCAATCTTGAGCGCGAAATCGGTGCATTCCGGGTTGGTGGGCTCGAGCTTGATCAGGAGCTTGTAGGCCTCGATGCCGCGCTCGTAGTGGGACTGGTCGTAGAAGGCTTCGGCCAGCGCGCGCACGATGCGCCCGGCGAACTTGTCGCCGCCGGCCTTGACCAAGAACTTGAACATATCCTCGGCGCTGTTCTTCTCGTCCTCCACGAACACCGCGACCAGGTTCTTCAGCGCCTCTGCCTGCAGCTCATCGAGCTCCTGCCGGCTCTTGCCCTTGGTGCGCGCGCTGTCCTCGGTCGCCTGGAACACCTTCAAGAAGCGCTGGGCCGCTTCCTCCGAACGCCCCAGGCGCCACAGCGTCCAGGCGCTCTTGAACAGCGCCAGGTCGTACAGATCCGCGTCCTTGTACTGGAGCACGATCTCGTATTCGCGATAGGCGTTGGCGTAGTCGGGCGCGTCTTTGGTGAACTCGTATTCGGCCCGCACCATGTGCGCGTCGGGAATGAAGCGGCTCTTCGGAAACCACTCGATGATCTTGTTGAAGCGCCCGAGCGCATCCTCGAACTTGCCCTCTTCGTTGGCCAGAAAGCCGTCGACGTACAGCGCCAGATCGTACTGCGCGAAGGACTTGTAGTTCTTGAGCACGCGCAGGAAGCGCGCACGTGCCCTGCCATAGTTCGGCGTGGGTGGCTCGCTGCGCTGGTCCGCTGGCGTCTTTTCCCAGCGCTTGAAGGCCTCCAGAAACCGGTCGCGCCCCTCCTCCCATTCCAGCTCGCCCATGCGCAAGAGCGCTTCGGGCATCTCGGGTGTGCCTTCGGGCGACTCGTCGATGAACCTGTTCAAGAGCGCCATCGCCTCGCCGCGCAGCTTCTTGCTCTCGATGATGTTCTTCTCGATGCGGCGATCGATCTTTCTTGCTAGCGCCTTCCTCAGTCGCTCCGGGATCTGCAGGCTGACGCGCGCTCCGCGGCGGGCCTGAGCCTTCTGCTCAGCCTTCTTTTTGATGGTGGGGCGCTGCGCCGCGAGCTTGCGCTCCGCCGCTGGCTTGATGTGCGCGGATTCATTGGCGGCAGCAGGTCTTACCGCCTCGCCGTCCGCGGCCAGAGCCGACGTGGGGGCCGAAACGAGCAGGCATAGCCCCACGGCTCCTACCAACGCAAATCGACGCATCACGGCCACGATAGACCGCACGCGCCTGGCCATCAATAGCAGCGGGGCATATCGGTGGGTGTCTCGCTCGGCCGCAGCGGCATGTCGACGCAGGGCCGAAGGTTGCCTGCTCATCGTGTCAGCAGTAACGAAGTTGCGTCACAAAGCGCCGACAACTGGCTCGTAGGCCGCGGGGCTTTAGCCCCGCTTAGGTGGCGTGCAAGAATGACCGAGGCAACGTGAACGTCGTCATTTGTTCATGTGGTGCGCGCACGAATTCAGGCCTAGCCTGTACGCCATGAAAACGACTCGTCAAACATTCGTTTGGGGCGCGCTCAGCGTGTGCACAACCGGTCTGCTTTCCGCCGCCTGCGGCGGAGACGACGACGACGACAGCAGCGGCACTGGCTGCGGCACCTCCATCGCCATGAACCACGGGCACCAGATGAGCGTCTCGGCCGCGGACCAGATGGCGGCGGCGGACAAGACTTACAACATCGCCGGCTCCGCCAACCATAGCCACACCGTCGAGCTCACGGCTGAGGACTTCGCCGACTTGGCGGGCGGCACGATCGTGAGCGTGACTTCATCGACCGACGCCGGACACTCGCACGACGTCACGATCACTTGCTAGGAGGCGTCGTAGTCGGCGGGAAAGCTCGGCGCTTTCGTCGGCGCCTCGGGATCCGAGCAAGCCTGAAGTAGCGCAAACAGCGCGACGAAGCTGGCCGGCCTCATTCGAGATTCACGACGCGGATGCGGTTGTTGCCAGTGTCTGCGACGTAAAGGAGGGATTCGGAGAGCTCGATGCCATACGGGAGCTTGAGCAGCGCGCCGGTCGGCGAGCCACCATCGCCTTCAAAACCATTTTCTCCGCAGCGTCCGGCCACCGTGTAAACGTTGCCGTCGCGCGCGACCTGACGAATGCAGTGATTGTAGACGTCGCTGAAGTACAGCGTACCGTCCGGGGCCAGCGCCAGATCGGTAGGTCGATTCAGCCGCGTCTCGGTCGCGGGCGTACCATCGGGCGAGGTGCCGTTCTGAGGAACGCCGTCGATCGGCTCGACGCCAGCCACCACTTCGATTGCTCCCTCAACCGTCACGCGACGGATCAGGTGATTGGCGGTATCGGCGAAATAGAGACTGCCGTCCGCGTCGTAGGCCAAGCGCCCCCCCGGATCGGCCGACTGCCCGAAAGGCTGCGCCATGCGCAAAGCCAGCGGGTCATCGCCAGCCTGGTAGCTGGGGTTACAGGGCTTGCCACACTCGGTCATGGGATCGCCGCATGTGAATTTGCCGGAACCGTTGGGGCACTGCACGGGTTCTGCTCCGTCACAGGCCACGTCTTGATCGACGACGCACATGCCAACCTGACGATGAATCACGCCTTCCTCGTCGACACTGCGGATCACTTGATTGGCCTGATCCAAGATCACGAGGTTATCGTTCGATGGATCATAGGCGATGGAGGCGGGCAGATCGAGCGTCGCGGTCGCGGCCGGCATTTCGTCGCCGAAGTAGCCGCGCCGTCCGTCGCCGCACGAGTCGACGATGCCATAGCTCCGCAGGTCCACGCCGCGAATTTTCGAATTGTGCCAGGCGGCGATGACCAGCGTCTGCTCGTCGGGTGACAGAACGAGCCCTGTCGGATGATTGAGATCCGAGTTGGCGGGGTCGTCGAGCGAGCCGCCGAGCTCCCCTCGACCGACGACATGAGAAAGCACGCCGTCAGCCCCGAGCGCTCGCACACGGTGGTTGTTCCAGTCCAGGATGTAGAGCGTGCCGTCAGGCGCCTTGAGCGTGTCTTGCGGAAGCGACATCTTGGCATCGAGCGCGCGAATCGAGGCGTCGCCGTCATAGCCGTTCTCACCGTTACCGGAAATCGTACAGATGGTGCCGGAGCGCCCGGGCTCGCAGTCAGCGCTATCGGCATCATCGGGACCGGAGCACCCGGCGAGCAGCGGGAGAGTGAGCATCAGGCAGGTCAGACGCTTCATTTCGTCACCTTGAGAATGCGGCTGTTCAGTGTATCCATGACGTAAAGATTGCCGTCCGAATCGAATTCGAGACCAAACGGGCGATCGAGCCGCGTCTCGGTCGCAAGCAGTCCGTCCTCCGCATCCTTACCGGGCTCACCGGTGCCGACCACGCTGCGCACGATGCCCGTCTCCAGATCGATCGCGCGGATCACGTGATTGTCCGTGTCGGCCACATACAGGCTTCCATCCGGGCCGATCTCGAGCTCACGCGGATGGTTGAACGTGGCCTCGAGCGCAGGACCGTCATCACCTGCGTACCCGGGCTCGCCCGTGCCCGCGAAGGTTTCGATGTCGCCAGTCGTGAGATCCACGACCCGAAGCTTGTGGGTCAGGGTCTCGGCGATGTAGAGCTTGTCGCCTGTGACCGCGAGCCCGCCGGAAGGCTCCGGGTTGGACCCGATCTCCCAATCGAGCTGAGCCATCAGGGCGGGCCCGCCGTCGCCGCCCGACCCCTTGCTGCCGTCACCGGCGATAGTAGTGATGATGCCATCACCGTCGATGCGACGAACACGAAAGTTCTGCTGGTCCGCGATGTAGAGGTTGCCCGCAGCGTCGGTGGTGAGCGACTTGGGCTGTTTGAAGAGCGCCTTGCTACAGGGTCCTTCGTCGCCCGCAAAGCCCGCTCCCGCTCCCGCGAGGATCGTCACCTGCGACGTGTCGGGATCGATGCGTCGCAGCTTGTGGTTGTGCCAGGCCATGAGCAGGATGGCACCATCGTCGGCCAAGAGGAGCTCGGTCGGGTGGTTGAGCTTGACGAGCGCGCCATCGGCGCCAGGTGAAGTCTTTTCGCTCGCGTCGCCGGTGCCGTCGCCCGGGAAGATGGGGTCGGTCCAACCGACCACACTGACGACCGTTTGATCGGGCAAGACCTTGCGAACGAGGTGATTGTTCCAGTCGATGAACCAGGGCGTGCCGTCGGCGCCAAAGGCCATGTCCATCGACCAATAGATGTCGGTGTCGAGCCGGTCGTGACCGTCACCATTGAAGCCTTCTTCCTGGCTCCCGAGCCAAACGCAAGCGTGGCCGGCCTCCTCGCGGCAAGCGCTCGGCACTCGTGGATCCGTGCCACACGCCGCAGTGACCGCGAGCAACGCTGAAAGCCCAACGCCTTGATAGATGAATCTCGCCCTCATTGCACGATTCCCTTCGGTAGCTGTTTTCCTCGATACGCGAGCACGCCGGCCACCACCGGTCGGACATCGAGCTCGCCACCCACGGCCCAGAGCCCACCTTGGGGATCTGCCCAGATCGAATGTAACGTGCGGATGGTAGCAGGGCCTACCGCCTCCAGCCATTGTCCGCCTCGCTCCTCGACGAAAGCTCCAAACCGCCCGACTGCGTAGCCCTGATCGGCTCCGACCAGCTGCACGCCGACGAGCGCGTAGAGCGGACCTGTGTCCTTACGCTGCCAGCCGCTGCCAGCGTTCTCGAACACGAGGCCCGCGGCGCTGCCCCCCACGGCCACGAAGCGTCCGCCGGCGTAATGCACGGTGAACAAGGACTCACCGCCGCCCACGCTGGTGGTCTCGAACGAGGTGCCATCCCAGTGCACCGCCACGCCGGCTGTCCCGACCAACCAGACATCGTCCCAGGCGCTGCCCCACACCTTCCAGAGGGACTTGTCGTCGGCAAGCTCCGCCGGAAACTCGGCTGCCTCGACCCATTCGTCGCCTTCGAGACGCCAGGCGAACGCTCCGTCCGCACCGCCATCCGCGCCACCGACGGCCCACATGTCCCCGGGCGAGCTGCCCCATAGCCCAAACACGGTCGCGTCGCTGCTCGGCGTGGTCGTCGGCGAAAAGGCACCGTCCTCATAACGCAAGATGCTGCCACCCGCACCGCCCATGAATACCGGCCCACCGTCGAACCCGAAGACCCACCACAGGTCGCCGCTCGCACCGCTGTCCAGGGTTTCGAGACTTTCGCCGTCCCAGTGCAAGATCAGCGGCCCGTCTCCACGGTCACCTCCCACGGCCCAGACGTCATCTTCGTCCGAGCCCCAGACCGAGATCAGAGCCGAGTCGAGGTCCTCTTGCACGACTACCCACTCGCGTGCGGGGCCCGCCGACTCGGGCGGGTCCGAGCACGCCGCGGCCACGCCGGCCAGCAGCGGTATCGCCACGAAACGCATCGCGCCACCATCGGACACCCGCCCCTGCCCAGCAAGCAACATGCCACCGGATCCCCACTTTTCTCGCGATTTCTTCGCAGAAAAGGCGGCGGTTGGCACACCTCGGCGCAGCTTCCGGGCCGCCGTGTCGTGAGCTTCAGCGCGCTGTCGTCGAAGGCGCCGGAGCGGGCATCCTGGTAACGAGCGCGTCGACGGCTCGAGGGGTCCCGAAACTGGGACCACCGAGAGACGCTTCGATGCCGGCGTAGGTTGCCCCCTGCCCGGCAGATGCGAAGAGGGCGGCGAGCGCGCCATGGCGGTTGAGCGTCACGAGCAAACCCCACAGCACCGCTAGACCGATGAGCAGGATCTCGCCACGACTCGCTCGTGGGGCAAGCGCAGGGGGCGCGAAAGGGACTGGAACGGCAGCCGCCATGGCGGGGGACGAAAGGCTCGGCGGCGGTGCGCTCGGCACCGGCTGAACGCTCGGCGGCGCTGCATTGGGTACCGGTCGCGCGCTCGGCGGTGGCGGCGTGAAGCTCATGGGTGGCGCGCTCGGCCGACGCGCGCTCGGCCCAGGCGGCACGAAGCTCGGCGAATGCACGAAAGGCGCCTGCTCGCTCGGCGCCCGCTCGCTCGCCTCCCGCTCGGGTGGCGGCGGTAACGGAGCAGGCGGCGGCGGTGGCGCGCTGCGCACTGGGGGCGGCGCAGACGGCGGCGGTGGCGCGCTGCGCACTGGCGGTGGCGCGCTGCCCAATGGGGGCAGCGTAGAGGCAGACGGCGCAGAAGCAGACGATGCGGTCGGCGCAGCCCCCTCTTCCTCCTCATCCAACCCCGCGACGACGCGCAGCGGCAGCCACTGCATGGTTTCATCTCGACGGAGCAGCGTGTCCTCGTCGATCACGTCCAACCGGTACAGGTCGTCGACCTGCTCCAGCGTCAGAAGCTTGACCTCGCCCGGGGCAATGCGGACGTGCCACCGATCCTCCTCGGCGCTCATCGCCCCCTGTTTAGCATGCTCGGCGCCTCCCGTGACGCCCGCGCGAGTCCCCGGTTTCGAAGCTCCAACCGAAATTTGCGCGCCGGCGCGAATAGCCCTCGCGGAAGGCTCTGGAGAAATGGGCCCGCGCGCAGTAGCTGTCGAGAGGCGATGGGCAGAAACCCGTTCGAGGAGGACCCCGATGTGCAGGCCATGCGCACATCAATGCGACCGGGGACAGGCGCGCTGCAGTGGGGCCGTGTGCTGACCGGTGTCCTGGTCGTGGTGTGCGTCACCTTCGCGCTCGCCTACTACCTGCCTCTGCGGAGCGCGCACCAAACGCTCGTGCTGCGCTTCACCGAGCTCCAATCGAAAGTCGACTCGACCAACCGCGCTCTGGAGGACTCGCATCAGCGAGCCAAAGAGCTCAGCGACAAGCAACAAGAGCTCGAAGGACAGGCCGACCAGGTCAAGCAGACTGAAAAAAAGCGCGCCGAAGCGAGCCAAGCCATCAAGACCGCACTGGAATCGAAACTAAAGACGGCTTTGGGCAAAGATCAGGCGGCCGTGGGCGTCAGCGGCGGGCAAGCAGTGACAGCGCTTTCACTCGGCTACCTGCTAGCCCCCGGCAAGCTCGATGTCAGCCCGCAAGGTAAGGTCGCGCTCTGCACCGTGGCCAGCGCCTCGAGCGACAGGACGATTCGAGTCCTCGCCATCACCGACAAGAAGAGCATTCCCACGGCCCTTGCCCCAAAACTCAAGACGCCGCTGCGCTACAGCGTAGCGGTGTCACAACTGGTAGCCGAAACGCTGCTCGACAAGTGCAACGTGGCGCACGCTCGCGTGAGCGCCACGGGTGTCGCCGCCGAACCGGCCTCCAGCCCCAAGCACGACGGCAAGAAGCTCATCGGCCCTCGCGTCGACCTCTGGCTCGAAGGCGCACCGTAGCTAAAGCCCCTCACGGTAGAGTGCCGTCCACTCCTGCTCGCAAGCTGCCCCCGTTGGTCACACGGCCGCTCTGGCGGCTCGCCCAGAAACTCGCTGCAAACTTACGATTCTGATCACGAATTACCGCAACGCACGAGCGTTTTTCGAGCCGATGAGGTAGACTGAAACCACCTCGCAGCCCGCTTTGCTCCGCCAAAACGAGACAGCGGTAGAAATCTGCGCAGGCCGAAAAAGCCCAGAAAGGGCCGTCATGACCGAAATAGCAGACTCTGAATTCCCCGCGCTCTTCGCGCACGGCACCCGCAAAGACTGGGGCGTAGGCGTGCTCTCCGGCGTACGCGATGGCAAGCGCACGTACCTCTTCGAAGGTGGCGAAGAGCGCATCATGGGCAGCGGTGCGCACGACATGATGCGCAAGATCTCCCCCCTGGATCCCGATCAGCAGAACACACTCGCGCGGCTCACCGCGCTCGTGGCGCGTCGCCAGGGCCTGCCGGACGCCTCCAAGGCCATCGGCGTCATGCTGCTCGACCAGCTCGCGAACCTGCGCCGAGTCTTCCCGCAAGGTTTCGCCGATCCAGCATGGCAGAAAGAGAAGCGCGCCGCTTCCGTACGCAAATCGCTGCTGCCGGACGCGAAAGAGCAACTCTCGCTCAAGACGCTCGACGCGCAGCTGAAGGCTCAGCAATTGGACGCGGTGTGGGCCTCGGTGTCGAAGATCCTGCTTGCCACCGATTGGGTGCCCGCCGATGAGCTCAAGTCCGCTCCAGGCCTTGGCCTCGGTCTGCTAGCCGGCGCCGTACGTGAGCTCCTTTACGGCAGCGCCACGCTCGAACAACGCGTGGATCGTTTCGTGGTCGCATACGAGACCGCCTGCCGCCGCCCGCCACGTTGGGAAACAGCGACGGCCCTGCTCGCGGTCATGTTTCCGGACGACCATGTCCTCGTCGACCTCGCGTCCTTCCGCAAGCAGCTGAAGATCCTGGGCTCCAAGGGCACTCTGCCGCAGCGTCCCACCGGCCCGGGCTACGCGCGCTGTGTCAACGCGGCGCGCATCATCGCGAGCAAGCTGATCGAGCACGGAGAGGTGCCGCAAGACCTGCTCGACATTCATGATTTCATCCGCTTCACGCTGAAGCCCAGCCCACCCGCGCGCCGCCCCAAGGCGGTCAAAGCCCCGCCGAAAAAGGCCCGCGCCGCCGAGGTGGACGACGCAGATCCGGCGGAAGAGTCCGGCGGCGATAGCGATTGAAGCGAGGGGCTGCCAATCCAGGATCTTCCGCTGGCGCGATGATGCTGCTGGCTGTAGCAGGCGGTGTGACACGCCGTTGAGCTCGTGGCTGGCGTCGTGCGCATTGAGCGGCGAGCTCGGCGCGTCCGGATACGGGTCTCATCGCAGCCATGCTGCTGCGAGCGCTACGGCGTAGCCGCGTCCTCGCTTCGCAGACGTAGGCCGGCGGCGTGGGGATCGTCGGGGTGCTGGGTGAGGTAGGCGCTGGCGCGGCGGTCGGCTTCACTCCACAGGCCTTGCATTTCGAGAGCGCGGATGGTGACGACCTCTGCCTCGAGCGCGAGCTGACCGCGAGGAAAGGTCTGCGCGTAGTCTTCGAGCAGGCCCAGTGCGCGAGCGGGAGCCCGCTCTCGCAGCGCGGTGCGCGCCGCGTCCAGCGCCGCAATCTCCTGCTCGAGCCCGGCGGGGCGCGGGGCTGCCCTCGATGAAGGCGCCGCTAGAGCGACAGACAGCTTGCTTTGGCAACGAAGTTCACGAGTTAGTAGCGCCGAGCGCGGCCGCGTGGGGGGAGGCTCGGCCGAATTCACTTCGGCCGAGGGGGGCGGCGCGTGCCGCCCCCACCAGAAAGGGGCTAGAACGCCGAGCGGCCAAGCCGCTCGGCGTTCTAGGGGCGACGAGGCGTGGCGGACCTGCGGCGGAGATGGTGCGCTCGTGGGCGACGCATTCGGCGGTGAGGCGACCTGTGCTGGCGCGACGCTACCGCTGCCGGCGGCTACGATCGCGAAATGAGGTGAGGGCGCTGAAATCGGCGCTGGCCACAGCGCGAGCGCGCTGACCGCAGCCCCGCCCAGCGCACCGAGCACCAGCCAACGCAAGGGGGCGCTGTGCCACGGCCCACTTGGCCTCCGGCCTTCGGCGATCGAGCCGCCGCCCAGCGCCGCTGAGCCCAGCGCCTGTGATAGCGCCTGCCAGGCGCGCTCCTTTTGCGTGTCACTCAGCGCATCGGCCCGCGCGGAATCGAGCAGCAGGTGCTCGAAGGCGCGATCGCTGTCGTCACGAGCCGTGGTCATCGCGGGTCACCCCCTTGCCGCGCGAGGGCCAGCCTCACCCGATGCGCGATCGCCGAAAACTCCTCGCGCGCCCGGCGCAGGCGCGAGCTGGCGGTACCGATCGGAACGCCTTCGAGATCCGCGATGTCCTTGACTGAGAGCCCTTCGAGCTCGAACAGCACGAAGACCACGCGCAGCTCGTGCGGGAGTCGGTCGAGGACGCTGTCGAGCACGGCGCGCGCTCGACGCTGCTCGAGCGCCTGTTCGGGTGAAGGCGCGGGATCGAGCGGTTCGTGCTCTTCGTCGAGCTGGAGCAGCGGCGGCAAGGCGCGCCGCTGACGCTGCATGTAGGCGACGACCCGCAGCGCCACGCCGTACAAGAAAGCCTGCTCGCTACCGGGGCGAATGTCGCTCAAACGGCGCGCGGCGACCCAAAAGACTTCTTGGGCGGAGTCGTCGAGCGAGCCTTGCGGTACGCCCAGACGACCGAGCAGCCGCCACACCGACCCGTAGTGCCCATCGAACAACCGCCGCAGCCGCTCGGAACTGCCCAGCGCGGCACGACCGCTAGACATGTCGAGCTCCGCCGCGCCGCTCGCCACGAGCAGCGCCGGACGCTCCACCGAGTCAGCGTTCGTCACGTAGGGCTAATGACACGCAGCCGGCCTGGCGATCACTAGAAATGCAGCCCTAGCCCCAACTGCACGTAACCCCCCGAGAACGAGGGCTCGAACAGCGTCCGGCCGTCCGGGGCGGTTGGCGAGCTGGGCATGTGTAGCGACACCCCGGCGCGGCAGCCGAGATGAAACAGCGAACCCAAGTGGTACTGAGCATCGAGCCCCAGTCCCGCCCCGGCCACGGCTACCTCACGCTCTGCCGAGCCGCCGCTTCCTTCCATCTTGGCCTGCAGCACGCCCACCTCGAACTCGCCGCACAGCGCCGTGGAGAGGCCAGTGCTGCCATAGACGATCCCGGAGCAGATCGACGGAATCGCCGAAAGGGCCCACAGGTCGGTGTCGTAACCACGCTCGGTCAAGTGACCCGGTCCAGCAAAGGACCAGCGCACCTGGACGATGGGACCCGAAAGCCGCGTGCCTCCGCCGGGCATGACGAGAAAGGGCGCCGACGAGATCGTGAAGCCGTAATTGGGCAGCACCGCAGGAACGAGCCCGAACCGCACACCGCCCGCGAGCGTGTACGTCGAAAAACGACGAAACAGCAGGGTGCCGGCCTCGACCGGCACCTTCGGCGAGAGCCCGAAGCTCGAGCCACGCAGCACCGGAACGGGCGCCGGTTCCGGCGTGGAAGGCGCAGGTGAGCTCGCTGGGAGGGGCGCAGGCGAAGCCACCGGCCCCGAGGGTTCGGCGCTCGGTACCGGGGATGCGGGCGACGCTGACTCTTCTTCCTTCGGCGCGCCGAGCGCGAGCGCGGCCACCACCGAGAGCCCGCGAGCCACCTCATGACAACTGACGTCCGTCACCTCGCGTGGTCCCGATCGCTCGCTGCCGCGACTGACCCCCAGCGTGCCGAGCCACCTTTCGCCCCGCTGTTCGATGCGTACCTCCAAAGCGGTGACTGAACCGGCGGCCTGGAGCTCTGCACCGCGCTCGCTCAGCAGCTGGCGAAACTCCGGCTCATCCGGACACCCGGCGGGGGCAGCGTACGCCAGCGTCGGCGGCGCTTGTGCCCCGGCCGGAAGGGCCATCGCCAGCAAGCCGGTCAGCGTGAAGGTTCCATATCGCGTTCGCACAGCGAGCTAATGACGAGCAGGTCAAAGCGCGATCAGAAAATCGTGATCCATGGCTCACCCTGAGCCTTGCGTCCGTGGCGTTGGCGCTGCGGAGCCGAAGGCCCGCTCGCAGCGGACGGGGCGCACGTCGGGCGGGCGCTGGGGCACGGCATGACGAAAAGGCGCTGAGCGCCGTAGCAATTACGACAAATATGGTGACCGAGCGCGCAAGAATCGCGCGTCGCTGACGCGCGGTTGGCAGCAAACGGCGGGCACACGATTTGCTGCTCAAGAAGGAAATCGCGCGTGTGCCGCGCTTGTCGGCGGGCACGCGCGCCCCGTGGCGCCGGCTAAACGGTCTGGCGCGAAAAATGGAGGTTGTCATGAGCGATCGAAATGAGCAGAATCGCCAAGGGCGCTTTGGTCGAGACTGGAACGACGAGCGATGGGGCTGGGGTCGCGGCCTCGCCGATGACGAGCGCCGCTGGCGCGGCGAGGGCCGCGAGGCGCAGTACTCGAGCGACTACGACGAGACTCTGGGTAGTGAATGGGAGCGCGGGCGCGAGCCGAGCTACGACCAGGGCGGCTCCGGCAATTACGGCCGGGGCGGCTATGGCGGCGACCCCAACTACGGTCGCGGCGGCTATGGCGAGAGCCGCGGGCGCGGCTACTATCGCGGCGGCAACGCCGGGATGTACGGAGGCGGGTATCGCGGTCGCGATTTCGGAAGTCTGGGCGGGAGCTCCGGCAGTCCTCGCTACGCCGGCGGCTACGGTTTCGGTGGGGGAGCAGGGAGCAGCGGTTTTGGCGGCAACGAGGGCATGCGCCGCGGCGGCTACGCGGGGCGCGGGCCCAAGGGCTACACCCGCACGGATGACCGCATCCGCGAAGAGGTGTGCGAGCGGCTGAGCCGCGACGATGACGTCGACGCGAGCGAGATCGAGGTGCGCGTGCAAAACGGTGAGGTCACGCTCGAGGGCACCGTGCAGACCCGCAGCATGAAGCACCAGGCCGAAGATCTGGCCGAAGACGTCAGCGGCGTCACTGACGTGCACAACCGGCTGCGCGTGATGAAGAGCATGTTCAACGAGATCAAAGACAAGGTCACCGGCAAGGACGACGACGCCCACTACGCCAACACCGGGACCAAGAACGAGCCGGCCAGCACCAGCGCCGGTCGCAACGGCACGATGTAGCTAGCGCTCCTAGCCTGGCTGGTCCCACTCGATTCGGCCGGCCAGGCGGGGGCTGCCAAGCGGGTGATAGTATCATCTGATACTATCACCCGTCGATGGCGCGCCCCCCTTTCCTCGTTTCCATGGCGGCGGCGGCCGCGCTTGGCAAGCTCGAGCGATTGCTGGGGACTTGGGAAGGCGCTCTCGGGATGCCGTCACCGGCGCCCTTATTGAGGCGGGCGAACCGAGTCCGCACGGTGCTCGATACGGTGGCGATCGAAGGCAACCCGTTGTCGCTCGAGCAGGCGACGGCAGTGCTGCAGGGCAAGCGCGTGCGCGGCGCGCCGCGTGCCATCCTCGAGATTCAGAACGCCAATCAAGCTTATGAGCTGGTAGGTAGCTATGAGCCCTTGCACCAGCGCTCGTTGCTCGCGGCGCACCGCGTGCTCATGCAGGGCTTGGTTGCGGACGCTGGTCGCTTTCGAGCGACGCAAGTGGGCATTTTGCAGGGCGAGCGCGTGGCTCACCTGGCGCCACCGCCGCATCGAGTGCCCGACCTCATGCGGTCGCTCTTCCAGTTCCTGCGCACCGGCCAGGCCGTGTCTCCGATCGTGCAAGCGATTGTGTTTCACTACGAGCTCGAGCTCATTCACCCCTTCACCGACGGCAACGGCCGCATCGGGCGACTCTGGCAGCACGCTTTGCTCCTGCGCGCTTCCCCGATCTTCGCCCATGTGCCCGCCGAGTCACTGATTCGCGAGCACCAATCCGACTACTACGCAGCGCTCGCGGCCTCGGATCGCCTGGGGCGCTCGGACCCCTTCCTCGAGTACATGCTGCAGATCTTGCTCCGGGCGATCGCCCGAGTGAGCAAGCAGCTGCGCGGGCAGCCCGAAACACCGCAGAGTCGGCTCACCAAAGCGCGCGCAGAGCTGGGCTCCCGCTGGTTCTCTCGCAAAGACTACCTGTCGCTCTTCCCCCGCCTCTCGACCGCCAGCGCCAGTCGGGATCTCGCCAGCGCGCTCGCCGTCCGCCAGCTTTCTTCGAAGGGCGAGCATGCCCTCACCCGGTACCGTTTCCGGGGTTAGTGAAATCCCGAGAGGTCAATTCGGATGCTCGCAAATCAGCTCCGAGGCAAGAATCACCGCTGGATCGAGAATTGCTTCACGGTTTCGAGTGGCTGAGGACTCCTTAACGGCGACGCGGCCCCATGAAGGGCTGCCCGTCGCGCCCGGGCAACTGATTGGCGAGCGTTACTTGGTCGGGCAGGTGCTGGGCGGCGGCGGAATGGGCGTGGTTCTTGCTGGGACGCACGTGCTGCTCGGCACACCCGTGGCGGTCAAGCTGATCCACTCGGAGCTGAAGGACGACCCGGAGGCCGTGCAGCGCTTCCTCAACGAGGCACGAACGACCGCGGCGCTCAAGGGCGAGCACATCGCGCGGGTCTTCGACGTGGGGGTCCTGGCGACGGGCGAGCCCTACATCGTCATGGAGCACCTCCAGGGCTCGGGGCTCGACCAGTACCTGAAGGAGCGCGGCCCGCTCGGCCAGACAGAGGCGGTGGACATCGTGCTGGAGTGCTGCGAGGGCCTGGCTGAAGCGCACGCAGCCGGGCTGGTGCATCGCGACGTCAAACCAGCCAACCTCTTTCTGGCGCGCCGTCCCGACGGGCAATTCTCGGTCAAGATTCTCGACTTCGGCATCGCCAAACGACCACGACCGCATGGCGACGAGCCCAGGCTCACCGATCCGGGCAAGAGCCTGGGCTCGCCCTGGTACATGTCGCCGGAGCAGATGCTCACGGCCCACGCGGTCGACGAACGCGCGGACGTGTGGTCACTCGGCGTGCTCTTGTTCGAGCTTTTCACCAATCTTCGCCCTTTCGAGGGCGAAACCCTGGCGCAAGTTTGCGGCAGCGTTCTCACTGCGCCGGCGCCGCGGCTCCATGAGTTTCGCGATGACGTGCCGAGCGAGCTCGAGGACATCATGCTCTGCTGCCTGGAAAAGGACCCCGCTCGGCGCTTTGGCTCCGTCACGCAGTTGGCAGAAGCGCTGCTGCCCTTCGCGTCGCTCCCCGCCCAAGTCACGCTCAGACCGACGGCTGCTGACTCGAGCAGCAACCATGCGCGCCCGGCAGGGTGGCCTCCGATGCTGACGCTGCTGGTACTGTCGGTGCTCGTCGTCGGCTGGCTGCAGTACCGCGACCCCACCCTGCTGCCCCGCGCCATGAGCGCAGCAGCCGCGCTCCCCGCCCAGCGACTGCACCTGCCCTGGGACCCCCATCTGCTACCAGACTCGCCGGCGCCCGAGCTCGACCGAACCAGCGATCCGCTGCCGCCGCCGAAAACCATCCACCTGGCTCGCGCCGTACCAGAAATAGAGCGCGAAAGCGCCGACAGCACCGGCGAAGACGACACTGAATCGTTGACGCCGGACGAAGCACGCGAGCGCGCCGAGACCTACGAATCCTGGCTGCGCGCCCAAGGCCTCGAACGCCTACCCGGGCGGTAACTTGCGCGACCATGGGCCGCGCTCCGCGACCCGCCAGCGCTTGGCCCAGCGTGCGTTGTGCTCACGAGCTGATGCGCGCGCTGTCTGGAAACGCCGAGCAGCCACCCCACGTCGCGCAGGCTCATGCCGGTTTTGGTGAGTGCGCGAGCGGCAGCGCGCGCCGCCCGCTGCGAATCCTTCGCAACCGCGTCAGCCTGCGCACGCTTCCTCGTCGCCTCGAGCAGCGCCCGTCTCGCCAGAGGTGGCAGCCCGATTTTGGCCTTCAGCTCAGCCGTTGCCGCCACGCTATCCGGTACGAACAGCGCCAGTGCTTCCCGCACCCGCTCCTCCGCCTGCCCGATGGTGCGGCCTTGCGTATGGCCCCCGGCCACGCCTGCGACGCTCGCTACCCACCAACCCGTCAGGTCGATTCGTTCTCGAGCCTTTGCAGCGCAGGCCAGCTCAATCAGTCCTGCGGCCAGAATGACCAGTGCGACAGCGGGCACTGCCGCAACGGTGGCGGCACCGAGCGTCGCGGCACCTGCTCCGACGGCGCGCCTGCGGCGCGGATTTCGTGAGCGCGCTACGCGCGCCTTCTTGAGGTCGTGGGCCAACCGGTTGGGGAGCGCCTATCTACGCGCTTTCGGGCGTAATTCTCTCACCTATCAATACATAATATTGCCTTTAGTGTTGAATTTCAGTATTGATATTGGGTGCCCCTCAGTGTCCGCCAGAGCACCGAAATGTTCCACCTCGTCTTGCTGCGCGCGCTCGTTGCCAAGGGGGAGGACAAGAGCCTCATCTCCCTCAAGGGGGGATGCAACCTGCGCTTCTTCTTCGGCAGCGTGCGCTATTCCGAGGATATGGATCTCGACGTCGTCGTGATGGCGAGGGAGACCCTCAAGAACAAGGTCGTTCGCTTGCTTCGATCGCCGGTCGTAACCGCGCCGCTCAAAGCGCAAGGCCTCACCATCATCGAGACGTCGGCGCCGAAGCAAACGGAGACAACGCAGCGGTGGAAGGTGGGGCTGCGCCGTGAGGGCGACGAGCTGCCGATCCGCACGAAGGTCGAGTTCTCGCGGCGCGACGCCATCGAGGGGGCAAAGTTCGAGGCCGCCAATCGCGAAGTTCTCCGTCCCTACGGTCTCACGCCGGTGCTCGCGACGCACTACACGACAGAGGCGGCGATTCGGCAGAAGATCCACGCGCTGGCATCACGCAGCGAACCCCAGGCGCGCGACGTCTTCGATCTTGCGCTGCTCTTGGCGAGGCCCGACGCTGCTGGGCTCGAACTGGAAACGGCCGCCAAGAAGTGGCTCAGCGACGCCATCGACCGCGCGATGGGTGTGTCGTTCGATGAGTACGCTTCCAAGGTCGTCGCGTTCCTCGAACCGGGCCACGCGGAGGTTTATGCTGATCGCGCAGCGTGGGACGCCATGCAGGAGGACGTGGTGGCGCGCCTCGAGGCGCTCCGATGAACGGCCCCGACGCCCTCGCGATCTTACGCAAGCTCGGCGTACCGGCGCTCGACACCGCGGATGCGGCGGCGGCGTTGGGGCTCAGCACGGCGGCGGCGAGCCAGACGCTCACGCGACTCGCTCGCGTTGGGCTCGTTCGCTCGATCCGCCACGGCACATGGTGGCTCGAAGAGACGCTCGATCCGCTACGTTTGCCCGAGTACCTGACGGCGCCACTCCCGAGTTACGTCTCACTTCAGACGGCACTGCATCGACGCGGCCTCATCGAGCAAATCCCCGAAATTGTCTACGCCGTGTCCCTGGCCCGGACCGAGCGAATGAAGACGAAAGTCGGGGCATTCTCAATCCACCACGTCGCACCCGAAGTCTTCGGTGGATACGAGGAGACCGAACGCGGCGCAAAGGTCGCAACGGCCGAGAAAGCGCTCTTCGACTTCGCGTATCTATCGTGCGGTCGTTCACGCCTGTTCACGAGCCTCCCCGAGCTCGAGCTCCCACGCGGCTTCCGGCACAAAGAGCTGTCACGCTGGCTCGCAAAGATTCCCACGGAACGAAGCCGCACGCTGACCAAGCAGAAGCTCAACGCCCTGCTCGCGAAGTCCGGCGTCTAAAAGCCAAGTCGCGCGCTTCCACCCTGATGGGTCAAGCGACCCACCCTCCTTGTCGGCACCGCAGGACCGCAGTTAGGCACGGCAGGAGACCAAGCGATTGATCGCAGTGCGGCGGTGGGCGCCGGCTTCGCCGAGCGAATCCGTGGCCGTGGCCGTGAGCCACCTGCGGTGGATTCGGTGGCCGCGCCTGCGGTGCGGATTTTGTGAGCGCGCTAAGTGCGCGAGCGCTCGAGCTCGCTCAGGCGCCGGCCGTGCTCGTCGAGCCGAAAGTCGCGGGCTTCGATCGAGGCTTTGAGGGAGCCGAACCCCGCTACCATCTCGGAACGTAGGTTCGCCATCTCGGCGCACAGACCCGTCTTGAGGTCGACCATTTCCCGCTCCAGCGCATCGAAGCGCTGGTCGACCATTCCAAAGCGCTTGTTCATCACACCCAGCAGCTTCCAGATGTCTTGCAGGGTCGGATTCTTCTCGCTCATCAGCCCCTCCCAGGCTAGCTCCTACCCACGTGGGTTCAACCCGCATGTCGGGCGAAGCGACCTGCTAGTTGCGAGAAATCGAATGGCATGACGGGGGTTCGACTACGAACTCTATTCCCGAATGCGGAAGGGCCTCCCGGGCGTCTCGGTGGGCCGCGCCTGCGGGCGCGGGTCCGTGGGCGCCGGCTGTCTCGTGGTCGTTGGGGCCCCGGCCCCAACAGGGCGTGGCGAATCCGTGAGCCTCGCTTCGCGCGGAGTCCTAGGCCCGGTGAAGACCGCGATCCTGGTACGACAAGGAGCTGGACCCAGCGTGCTATCCCGGGGGAGACGCGCGCTCCCACAACCTTCGGTCGTTCGTGAACGAGCCACACGCCTGCGCGATTGCGCTGGTTGGCGATGGCGCCACCGTGGAGGGGTGGCGGTGCGGAGCGGGACTGCTTTTGTCTCGGGTCACTCCGGTGCTCTGCGGGTCGGCTTGAACGACAAAGACCTCTCGAACAACTCGGGTCGTGTCTCCTTCGCCGTCACGCGCCGAGCCCCGACCGCCGCCGAATGGTTGGCCCGAGGGTGATCGAAGTAGCGCTTCTGACCGACGCGAGGACGCAGCTCAAGCCGGCGCGATGAGGCTGCGCTCGACGCCGATGCGCATTTGGCCGGTGCCGTCGCGGCGTTCGATGATGGAGGCATAGTCGAGGAATTCTTTACTCGAGAAGCGGGAGCGGATGCGATGCACCCAGACGTTGAGCTGCTGTTCTCCGCAGCGCAGCATATCCATCAGCGTTTCCCGGTGAACCCAGCCGGATTCGCTGGCTGGCAGGGCCTGTCGCTCCTGGTTGCGAACGCGAGCGAGCTGGAGCAAAAAATAGTAGGCGCTCAAGTGCCCCATCGCGATCATCTCGTCATCGTATTTGACGGTAAGCGTCACGTGCTCCTGGTCACTGGAAACGTCGAAGAGCAGGGTGCTTTCCTGCACGAGTCGCAGCGGGCGGGTACGGGACGTGGCCTCCCACTGGTTCGGATACGAGAAACGCCAAGTCTCCCCCATCATTTCGAATACCTCGCCTGCGTGGATGGGTCGTACCCGGTTATCCCATTCGAGAGTCCAACCACCCTCGGCGCCGCGAAAGATGCTCGCAACCGCAGCTTCCGCGTTGGGAATCGCGATCACGCCATCGACGAGCAAGCACGGCGGGCCACCCGCTATCGGGCAGAGCATCGGCTCGGGTGCTCCATTGTCCTCGAAGCGCCATAGTACTTCCTTCGCGCCGAAGGCCACCTCGTCGGCAACGGCAAGAGGCTGGTCGGCACCGGCTGGGATGTGCTGGCCGTTGAGCCAAGTCCCGTTCGTGCTACCCAGATCTCGAACGGACCAGCCCTGGCTACGCCAGCGTAAACCCGCGTGCTCATTGGAGACGCGTGAGTCGCGCAGGACGATACCGCAATGCGCAGCGCGACCGACGACGGTATTCCCATCGAGTGTGACAAGCTTGTCGGTCTCAACCTGCCGAATGCGGCCCACGGGCCGCAAGTGTAGGCTTGGACGCGACGGCGCGTCCAGGCTCGCGCTGGTCGAAGGCTGCCTACTCGGCCGCGCTCGCTTGCTCAATCACGGCGGTTCGGCCCTCGAGGCGAAGCAAGTCAGCGATCGCGCGCTGAAGGTCGTACGCCGGAACCCGGCGCGATCGTGCCACACAGGCTTGCTCCAGCATGAGGATTTCGAACGCGGCGGGACTGATTCCTCTGTTGACGAGACTTTCGCCTAGCTGCTCGGCTTTCGTGAAACCGCATCGGCGGCAATACTCAGCGATTGCCTGCTGCACATCGTCGCGCGTCGGGGTGAAGCCATCGCGCTTGGCGGCCACAATCTCGAGCGCGCGCAAGCGTGCGCGGTCAACCAACACCTCGCTCGCTGCTGCGGTGTGTTCGGGCTTCGACGAGAGGTGTTGGGCCGCGACCGAGCCCTCGGATCGCGCCGCTTGCTTTCGGACGAGGGCGAGGCGCACCTGTTCCCAAGCATCGGTATGCTGAAAGGTCCAAGGTAATCGTTCGGTCGGTGGAGCGGCGGAGCGCAGATCAGCAAGGCCCTTCAGCAACACTAGCGCGTCGAGCTTTTTTTGATCTACACGGTGGTCAGGCGCGCGTAGCCACACCTCGAAACGGTCGCGGCTCGAACCGTCGAGCTGTTCACGGGTGCAGGCAAGGAGCGCGGCGTAGGTGCGGTCTGGATAAAATAGCCGCTTGGTGTGTGCGACCAGCGCGCGCTGCTGTGTCGCGGAAAGCACGCCATGCTGCTCTGCGAGCGCGAGCGTCGCCCGGATATTGACCATCGCCTCGGAGGCTGCCCGAAAGTCGAAGCTGGCATCGGCGTGTACGATCGCTACTTCGTCGTCGTCGCTCAAACGGCCGCTCGCAAAGTCTTCGAAGATGCTTCCGACCCCGACCATGCCGAAATCAGCCAGTTCGGCAGCGCGGAGCGCGCCCATGCTGGCTGCGCCAAAGACCCGCACACCCTCGGACAGAGCCCACAAGATTTCCTTGTGCCAAACCGACGGAACCCGCTCGAAGTACCCATCGATGATGGCGAGGGCGAGCGGGCGCTGCTGCACGAGCTGGTAAACGTCGCCCTGCGCTACCGGTGGGTGGAAGATCAACCCTGGCATGCTCGGGCGTTCGCTCGGCGGCAGTGATGGGCCTACGAAGACGTGAATCTCTTGGCTCATGCAGCGCTCCTGGCCAGCGCGCGGCGGGCGCGTTGCCCGGGGACCCAGCCAGGCACGTCGCGCGCCAGCTCGAGACCGGGGATGATGACTCGAACGACCGGTATGCCGAGCTCGGGCTTGGTCAGGTCTACTGCAACCACGTGCTCGATTCCGACTGCCATGAGCCGTTCCTTTTGCCAGGCGACGTCATCACCGACGTCGTCGGACTCGTAGTTGGGTGTATCCTGAAAGCGGTGGGCGGCGCCTGTTTGCAGAATCCAGGCGCGGCGCTCGTGAAGTCGCTTCACGTCGACCAGGCTCTGGTACTGCTCCTGTGCCAGGTCATCGCGCGAGCCCGCAATCATCGTGAGGCGTGATTGCGCTGCCTCGGTCAAGGCGCGCGCCAACGCGACGCTGCGTGCGGGGTGGCAGCCCGTGCCGGTGCTTGGGGCCAGGGGTCGATCAGGATTGGACTTCGCATCGACGATCACCGCGCGGAAGACCGGGACCCGGTTGTCGCTGGTCATGTCGAAGATGGCGACAACCACGCCGGCATCCTCGAAGCGCTGCAGCAGCTCGATGCATTCAGGAGCGTCGACCGAGGCGAGCCGAACCCGCCGAGCCTCGCGCGTCTTTTCGGGCAATAGACTGAAAAGGGTCGCTGCGTCGCGCTCGATGACCTCGGAAATACCGTGAGATACGGCTTCCCAAAGATGGTTTCCCGAGGCGAGGCCATTGGATGTCATGGGGAAGCAGCCCGAGCCAGCGGGGAACGGGAGTGTGAAGTCGGTGTGCACGAGCTCGTAGGGCACCCAGCTCTCTTGCTCCTCGACCAAGTCGACGCCGCTGATCCACGACAACTTGAGCTCCGGATTGTACCGTCCGACCGCGCTTCGGGGCAGCAGCTCCGGCGAGAGCAGGGGCTTGCTGAAGCGCAGTTGGTTGAAGCTACCATGGAGGAGCGGCTCGCTGATGTTCTCGGCGTGATAAAATTCGATCGATTCCATCACGCCCGAGACCTCTGCGCATGTGAGGGTGCAGCCCTTGCCCTGCGCCACCGAGAGCGAGCGTGCGTTGGGACGGTAGACGGCCACCACGGGGATGCCGATGAAATCCAGCCCAGTGATATTGGCGACCCTAGTGATGCCGAGCGGCTTCAATAGTGGCCAGACTCTAGACCGAGTCTCTTCGGGTGAAGAGACTCGGTGCGTGCCGCGTCGATGCTGCTTCGCGGTCATGGCTCGAGCGTCGCTCTACTCAGCTGCTCGGTCCGCGCCCGGCGCTTCTGCTGCCCAGGCTACGAAGCTATGCAAGTTGATGACGTAGCAGGCGCAACCGTCACCGATGACTTGGTCGCGTTCCTCGGGAATCGCAGCCAGCGGCACTTTGCTTTCGATGAGCGGTTGGACCGCCGCTTTGGTCCTGCCTCCTTTGACGATGCCAACGGCAATTCGTCGCAGCGTTTTCTCGTCCAACGTGTAAACGCAGCCCCATGGCGCCGCAATCAGCAAGCCCCCGGGGAGGTCGAGCTTGTTGCCAGCAGCTAGTTTCAATGTGTTGCCGGCTTTCTCGTCGACCTCGTTGGCTTGGACGCTCTGATAGACCGACTTGGACTTGAGCGCAGCGAGGTTGAAGAGCAGCGATTTGTTTCCGCCCAGCGTCACCGTCGCCACTGACGAGCCACGGTTCAGGTGCGATTGTATTGTCTTGTATTCATCCACGCGCTCTTTCTGTTTGAGCTCGCCGGCCGCTGCCGTCCTGCTGCCACGTTGCCCGGTCGAGCGCAGTTTGGTGCGCCCCTTACGAACCACCTCGAGCTCACCGGAGATGTCCAACTGAGACAGCTGCTTCAACTCGGAATGCTCAATCAGGAACAGCTCAGCGTCGACATCGACCAAGATGGTCTGCGATTGATAGCCCACGTGGGCTGGATCGTACGGCAACGAAGTCATCAAGGTATGCCGCGTGTTGGCGATCATCCCCTGCACCGCTTGATAGCAAGCGCGAAATTCCTCCTGCAAGGTGAGCTCATGGTTCGCGGCAGGCAGCTCGCTGCCTAGGGCGCCCTCGCGCATGACCTCGACTATCGAAGACTCATCCGGGATCTGCCAGATGTGAACGAAGCGGTTGACTTGGCCAGTGATGGGGTAGGCAGCAAATACGAGCTCCCATTTCTTGAGGTCGAACATGATCTCGACCAACGGCTGCATCTGTTCCTGGAACGGAATGTGAAACTCGCGAGGCACGTCGAGCTCCACCATGACGTACTTGATGAGCTCGGCAGGCGCGGCAGGCAGGGTCTTCTTGAAGCGCGGATCGAGCCGTTGCGGATTTTGTTCGACAAGTGCCATGGTATTCCTCTTGGTAGTGTGAGAACGCAAACCGTGCGTTCTTATGAGCCCGACGTTGTAGCTTCCGTCCCGGCCCGTCCATTACACGCTATATCACGCACTGCTTGCGAATCGCAGCCGCTGAGCACGCCTCCGATACCTCCACTCGGCACCGCGGCCCTGAGCAGCGCGCGTCAGCCAAGACCTGATGGAACATTCATGACGGGCTTGCAAGTGGGCCTGGCGGCCCGTGCGCCAACTCGGTAACGTCGCTGGTGCGCGCTGCCAAGGCAGCGAAAGCCCATGGAACAGACAGAATATCCGCCCCCAAGTAATCACCTCGCTCCAGGAGTGCGAGTTGGGCACTACGAAATAGTTACGGAGGTGCAAAGAGGAGGAATGGGCTGCGTATTTTCCGCTATTGACAGTCGTAGTGGCCACAGGGTTGCGCTCAAGACGCTAGTTTCGCGTGACGCCGTAGGCACCGAATACTTTCGTCGCGAAATCGAAACACTGAGCACGCTTCGCCATCCTGCAATCGTTCCCTTTCGAGAGCACGGCGTGAGCGACGGGCAGTTGTGGTACGCCATGGATTTGCTGGAGGGCTGCACGCTACGCGACGTGCTCGAGGCCCAAAAGCTCCCGTCAGGGAGGTCTGCGGCAACTGAATCGTGGCTCCCGACGTCTGGCGTGCGGCAGCAAGAAGCTGGTCTTGCAGCGTCGATTCGGCGTGGTGGGCCGCTGCCGAGCGCGCTGCCCTCTCGCGGATATATAAGCGCGGATGAGCAACTGCGCATCTGCGCCAAGATATTGGAGGCGCTCGATCACGTACACGCGCGGGGCTTGGTGCATGCCGACATCAAGCCCGAGAACATTTTTCTGCGTGACGATTTGCAGCCGGTGTTGGTCGATTTTGGGCTCGCCTCCTGTTTCGACGCACCCAGAGAACGCCTGGCTATCGTTCCACGCTCGCTGGGCAGCGTCGCCTACATGGCACCTGAACGGCTGCGGGGAGCCCTGCCAGATGCTCGCGCAGACCTCTACGCCATGGGTTGCATTCTCTACGAGTGCCTTACCGGGCGGCACCCATTTCGGCGTGACACGATCGAGGCGACGACCCTGGCGCATCTTCGAACCGAGGTCGTTCCACCATCGCGATTCCGCCCGCAAATTCCGCGACAGCTAGACGCGTTGGTTCTGCGACTGCTGGCGAAATCGACCGACGATCGGCTCGGTTACGCCAAGGACGCGCTCGAGGTGCTGTCCGGAGAGCCCGCGCGAAGCACCGCTGCCTCCGAACATCCGCCTCACTCGACCTATTTGTATCGTGCTCCGCTGGTCGGCCGTTCGTTGCCACTGTCACGCTTATGCACCGCTCTCAAGGCCGCTGAGTCCGGCGCAGGCTCGAGCGTCGCGCTGGGAGCAGCGGGCGGGCTGGGCAAGACGCGCCTGGTGCTCGAGCTCGTGGATCAGGCCCTCAAGCGAGGAGCCACGGTGTTTCACCTGGAGTGCGCGGCACCAGCCGGGCCCACGCTGCAGCCCTCGCTCCATCCGGTGCAGGCATTGCTTCGCATGATCGACGAGCAGCGCCCGCCCGGCAGCAAGGTAGCTCCCGGTGGCTCGCTCCAGCAGCTGCTCGATAGATTGGCACCAGCACGACCAGTTAGCTCAGCGAGCCGTGATTCCGAAGCGGGTGTCCGCGAACGACTGCTGCAGGGCCTGCTTTCGACGCTACTCGCCATTTCCGTTACGAACGTCGTGTTGCTCGTCGTAGACGATGTCGACCGGGCGGATGACCTCACTCTCGAGCTCGTGCAGCTGGTTCTGCGCAGCAACCTTGCGTCCAACTGTCTGCTCGTCGTCGCAACCCACGCGGCCACTGAGGAGCGCTTCGAGCCACTGCACGGTGTGTGCGAAGAGCTAGTGCTCTCCCCTCTGAGTGAGGCCGAAGTGGAGACGATCGTCCGCGCAATGCTGGCCCTCGACTACCCCTCGCCCAGTCTCATCCATCGAGCTTATCAGGTGTGCGAGGGGAACCCTGCCATCCTCGGACACTACTTGCGCGCGCTGATCGCTGCTGGAGTTTTGCGTCGCAACCGCCATCATGGCTGGCACCTCGACTCGCCGCTCGACGACGAGCCAAGTCGCAAAGAGCGGGTGCCGCTCGAGGAGGTGCCGGTTGCGACTCTGAGCGAGGTTTTCGAATGGCGCATCGGTGCCCTGTCGCCCGAGGAGCTGCGCATTGCCAGCATCGCAACCTTGCTGGACGTGAGCTTCGATCTGCCCATGCTAGCCATGGTGGCACGAGCGTCGCGGGCGCAAATCGACGTAGCGGTCGCCGCCCTGTGTCGGCATCACGTCCTGGAACGGCAAACGTCAGAACGCTACCGCTTCACGCACCAGCTATTGTGCCGCGTGCTCAATGAGCGGCTCGAGCGTGATGAAACGCGCCGTCTTCGTCGCCGCGCCGCTGCCGCCCTGTGGAAGGAGCGGAGTCGAGGCGCAGCAGCTCCGAACGTGCTCGCCGTTCATTTGAGCCGCTGTGGCTCACGCAAGAAGGCCGCTGAGTGCTTTGCGTCGGCCGCCAGGTCCTATGTGCACGCCTACCGACGTCAGGATGCGCTGGACTCATTTCGCGCCGCCATCAGCGAGCTATCACAGATACGATCCGGTCGCGCGCGCTTCTCGCTCGAGCTCGCTGAGCTCTACGAGCAGGCCGGTGACGTCGCTTTGGAGCTTCGCCAGTACACCGGCGCGCAGGACGCCTATCGACAGGCGCTCTCTTTTGCGAGCAACCCTAGCGTTGCGATGGGGCGGCTACACCGAAAACTCGCGGGAGCTTTTCAGCGAGACTACGATCGATCTCAAGCGCACTTGACAGCGGCGCGCGGCGCGCTCGAAGCCGCGGATCGGTCTGATCCGGAGTATCGAAGCGAATGGCTTCAAATGAACCTCGACACGATGTGGGTTCACTACTGGAAGCAGGAGACGGCCAGCCTGCTCTCCATCGCCGAGTCCATTTTGCCCGAAGTCGAGCGATTCGGCACCGAGAGGCAGCGTGCGAGCCTCCATTTCAATCTGAGCGTTGGCCTGATGCAGCGCCATCGCTACGTAACCGGTGCCACGGAGCTGGAGCACGTGGACGAGGCGCTGCGCCTCTACGAGAAGCTGGATAGCCGTCCGAATGTTGCCATGTGCCGCTTCGTGCGCTCGATGATCCTCTTGTTCTCGGGCAACTTGCTCGAGGCCGAGGCGGGGTTCGAAGCCGTGCTGGCCATCTCGGAGAAAGCGACCAGCGTGACGATTCGCATCCGAGCGCTCACGTTCCTTTGCATCCTGCATCGCAGGAATCGAAGCCGCGAGCGGGTGCGGAAGCTTGCTACTGCCGTGTACTCTTTGGCTTCCGAGCACGACATGCTCGAGTACCAAGGAACGGCGATGGCAAATCTGGCCTGGGTCGCGTTTCAGGACGGCGCGCTCTCCGAATGCGAGCGTTTGGCGCGGGCCGCCATCGCGGCGTGGGACGCTTCTCCGCTCAACGTTTTTCGATGGACAGGACTTCTGCCGTTGATGGCGACGGTGGTCAATCGTCCAGAACGGCCTTCCGATGGCCAGGAGCTGGCTGGAATCGCTGACAGCTTGCTCGACGTCTCGCAGCAACTATTGCCTGCACCGCTGAGCCAGCAGCTCGAGCAGCTTCGGCGCGATGGCGCCGTGTCAAGCGGTACAGCGCGCGACCAAGCGCGCCGCGCTCTCGACAGCGCGGTAAAGCTCGCTCTGATGTGACATCGCCAACTGTCTTTGTGCCTATGCGACCGCGATGGATGAGGCTCATGAAATAGCCTGAAATCGACGGGCTAGTGGGCTCGGCCTATCAGTTGTCGTGGAGACAACATGGCTGCATTCATCGACACTTCCAGCGTCGTCGCACACGGCAAATCCGCGGTGCCATACTCTAGCGGCTCGCTCCAGAGCCCCCAACCAGAGCCGGTGTTCAGCGAGTTGATGCGCTGGCAGGCAGAGGAAGCCGACTCGCGTAACGGCCTCGAGAGCGATCTCACCGGCCTGTGGCAGGAGCTGCTGGCCGGCAGGCTCACCGTCGCCGACTCTTTCAACTCGCCTCAGCGCTGGTTCATGCTGCTCAAAGAAACGGCCGTTCCACGCGCGGTGCCGAAGCGCCTTCACGCTCTGCTCGGGCAGGCGCTCTTGAGTGAAAGCCAGAAGCGAACGGCGTCCGAATGCGGCGTGGCCGAGTCAACCGTTTCAGCGTGTGTCCATCACGCGTTGACACTCATGGGGGTACGTGCGGCGCGAGCGAAGGTGCCCCCGATAGTGACCCTGCTGGCATACGCCAGCACTGGTGCCCCGAGCCCGCCGAGCCGGTTGAGCTCAGTCGTGCACCAAGGGGTAGCATACCGAGTCGTGAGTGTCGAGCGGCCGGAGCTTCGAGTGTCTTCGAAGCTCAGCGCCAGCCAGTACCACGTCATTGGACGAATCGTGGAAGGTTGGACCTACGCGCAAATTGCCCAAGAACGCCGCCGGTCTTCACGGACGATTGCCAATCAAGTCGCCGGAGCGTTTCGGCGCCTCGGCGTGTCCGGCCGCGCGCAACTCGTCTCGCTACTAGTCGGTAGTCCGAGCAGGCAGCAGCGCGATTGCTAGATTCCCCGACGCGCCCGAACAGATCTCGGGCACGTGTCTTCCGGGCTAAAGCAGATTCGCCGGCCGTAGGCAAATGCCGTTCCTGCGTTCGCGCCAGGGTTGGCCGCGCCGCGCGGGCTCCATTCAGGTCAGCGCATCACGAGCCAGTACCGAGGCGGTCCGTCACCGTCGCCACAGCGAGACGAAATAACGCGCAGAAGCACGTGGAAACTGGCGGCCAGCTGTTCACCCTGATATTTGCAAGGTGTCTCGTGGCGCCTCGTGAAGCACCTGGCCAGCGGCAACGCGAAGCGTGCATCCATCCGAACCAGTTAGCACTACTGCTGGGAATTTTCGATTTGCTGGGGAATTCCAGCTGTCGCGACCTGCCCGAGCGGGCGCTCCACCGGGCCCAGCGACTCTCCTAGCCAACGACGAAACCGCTCTGGCCTCGCTAGTTTTTGTCTCGTGGCTCGTTCCCGCTCACGCCGATCGTGATCTGCTCTTGCTAAAGTCTGCGGCAGTAGTGTTAGGCCTTACCTGGCTTGGGGATGTCGAAGCGGCGGCCGAGTAGCCCGCCGATGTCTTCGGGTGACTGCGGCCGAGCCATGAGGTAGCCCTGGATCTGGTCGCAGCGTAGCAAGCGCAGCAGCTGGGCCTGTGTCGCTGTTTCGACGCCTTCGGCGATCACCTTGAGCTCGATCGAGTGAGCCAGCGAGATGATGGCGGTAACGATCGACATTTGCTGAGGATCCTCGGCCATGTTCTCGATGAAGGAGCGATCGACCTTGAGCGCGTCCAGTGGCAAGCGACTCAGGTAACCGAGTGAAGAGTAGCCAGTGCCGAAATCGTCGATCGCGATCTGTAGACCGCGTTCCTTGGCGGCGCGCAGCTTTTCGACGTTGCCGGCGAAGTCGTCCATCAAGACGCTCTCGGTCAGCTCGAGATCGATACCGTTGGCTGCTTGCGGGTAATCGCTGAGCATGGAGTCCAGGGTGGCGATGAAATCGCGCTGGCCCAGCTGCAGGGCCGATACATTGACGGCGATGCGGGGCACCATGCCGCCTTGCGCGAGCCAAGCGCACAACTGCCGTGCCGCCCGACGCATGACCCAGCGGCCAACCTGGAGGATGAGCCCCGTTTCCTCGAGAACTGGAATGAACGCACCAGGCGGAACGAGACCGACCTCGGGATCACGCCAGCGGATGAGCGCCTCCATCCCGACCATCTCCCCCGAGCGCAGATCGATCTTGGGTTGGTAGAAGAGCAGAAACTCCTCGTTGGCCAGCGCCCGCCGCAGCTTGGTTTCGAGTCGCAGCTTTTCGGCGACGCGGCTGTTCATGGTAGGCGCGTAGAACAAGTAGGGCTGAGCGCTGTGCTTGGCCTGCTTGAGCGCCGCCTCCGCGTTGGCGATCAAGCCATCTTCGGTCGCGCCGTCCGCTGGAAAGAGCGCAATACCGGCTTTGGCCGACACGCTCAGCTCCGTGCCCTCGACCGCGACCGGCTGCTGCAAGGCGGGCAGGAGCACCTGCTCCACCCAGTGCGCCGTGCTCGATTCCTCGTCGACGACCGTCACCATGATGACGAACGAGTTGGAGTCGAAGCGCGCCATCAGATCGCTCGGCCGCGCCACGGCCAATAGCCGATTGGCTACCTCTTTGAGCAACTGGTCGCCACCTCGTCGCCCCAGCGTCTCGTTGACATGGCGGAAACGCACGACGTCCACTGCGACGACCGCCAGCTTTTTCTCGTGCGCCTGCGCCGAGTTGAGCTGGCGCCCCAGCTCGGTAGCAAATAGGGTTCGGTTGGGTAGTCCGGTGAGCTCGTCATGCAGCGCCAAATAGTCGAGCCGTGCCGCGCGCGTGGCTTGCTCCTTGCGCTCGGTGATGTCGGAGGTGGCGCCGACTAGTCGTATCGGCTTGCCCGCGTCGTTCCAGGCAGCCTGAGCGCTGATCTCGTACCAGCGGTACTCGTCCGGCAACTGACTGCGCGCCCGCAGCTCCAGCCCCCGGAGTGGAGCGCGGCGGTCCAAGTGCGCGTTGAGCGCATCGCGCAGGCGCTGCAGGTCGTCGGGGTGCACGCGCGCTTCGAGCGCTGCAAAATCGCCGAGCGCCGTGGCTTCAGGGGTCTCGAAGCTCGATAGCGTGGGCGAGTAGAGCGTCTCGCCCGTCTCGAGATTCCAGTCGAAGAGCCCGCTATTGGACGCGAGAAATGCCAGGCGTAGCCGTTCCTCGCTCACCCGCAACGCCTCTTGCGCGCGCAAGCGCTCGGTAATGTCCTGCGAGATCCCCACCAAGCCGATCACTTTGCCTTCGGGCGAGCGGATGCCGGCCCGTGTGGTCGATTGCATCCTCGAGGATCCGTCGAGCGCGCGTAAGTGCTGCTCGTCGCGACGTGGCGGTGCGCCCTCGAAGATGAGCCGCTCGAGCTGCTCGATATCCAGCGCGACCTGCTGTCCCGGCATCAGCTCCGAGAGGCGTTTGCCGATCACGCTAGATTCGGTAGCTTGCAGCGCTCGCAAGAACGCGTGATTGACTTTGATGTAACGGTGCTCGGCGTCCTTGAAGAAGATGGCATCAGGGATGCTGGTGAGCAGGTCGTTCAGGAGCTGTCTCTCGTGCGCCAGCTCGTGATTGAGACGAAAGTGGTCGGCCGCGTGGTGGATCTTGATGCGCAAGTCCGCGCCGTCCCAGGGCTTGGTGACGTAGGCGAAGATCTTTCCGTCGTTGACTGCGCGCACCACTGCTTGGAGATCTGCGTAGCCCGTGCACAGGATGCGAGCGGCGCTCGAGTGTTGCCTGACCTTCGAGAGCAGCTCCGTACCGGTCATGCGCGGCATGCGCTGGTCCGAAATGACGACAGCGATGTCAGGATTCTCTTCGGCAAGTCGGAGAGCGCGTGCGGGCTCGTCCGTGACCGTCACCTCGAACTCGTCTTCGAGCAAATCCTGTAAGGCAACCAGCACTTGAGGCTCGTCGTCCACGACCAGGACCTTGGGTGGGCGCGTGGCTGGCGCTCGGTGGACTTCTTCTGCGGTCGAAGAGTGCATGGACTCCCAACTTGCTAGTAAAGCATGTCTAGCCACGAGGCGTGCCCCCACACCCGATCCCTTAGTCTCCCGTCTCTCCTCTCCTCCCCTCTCCACCTCCCCAGGCCCAGACTGTGGCTCTTTGCCACATAGCCGAATGCGGCCCGAATGCCAGGCGGGCAAACGCGCACGCACCATCCCGCTGGAAAGAGCTACCTTTGATTGAGGGCATGAAAGACAGGACCATCGGGCTCTTTCTGCTGGCGCGAGAGAACGAGTACCAGCGCCTCCAAGAGGCTTCTGCCCGGGAGACGGCGCACCGGCTGGCGGCGCCGCTCGACATCCGTTTCAGCGACGACGCCTACGTTCAGACGAAGCAAATCTACGATTTCATTCACGACCATCCGGCGGGATCGGCGCTGATCGTCGAATCGGTGGTGGATGAGACGCTCGCCCCGGTGGCGCGGCACGCGGCAGCCGCGGGGATGGGATGGTACTTGCTACATCGCATCGTCGCGTACATGGATCAGCTGCGCCGCGAGTTTCCATCGCTGCCGATAGGCAGCGTGACTTCCGACCAGCGGCAAATAGGCAGAATCCAGGGCAAACACTTCGGGCTAATCTTGGGTGGGGAAGGCTTGGTGCTCTACGTGCAAGGGCCCGCCGGCTCCACCATTTCGGCGGATCGCCTGGCAGGGATGAAAGAGGCCATCAGCACCACGGCGCTCAAGCACCACCTGGTGCGGGGAGATTGGTCCGAGCAGAGTGGTGATGTGGCGGTCGCGAAGTGGCTCGAGGAGAGCCCGGCGCGCACCCAGCTCAAGCTGGTCGGCTGCCAAAACGACGCCATGGCCATCGGCGCCTTACGAGCACTGGCTCGCGCGTCCATCTCCTACAAACTGCCGGAGCTTGGCAGCTTGCCGGTGACGGGAGTCGATGGAAACCCGGAGTATGGGATTGCGCTCGTGAATCGACATCGCCTGGCTGCGACCATCGTCATGCCGCCCGCGGCCGGCAAGGCGGTCGAGCTCGTGCACCAAGCGTGGACGACGCCGGCATTCGTGCCGCCCGCGCTCACACAGCTGCCGGTCCACTCCTACCCGGAGCTTTCCCAGTTGGCGCCGCGCGCGCCTGCCTGACCCACATCGATCGCACGTTCCCCGGCCAGCCGTAGCTTCGCAGCTTGCGCAGCGATGGCTCCAAATGGTGCCCGTCCACAAACCTGACTCACAGTAAACCGCGGTCGCTGGCAATCAATGCACGCCGAAACGCAGCTCCAGGCCGATGTGAGCGATTCCGGCGATGGCAGACTGAACGAACAGCGCGTCGTCGCTGCCCTCGAGCGTGAAACGGTAGCGGGTCACCGGCACGGCGGCACGCGCGCCGAGCTCGAAAGCGAGCAAACGGGTCAAGGCAAACGCAGCATCGAGCCCCAGCTCCATAGCCAGCGACGCGCGCTCTCCGGGCTGGGTGCGATCGCCTGCCAGGACCGCCGCATGTAAAAGCCCCAGAGCGGGCCCCCCGCAGGCTCGGAGATCGAGCACCTTCGCTGGTCGCGCGATGGCGCACAGCTCGAGAGTCAGCGCGAAAAGTCCGACCGCATACGAGAGATCGTCGCTGACCTCCACATCCGGAAAAGCCCGCGCGCGCAGCCCGAGCTCGAATCTTCGCGTCAATGCCGTCCCCACGCCGAGACCGACGCCGAGCGATGCTTGCGGCAAGAGCCCCGTCTGGCCGGTAAGAGCCAGGTCGGCGCGACCCACTAGCGCTGGCTCCGAAGCGGCAATCGCCGGCTCTGGTGGCGATGCCTTCTCGACGGGTCGTGGCGGGGGCGATGCTTCCTCGGCCGCGTCGCTGAACGCCGCCGCCGGATCGACCGCCAGCGCGACCGCGAGCACCACCGCATTGCTGAGTGACTCGCAGTCAGCGGCAGAGCTTTCGAGCTCACGCAGCGGCGGGTTCGCGTCGCCTGGGTGGGCCCGCACCGCGATCTGCGCGCGCCACACCTCACCGGTTCGCCGAGCAACGCCCTCGATGCTGCGTGAGGCTCGGGGATCGAAGGGGTCGGTGTCCAGGCGACGCTTGACTCGCGTTTCGAGCTCCGCGGCGTCGATGCAGCTCCCCGCGCCCTCGAGCCGTACCCATTCGAGGCGTGCGGGCTCGGCGGCGTGAACCTGGCCGGCGGAGAAGCAGGTTGCTAGTACCACGCCGCACGCCCCTGCCCCCAACCAAAACGGCGAACACCTATTGCACGGCAAGCGTCGGGGTGCAGAGGGCAGAGGCATTGCAGTAGGGCGCGGTGCACGAACCGGAGCTGGCGAAGCGGAAATGGAATTGCAGGTTGCGGGTGGTGCAGGCGTCGATGCCCGGAGGCTGGGGCCCGCCGCTGTTGAGGCTCATGTTCCAGCCGATCTTGCCGCCGGGCGCAAGCGTCCATGCATCGAGGTCGAGATCGCTCGCCATCACGAAGGCTTCAACTGCGTAGCCGCGCGACGTGGGCACGGCGATGAAATTGTCGGATGTCCAGTCCCCCAGGTCGGTCGAGTCGCCGCTCGGAGTGTCAGGAAACATGAAACGTTGCCCTCGGTGAGAAGGGGTAGCCGAGTCCGCGGGGCCGGCCACGATGAACTGCATGGTGCCAGGCGAGTCGTAGGCAGGTGGCGCCTGAATCACCCCATCGTCGTCCACATACAGCTCGACTCCGTCGCCGCAATAGTCGAGCGCGTCGAGCGGCACCGGGTCTCGCGTGGGATCCGCGACATCCATGTAGAAGTAGACCCCATCCGGTCGATAGGCCACGGCCGCGGTAACGCCCATGCCTGGGGGAACGTCGGGGTCACCATCGTCGAGCCAGCGCAGCAGCACCAGGTTCGGTTCGAGCACGCCATCGACGACCGGAGCGTCTCCCAAAGGGAAGACGTCATCGCAACGAATCATGACGCTCTGGATGGAAGCCACCCCACCCATTCCGCCCGTTCCGCCCGTTCCGCTCGTTCCACCGCTTCCGCCGTTCGGATCGCTCGCGGGCGCACGGCGCGCCAAGCTCCAGTCGATCGAGCAGCCCAGCGTCGCCCATACCAGGAGCGCGAGCGCTTTCATTTCCCTTTGAGGATAGTATCGAGACGCTCGCCATAAATGCTGCTGGGTGTGCTCTTGCGGAGCGCGCGGCCACGAGCCTCGGCTTCGCGAGCGCGACCCAGCTTGACCAAGGCCTGGACCAGGATGAGCTCGCGCTCGGCTGCAAGCTGGCCGCGCGGATAGCGCTTGGCGTGCTCGCTGGCGATGGCGTGGGCCTTCTGCGGATCGCTCGCCATGACAGCGTGAGCCCGGTTCAGGAGCTTGGCTTCGCCCGCCAGAGTGTCCTCCGAAGCGCTCGGCGCTTCAGTGGGCGTAGCGCGTGCAGCGCTTGCCACGCCTGCGGGCAGAGAGCGCCTGCCTTCGGCAAACGTCTGCGATTCGGGCGCTGCCGGGGGTGCTCGATCGGCAGCCGCTGGTGCAGGTAACGCATTCGCCGGCGGCGGACTTGGGGGGGCGTGAGGCGCTCTTTCGCGCTGCGCGACCAGCGCCAGCGCGCCCGCCACCACGACAGCGCCGCCCGCGATGAGCCACGGCGTCGCCTTGACCAGCGGCGCGGAAGGCAGCGCGCCGAGCGCCGTGATCTGCGCGACCAGCCGGGCGTCGGTCGCGGGCGCGAGCGGCTCGGGCTTCTTCGCGTCGAGGAACAGGTCTCGGAGCTCGGGCGGAGCGTCCGGCCCTCCTTCACGCAGGCGCGGGGGATCGTTCATGGCGCGCCGCCCTGAAGCCGCAAGCGCCCCGCGGCCTGCGCGAGCTTGCGCCGCGCGGTGTGCAGCCGCGAGTGCACGGTCCCCACCGGAACGCCAATCAGCTCCGCGATGTACGCGCAACTCTGATCCTCGACCTCGAACATGACCACGACCAGCCGGTGATCTGGATCGAGCGTATCCAGTAGATCGTTCAGAGTGGCTTGCCGCTCGAGCTCTTGCACTCGCGCATCGGGCGCTTCGATCTGAGCGTGCCAATGCTCGGTGCCGGGTCGCACGACGCTGACCTCCACGCCATCGGCTCGTTCTCGGCGACGGAAGGCTCGACGACGGTGAGCCGCCACGCTGCGCAGACAGATCCCGTAAAGCCAGGCCGAGAGCTTGGCGTCCGGGTTGTAGGTGTGAAGGCGCTTATGTGCGATCACGAACACATCCTGAAAAACGTCTTCGAGGTCGGGACGCCGAATACCCATGCGCTGCAAGGTGAGCCAGACGAAGTCCTTTTGGCTGGTGTAGATGCCGACGAGATCGAACTTGCTGGGCGACTCGGCCGAGCTGTCCACGGGGGCTTCAGGAGGCCCATGCAGCGGTAATGTTCGGTCGCGATGCAATTCTTCACCCGAAAAACGACCTCAAACCGTCGGCGGCGACTTTCGGCAACCTACAACACGAATCCATGAAGCGCTAGGCGACGACCGAGCATTACGGGCCGATGAAGCGCGGCCCTCCGCTCAGCATGAGCTCGGTCGTGAGCCTCGTGAGCTTGCTCGTGGCATGCACCGGGGTCCTCGGCGATCCGCACCGCGACGGATCGTTAGCGAGCGGCGGCTCGAGCGGCAATCCGGATGACCCCGCGCGCCCCTTCGTTCCCGGTGAACCGGCGCCCGTAGTCTTCTCCTGCAATCCGTCGGCTCAGCCCGAGGAGCTGCCGCTACCGCGTTTGTCGCGGACGCAGCTGGAAAGCACGTTGCGTTTTGCGATCCGGCTGGCCTTGCCCGACGAGGAGAGCGCGATCTGGGCCAAGGTGAGCCCTCAATTCGCTCGTTATCCCGAAAATCGACGAACGCCTGCTCCCGGCGACCTCAAAGGCGGCTACGCCCGCATCGACCAGTCGATTCAGCAGACTCAGATCGACGCGATCTATGGCGTGGGCAGCGCCATCGCCCAAGAGCTCACCGCCAGCGCGGCGCGCATTTCCAGCATGATGGGCGGCTGCGCGACCGACAGCTCGACCGCAAACGACCGAGAGTGTCTCGAGACGTTCATCGCCCATTGGGGGGCCCGGGTCATGCGCTCGCCGCTCGCCGCTGAAGACGTCGCCTACTATGCGGGCGACGCCAGCAGCAGCCCGGTGAGCCCGGAAGCCGTGGCGGACGTGATCACGGCCATTCTCAACGCCCCACAGACTCTGTATCGAGTCGAGCACGGAACGGAGGACTCGAAGGCGGTCAGCGCGCTGTCAGCCTTCGAGGTCGCTGCGCGCTTGACGTACCACTTCTGGCAAGCGCCGCCCGACGACGAGCTCTGGACCGCGGCCCAGAGCGGCTCGCTGCTCGATGCCGCCGCCTACGGCAGCCAGCTCGACCGCCTCGTGCAAAGTCCACTCGCTCGAGCTGCGGTCGATGAGCTCGCTCTGCAGTGGCTGCGCCTCGAGGAGCTGCCGCCGCTCGATGCGTTGAGCGCGGACCCGGTCTTCAAGGCCTTCGCTGGTGCCCAATTGCCGCCTGCGTCGGCGCGCCAAGCCATGATCGAGGACGTGCTCGCCTCGATGTGGAGCACGCTGACCTCGGGCGGCACGCTGAGCGATTTTCTCAACGATCGACACTCCTACGCCCAGGACGACTACCTGGCGGGCATTTACCAGACGGCCCCGTGGGACGGTGTCGACCCGCCCCCGCTGTTCCCTTCGCCGCAGAGGAGCGGCCTTCTGACCAGGGCGGCGATGCTGGCGACCGGCACTTCTGGCACGCGCCCGATTCACAAGGGTTACCTAGTGCGCAACGCACTACTCTGCCAGCAAGTGGGCGCGCCGCCGCCCAACGTCAACACCAATCCGCCCGCGCCAGGCGCGAGCGTGACCACGCGACAGGCCGTCACGGAGCTGACCTCCGGCGGGATCTGCGGTGGCTGCCACCTCGGCATCATCAATCCGCCCGGGTTCATCACGGAAGGCTTCGACGGGCTCGGGCGGGAGCGCACCGATGAGAAACTGTTCGATGCCGAGGGCAACGTGATCGCGTCCCTACCCATCGACACCTCGGCGATACCCGAGGTAGGCCGTGGCGATCTACGCGCCATGGACGACGCAGTCGAGCTATCGCAGGCCGTTGATGAGAGCCGGCTCTATCACTCGTGCATGGCACGCCATTATTTCCGCTTCGCGCTGAGCCGCTTCGAATCGCCGGAGCTGGACGGCTGCTTGCTCTCGGAGCTCGAGGCCGCCGCCCGGGGCGACAAGCCGCTGCTCGAGGTACTGAAAGTGGTCGCCCAAAGCGCCTCGTTCAAGGCGAGGAGGTTCGAGTGAGCAACCCGAACGAGCCCTATGCTCTGAGGATCGATCGGCGCCTCTTGCTGCGTGGAGCCGGCGGCGCGCTGCTCGCGCTGCCGATCTTGCCGTCCCTGCTCACGTCGCGTGAAGCGCAGGCCCAGGCCACGGCGCCCAGCAAGTGCTTCGTGCATTTCCGAACGCCGCATGGCGGCATCTCGACCACCAACATGTGGCCGAGCGACGCCGCGCTGACCGAGAAGCTGCAGTATACGCACGAGGTTCGAAGAGGGCCGCTCGTCGCCGCAGTCAGCGGCAGCGACGCGGTCATCAGCCCGGTCCTGAGCGCCAAGGCGACCGCGCTCTCGCCGCAGCTCGTCGCGAAGATGAACATCTTGCGCGGCCTCGATATCCCGACCTACATGGCCCATAACTTCGGCGGCGCCCTGGGCTACTACGACTCAGACAAGGGGACCCCCGTCGATCCGCGCGCGACCGTGGACCAGCTGATGGCGCATTCGCCGGCGTTCTACCCGAGCGTGGATTCGGTTCGAAAGCGCAGCGTCGCGATCGGGAAGGGCAGCGGCTCGTACGGGTACCGCACTCCAGGCATGCGCTCGTCCGGTGTCTCCAGCAGCGACATCGGGGCGACCGAGAGCTCGCAGGGCTTGTTCGACACACTGCTGGCCGGCACCATGAGCGAGAGCCCGTCGCCGGAAGCCATGCGACCCCCCGTGGTCGATCGCATCCTGGACAGCTACAAGCGCCTGAGAAACGGCCACAAACGGCTGTCGCAGGAGGACAAGCTACGCCTCGACCAGCACATCAACGCCGTGGCCGAGCTGCAGCGGCGGCTCGGAACGACCGTGGCGGCTGGCTGCCAGGTGCCGACCCGACCCACCACGGACAACCTGAAGCTCCGACCGATGGACGGCGCTCCCGAGAAGAACGTGCAATTCTTCACGCTGATAAGCGAGGTCCTGGCGGTGGCCATCAACTGCGGTGCGACGCGGATCGCCACCTTCTCGTTCGACGAGAACAGCCAGGCGCTGACCTTCACCGGACGCGCGGCGCAGGGCGAGGACTGGCACAACAACGTGGCGCACGCGGCATCCAGCAGCGGTTCCGCCGAGAGCTTGATCAAGGAGTTCAACCAGATCTTCTTCTCGGGCGTCTATCTCGACCTTGTGAACCGACTCAATGGTTTCTCCGATGGAATGGGCGGCACTCTGCTCGACCATTCCTTGGTGGCCTGGGGGCAAGAGAGCGGCAACGTGACTCACTTCGCTTTCTCGATGCCGGTCGTGACGGCAGGCGCGGCGGGCGGAGCCATCAAAACCGGTAGTTATTGTGACTACCGCAACCTCGACCGACGTCTGAGCGGCGACTCGAGCACCGGCAACGAAAGCGACTTGCTGTGGCCGGGGCTCACCTACAACCAATGGCTCACCACCGCGCTCCTCGCCATGGGCGTACCGCAAAGCGAATGGGCCGAGACCAGCCATCCCGGTTATGGGTCGAAGGTAACCTACCAGTCGCAGTACGCGTATTTTTTCACCAATCGAGGTTTCGGCGCGGCCGACGTGTACAGCGACGCGGTGTGGCAGAAGACGGGAGAGCTGCTGCCGTTTCTGAAGAATTCATGAAGAGCGAGGCGAGGAGCGAGCATTACGTGATGAAATGGTTCGATCGCTCGCAAGGCTTGCTGCTGCCTCGCGCTGGTGAGCGCCGCAGCCGCAGCCGCCGGGTGCACGGGAACCATCTCGTCGCCTGGCGGTGACGCGACCGCGGCTGGTCCAACCGGCACCAGCACTCCAGCCGGCGGCGGCTCTGCGGGCGTCACCGAGATCCCGGAGCGCACCACGCCGGATGGCGTCGGCTGGGCCACGCGCTTCCCGAAGCTCTCCAACGAGCAATGGGAAAACACGGTGGTTGACCTGTTCAATCTGGAGACAGCTACGGCCCTGTCCGGTGTGTACGGCAGTCAGAGTAAGGACGATCGCTTCGGTTTCGATGGGGCCGTGCTCGCACCCTTCCTGCAGCAGGAGGCTCGGCTATTTTTCGACGAGATTGTTGCTGACGGCGGTGGCATTCGCGCGCTCCTTACCAAGCCGGTGGCGTTCGTGAATGCCCAGACAGCGCCCTTCTACGGCCTTGCCGGGATCACTGGCACTGATTTGCAGCGGGTAGACCTGAGCGACCGAGCGCACGGGGCTTTTGACTCAGCTCGGCTTTTTGACGCAGACCGGCGCCCGCACGCTGACCGATCCGGTGCATCGCGGGCTCACGGTCTTGAAGCAGGTGCTGTGTGATGACCCCGACCCTCCACCGCCCGTCAACATCCAGACGCCAACGGTTCCGCCGGGCACGACCACCCGCGCCACCTACGAGCAGGCCACCGCCTGCGGCCCCGGCTATCACGACGCGCTGATCAATCCGCCTGGATTTGCTTTCGAGCACTTCGACACGGTGGGCAAGTGGCGACAGGACGAAGGTGGCCTGCCCATCGACGTCGCCGCTACCTTCGGTGTGCGGGTCGGCTTCACGCAGGAAGCCAAGCGTGAAAACGCTCCGATCCTGCTCGAGTTCGATGGTGCGGTCGACCTCTTGAGCCAGCTCGCGGAATCAAGAGCGGACTCACGAGTGCTATGCGCGGCGGTTGCTACAGTTCGTGCTCGCCAAACCAGTCGCCCCCCAGGAGCGCGGCGCGGGCACGCTGCTCGCCGAGCGCTCGCTGAGCGAAGGCTCCCCGAAGGCCATCCTGGCCGAGCTCGTCACCCTGAACACCTTCCGCGCACGCGCGGCGGATCCTTTGTGAGGCGAGAGGAACGCACGATGACGCTCTACCAGCGAGGCATTCGAAGCATAGGTCGGCGCCTGTTCATCCGCGGCGCGGCCGGCGTGCTGGTCGGGCTCCCGATACTGGAGACATTTCAGCCTCGTCTGGCCAGCGCGCAGGACTTGCAGCATCGTTATGCTCTCTTCGTGCGCCAGGGCAACGGCGTGCAACAAGGAGACGTCGGAGGCGGTAACGGCGGGGGCGACTACGGCTCCGAGCCAGACCGCTTCTGGCCCACGAAGCTCGGTTCACTCACGACCGCTTCGATGCAAGCAGCTAGGTCAGTGGTTGATGGAACGCGCTACGGCTTCGGCTTCCGCGCGAGGCGTTCGCTCCACGCCGCTCGACGGGGGTGGCTCTTCGGGCGGTATCGACTCGGGCGTGCGGACCGGGCGACCTGCCCTGGACTTCGACGCCCGCCGTACCTGTCGCAGCTCCTCGGCGATGGCGGTAAGCAGGAACCAGGGCAGCGCCACGAGCCTCGCGACAGGCGTCAAAATGAACATATCAGCCGGTCTCCAGCTGCAGCCAGGGCACGCTCGAACGTCGTTCCCGTCGCAGCGCTAGGGGTCGCAACACACAGGGGGCGATAGTCGTCGATTCGACGGCAACCCCACGCCGGCAATGACGTTCGATCAGCTGTCCTCGCGCATTGCCGATCGGAATCACTAGGCGGCCGTCTTCCGCAAGCTGACCGATGAGCTCGTTCGGAACGTCAGGTGAGGCACCACCCACGACGATGGCGTCGAACGGTGCCCCACGGGCCCAACCCAGGCTTCCGTCGCCGTCGATGACCTCGACGTTCTGATAACCCAGGCGCTCGAGCCGGGCTCGCGCCGCGCCCGCAACCTTGGGTATGACCTCGATGCTTCGAACTCGACCGCTGAGACGGCCGAGCAGCGCGGCGCGGTAGCCATCCCCCGTCCCGATATCGAGCACATCTTCGGTACCCCGCAGGTCGAGGGCCTCGAGCATGCGTACCAGCACGCCTAGCTGCGTCGCCGTCAACGGCGCACCGGACTCGAAATGCTCCCAAGGCAGGCCGTACATCGCGCGCGCCACGTGGCGATCGCGAAACGGGACCGCATCGAGAAGGTCGAGCCTGCCGCTCGACGCGCTGCGGCGCACCCGGGACGATGCAGGACTGGTCGAACGTACGCGGCTGAGCATCGGAGCGTCGTTCCCAGCAAGAGACGTACCCCTTAGAACACCGATGCACAGGCACGATGTAGGCGCGACGCACCCTCCACGGATCCGCCCGCAGATTCGAGATAACTCCTGCAGCGGAAGTTCGCCCCGCCCCCATGGGCGAGTGCTTCCCCAAGGCTTGTGTGGTGAAAGAACCCGTGTCAATTGGCGCCGGCGTGACCGTTTGGCTGACGGGGGCTGCCTGCACGCAATGGCCACTCGTCTTCGGCCACGCAGAGATCGACTTGACCGGTGAAGGTCCGCTTCAGGTCAGGCGCCGCGCCACGTTCTCGAACAACACAGCCAGCGCAGCTTGGTGTTTTTGCACTGCTGCGCGGGCGAGCTGCAGCGCTACTTCGGCACCCTCGGCTGTCCCTTCGGTGACAACACCCTGGGAGTCGGCGGTGGCAAACTGAACTCGGAACGTGTGCGTGTGAACTTTGACGTAGACGCAGACCCCCGAACGACTCGTGAAGAAGTCGTCAGGCTGCGGTTCGGCAGCATGGGACTTGGCTAAAGGCACCTTTTCCTCGTTGTCGGAGAATCTAGCATGTCAGCCTCGGCCCCACATCCACTGACCCGCGACATGCCCGCTTGCCGAAAGGCGGCCCGAGGCGATGCCACATCCCGGCACCCTCGCCTTCACGGCGTCGTGAGTGAATACGCCACCGCCGCGTCGAACAGCTTCAAGCCGTCCGTCGTCATGAGATTGGGCGTGCCCGTCATGTTGTCGTCTTCGAGAAAGAGGTTCACGCGCAAGGCAGCCGCGCTCGTGCCATCGAACAGCATCACCCCGGTGTGATAAACGTAGATACTAGCCCCGCTGGTGTCACCCGACAGCGTGGCGACGACCTCCGCGGTCGGAGCAACCGTCGCCCAGGTGATTTCTTTGAGGGCGCTATAGACCTTTACGTTGCCGCTGAGGCCCGCCGCCAGCGGGTGGCTCGGATTCACGATATCGATGCTGTCGTCGCTCATTTTGACGCCGTAGCCGAACTGCGACGGTAGCCCTGGGTCGCCGGGCGACCCCACGGCGAACCCCAGGTTGTCCTGCAGGAACGCTTCGTAGCTCAAAATCGGCTTGGTCACGAGTCTGAGATCGGCCATCACGTAGGTCGATGACGGGGACTCCGTGATCAAGACCAAGTCCGCAGCTTCGGCAGCGCTGAGCATTGCCGCCGCTTCGGCGGTATCGAAGACCTCCGTAACGTGGTGCCCCAGCACGTTCTGCAGACGGTCCTTGATGAACCGATCGCCGATACCCTGGCCTTTGGCGACCGTACCGTTGGCGTCTCCCACCAGCACCATGATGTTTTTCCCGCCGCTCGCACCGCCTGGACCTTCGCCACCCATGCTCGCGCCGCCCGTGCCCGCGCCTCCCACAGCGGAGCCGGCGCCACCGGATCCGCCCGCGCCACCCACGCCCGCGGTCGTCGTGCTACCCGAGTCGCCTTGCCCGCCTGAGCTCCCAGCAGTGCCGGCCGTCACTTGACCTCCACCGCCGCCCACGACGCTCCCGCCCGTAGCTCCCGCTCCCGGGGGCGTGACACCGGTCGGCTCGCCACAGCTAGTGCTGGCGAGTGCCGCCGTGAGCAACAGGAAGCCCCGGACGCGATTCACCCTCCGATTCTACCTTGGCGGCGCAAAAGTTCCAGAAATATTGGTCCTGGAATTTTCATTCCATCTGTCGTTCCGAGCCAACCACCCGGCGCACGAGTTTGGCGAGCCCTCCGAGCCGCTACGTCACTTTGGCGGCTTGGGCTCGATGTCGTCGTTTTGGACGCACGCCGACCGATCACTCTGCAGCGCGCTCAGCTTCGAACGAGAGTACCCACTCCACTTTACCTCTCCCGTTGAGCGGAGAAACGAGATACGGGCGAGATTCGCTGATCCACGTCGCGATCCGGAAGCCCGCTCGGCCCGCG
Source organism: Polyangiaceae bacterium (assembly GCA_035281385.1). GTDB lineage: Bacteria > Myxococcota_A > Polyangia > Polyangiales > Polyangiaceae > PMG-095. The sequence goes on from DATEDZ010000267.1 coordinate 48,627, forward strand.
AGATCAAAGAGCTCTTCGCGCGAGAAGCGGCGGGTGATGGGCGTGCTCGGGGGGTAGATTAGAGGGCCGTGGTTGAGCCAGCGACCGCGCGGACGCAACAGGCGCGCGATCGTGCCAAGGAACTGGGGCAAGTCAGGCGGGACTTGGTCGATGAACCAAGGCGTCACGATCGTGTCGAAGATGCCATCGGCGAAGGGCGGCGTGATGCCGTTTGCGAAGAAGAAGTGGAAGCTCGCGTCGTCGATCGGTCCCGCCGGCGCCGAGAGGGAACAGGTTCGGACCGCGCTCGATGCCTCGTTGATCTTGGCCGTCGACTCGGTGAGATCCAGCGTGGCGCCTCGAACGACGGCTTCGGCGATGACGAAGAGGAACGGATCCACGTCGACGACGACCGTTTCGGTGCCGCCGCAGGCGCGATGAAGATCGTAGGCGAGCCGGCATCCCCCCGCACCGAGAACGAGCGTGCGACCGAGGGGCGCGCCGCTCATCACGCTTCGAACCGCATCCAGCGAGCTCTGGTTTTCGGGATGGTGGCCACCTTCCCATCCCCAGTCGCGGTAGAGGTAGTGAAGGTACTGGACCGGGTTGTCGGCACCGCGGGGGAGGTTCAGTTGCTCGGGCGACGGCAGCTCTCCGCCGAGCGCCGGCCCGAGCACGCCGACGATCTCGCGCGCCTGATGGCGGGCGCCTTCTGCGAGGGCGCGAAGTCGGGTGCGCGTGCCTGTGAGGTGGCCTTCGCGGGCGGCCTCCATTTCGAGCCCCTCCTGCATGACGTGCCCCTGGGCGGCGACGAATGCCACCTGCTGGCGCCAGAGATCGACGTGAGCGTCAGGGCGAGGGAGGATCACCGGGATCCGGCCAACCCGCGGGTAAATCTGATCACACCGCCCGCACGTCAACACGGCGGCTCGCGGATCGACCTTCCCGACGCAGCGAGCACACCTGACGTGGTCGAGCACGGTAGCCAAAGGGTCCACCGTGCTCGCGTCCCGAAACCCTCAGAACTGCGCAAAAAAATTGTAGAGCGTCGGCACGGCGAAGCCGTTTTGAGGGTCGTGGCCTTTGCCCTGCGTTTGACACCAAACCACGGGGTAACCGGGCTTGCAACCCTGGTATTCGACGCAAGGAGCGGGCTCGATCGGCATGGTCTCCGTGCTGCAGCCATTGTGCGCGAGCAGGCGATCGCGCGCCACCATGCCGCACTCAATTGAGTTCGTCCCGTCGTCCTCATCGTGGATGAAGAGGCCAGCGATGTTCCGCGGGTTGCAGATGTTGGGGTCGAGCCTACCGTCATCTGGCCAACAACCAGAGATGTTGCCCTGCGCGCGCAGAACGTTCGAACGCTGACAGCCGAGCACGTTGGTGAACCACGAGCCGCTGCTCATCCCCGACGCGAAGATGCGATTCTGATCGACGCAGAAGCTTCCTTCCACCACGGCCAACATCTCGTCGAAGAACTTCACGTCGGCGGAGTCCGCCGTGTATTTGAAGAATTTTCCGTTCGGGCTCGGCCCGACGAAAATGGCCTCGGCGTTTTCTGCGTTGTACAGCGGCGTGGTGCCAGAGTCGCCCCTGCCATTGCCGTAAGGATGCGTGATCATCAACCGATAGGGCTTCGCCGGGTCGTAGTTCGCTGGCAGCCGCACGAAGTATTCGCGCTCTACCTGACTGCTCGTGAGCGTGTAACGCACATACTCATCGAGTGCTTGATTGGGCGGCTTCGTGCAGCCCGTGCTCGGTTTCATCGAGGTGTCCGGCCCGTCGCCGCCCACCCCGCCCACTCCACCACCGCCCGACATGCCGGCGGTTCCGCCCAGCACTCCGCCCATCCCCGCCAACGTCGCGCTGCCCGCCACCCCACCGCCGCTCACGCCGCCTCCGCCGCTACCCGCTCCGCCTTGAGTCGCGCTGCCGGCCGCCCCCGCGCTGCCGCCCACGCCCGGCCCATTGCCACTCGGTACTTCCACACCCGAGCAGCCACCGAGCACGCCAGCCAAAGCGATCGCTAAGCAAAACTGTTTCATGATCACATCCGCAGAGGTCAATAGCGAAAGAATGAACGCCGTCAGAACTGCGCAAAAAAGTTGTAGATTGCAGGTATCGTGAGGCCGTCTTGCCGCGAGTGGCCTGTGCCGTCCGTTTGGCACCAAATCACGGGGTAGCCACTCTTACAGCCTTGGTATTCGACGCACGGATCGGGCTCGACCGGCCTGGTCTCCATGGTGCAGCCGTTGTGCAGGAGCAGGCGATTGCGCGCCATGATGCCGCACTCAAGTGTATTCGTCCCGTCACTCGCATCGTGGATGAAGATGCCAGCGATGTTCCGCTTCTCGCAGACGGTAGAGGGCATTCCGGCCTCGACTGCGGGGTCGAGCCTGCCGTCGTCTGGCCAACAACCCGAGATGTTGCCCTGCGCGCGCAGAATATTCGAGCGCTGACAGCCGAGCACGTTGCTGAACCAGGAGCCGCTGCTGAACCCCGACGTGAACATGCGATTCTGATCGACACAGAAGCTTTCTTGCACCACCTTCAGCATCGCGTCGAAGAACATCACGTCCTTGGAGTTTGCTTCGTAGACCATGCAATTTTCGCCGGGGGCGGGGCTCCCCCCGACGACGATGGCGTCGGCGCCCGGCGCGTTGAACAGCGGCACCGCGCCGTCGCCCTTGCCGCCGCAGCCGGGGAACACGAACATCAACCGATACGGATTGGCCGGATTGTAGTTCGCTGGCAGCCGCACGAAGTACTCGCGATTAAGGAGCGCCATGCTTTCCGGGTCTTGGGCCATGACCGTGTGCTTCACCCACTCCTCGAGCGCCTGATTCGCCGGCTTGGTGCAGCCCGTGCTCGGTTTCATCGAGGTATCTGGCCCATCGCCACCAACACCGCCCACTCCACCACCGCCCGCTCCACCACCGCCCGACATACCGGCCCCTCCGAGTGCACCGCCCATGCCTGCCAGGGGCATGCTGCCCACCATGCCGCCGACGCTCACGCCGCCTGCACCGCTACTCGCTCCGGCTTGACCCGCGTTGCCGCCCGCGCCCGGCCCGCCACCACTCGGAACCTCCGCGCCCGCACACCCGCCCAACACACCAACCAAAACGATCGCGAAGCAAAACTGTTTCATGACGACACCCGAAAAACCAGAAAAGGAAAACGTTGACGAACGCGTTAGGGTTCCCACTGCGAGCCGCCGCTAGACCAGCAGCTCCGGGAGGACGCCCGTGCTATCGCCCAACTTCGGGCTTGCCACACCAGCCGCCTGCGCCATGGTGACCAGCAGGTTGGCGACCTTCTGCTTGGCTGGTATGTCGTACGCCACGTGCTGTCCGGCGTTGAGCTTGCCGCCGCCGTGCCCACCGAGCACGATCGGCTTGTCGTCATGGTTGTGGGCATCACCGTCGGAGACGTCACTCGAGCAGAAGATGGCTGAGTTGTAGAGCAGGGTCTGGCCCGCCGGATCCGTTGGGTCCGGTTTGTTGAGCATGCGCATGAACTCGCCCAATTGAGTCAACTCCCAAGCGCCGATCTTGACCAGCTTCTCGATGTTGCCGGAACTACCCCCGTGATGCGAGGTGCCGTGGTGCTCGCCGCTGATGTTCAAGAACGGATGGCTGCGGGGGCTCGCGGCGTTGCCGAACATCAGCGTGACGATGCGCGTCGCATCGCACGTGAACGCCAGCTCGATCAGCTTGAAAAGCGCCGTAACGTGAGCTGGATACTCGAGGCCGTCGGCTGGAGGCATGCCCGGTGTGCAGCCGGGCATGGCCCCCGGCCCGGTCAAGCCTTTTTCGAGCTCACGCACCCCCGTCAAGTATTGGTCGAGTTTCTTTGAATCGGAACTGCCGAGCTTCGGCTTGAGCCCATCCACATCGGCGAGCACGAAGTCGATCACGCTCTTGTCGTAGGCACGACGCCTGTCCGCTTCGGCGGACGAGGCTTGCGGATCGTAACCCTTGAACAATTGGTTGAAGGCTTGACTGGGGTCGATAATCTTGGGTAGTGGAGTGACTTCGTCGGCCCACGAGATGTTACGGCTGTAGGCACAGCTGTAGTCTTGGTCGCAAGCGCCAGAATCACCACCGCCATCGACACCGAGCTGTAGCGAAGGCAAAACCCTGCCCTTGTCGCGCGCTTGCGCGAGCACCTGGTCAATGGAGATGCCGTTCCTGATGTCGGTGGGGGACCTGTTGAGACGCGCACAGGTGATGAAAGCCCCCGTTCCCGAACCGTGATCACCCGAACCACCGGGATCGGCAGGCTCGTTCGCTAGCCCCGTCACGATTGAAAAATGGGGTTTCATGTCCTCCAGGCCTGCGAACATCAGAGGCAACGCGTAGTCGGGACCGACGGTCTTGGGCCGGAACGTGGCCATATCGAAGCCATTCGGCATGAAGATACAGACCATACGCACCGGCGCGCCTTGCGCCTGGGCGCGAGCGGAGCGCGGCAACACGGACTCCAAAAAGGGCAGGCCCAACAGTGTCGCCGCGCCGCCGAACACCAAACGACGCGATAGTTGAGGTCCCTGATACCCAAATTTCATAGCATGCCCTCCGTGGCAGACTCGCCCCGCCGGTGGGTGAACGTGGGGCTAGTCACGATGCGACCGACGAGATCTCTGAATGAAGCGCCATTCTGTGTGAGCGCCTGGATCAAACCCTCGACAACGGGACCGTCCTGGTGTGCAGGCTCATTGACCGGCGCGCGCCCAAGCGCGTAGCTGTAGAGCTTGCGCACCGCGCAGCGTGCAAACGCCGGATCGTCAGCGATGAGCGCGGCGAGCTCTTTGGGGCCGCTAAAGCTTTGGCCGCTCGGCAGCTGGCCGCTCGCCCCGATCGGCATGGCCGCGTCGTCGGTAGCGCGGTAACGCCCGATGGCGTCATATTTCTCGAGCCCCAGCCCGATCGGATCCATCAGGTTATGACAGAAATTGCACTGAGGATTCGTGGTACGCTGTTTGCTACCCTCTTGCGGGGGCAGGCCTCCGCCGGTCAGATCTACGCCCTCGGGAGGTGGCGGCACGGTACCGCAGAGGAGCTCCTCGAACACCCACTTGCCGCGCAAGACCAGCGACGTTACTTCCTTGTGCGACGTCAGAGTCAAGAAACCTGCTTGGGAAAGCAATCCACCGCGCTCGGCGTTGTTACTGAGATCGACGCGCAAAAGTTCACTGGACCCTACGGGCGCGAGCCCATAGTGCGTAGCGAGACGATCGTTCACATAGCTGTAGTTGGCAGTGAGTAACTGCTTGAGTGGAGCTCCCTGAAACGCGATGTCCTGGAACAGACGCTCGCCCTCTTGGCGCATGGCGGAAAGCAGACTGGGGTCGACCATCGGGAATTTCGTCGCGTCCGGCGTGAGCGAATCGATGGCTCTGAACTGCAGCCATTGGCCGGCGAAGTTGTCAATCAGCGCGCGCGCGCGGGGATCATCGAACAAGCGCGAAACCTGTTTCTCGAACTCAGCAGGTTGGGTCAACGCGCCGCTCTTCGCGCTTTCTAGCAGGGCTATATCGGGCGTGCTGCTCCATAAGAAATACGACAAGCGCGAAGCCAGCTCGTAGGGATTGAGAGGGTGAGGCGTGACCGACGTCGGATCCGGATCGAGCTCGACTCGGAACACGAAGTGGGGCGACATCAGCACCGCCCGCAGCGCCAGCGCCAGTCCCTGTTCGGGGCCTTCAGCGCTAGCTGCACCCGCTACCATCATCAGCCGGTCGATCTCGGCGTCCGTGACTGGACGGCGCCAGGCGCGGTAAGCGAACGCTCGCAACGCCTCGCGGACACAGGCTTCGCCTTGAGCTGCCAAATCGTTGCAGGGCACGAGGCTGGCGCGCTGCGTCATATTGGCGAGCGCCTCGCTGATCACCGTCGTGGCCGCGCTCATGTAAACGCTGAGATGCAGCGGTGAGAGCGTGAGCACATCGGCCATATTGTCGAAGTTGGCGACGCCTACACCACGGTTGTCGTCCGGTATCTTGAAGCGGTTGGGGGGTTCGAGGCTAGTGCCCAAGAGGTCATGCACCGTGTTGCCGTACTCCACGCGACTCAGGCGATGTAACGTGACTCGACCTGGATCGGTAGCCGTGCCCGTGGATCCACCGCTGCCAACGCCGGCATTGCCGGCATTGCCGCCGCCAGGGCCGGCAGGGGCTGGTTGGGTGCCGGTTGGCCCTTCGACGAGAGCGGTACATGCAGACAGAGCACCGCAGAGCGCAGTAGTGAGGACACCCGACGCCAGCAGAGTCCTCAGACACCACTGGCGGTCAGACTTAGACGAAGTCGTGGCGATCGGGGAGGTGACCATCTGGGAAGGTGAGTGCCCGAACGGAGCGCCCGCGTTCCCGCCGATTTGAAATTTCAGATTCGCGTGCTCCCAAGATATGAGCCTCGTAGCACTCCTGCTTGTATATTCCGTCGTCATGGCATTGTACCATGGTATCATTGGCAAATTTTGGGAATCGAGGAACTGTAATCACGAAAGTTCTGAGCCCAATCCCCGTGCGAGCAGGCATTGACAAGACGACCCAACTCCCGCGTCTGCGCGCACTTTTCGGCGCCAGACGCATTTTTATGTCCAAGGTGACCCACAAAGCCGAGTCGCGGCACTCATGTACGGAGGCCTCGCGTTCGCCGGAAGACTTTCAGACCATCTACCGCGAGCACTATGCCGCCATTTGGCGATTCCTGCTCCACCTCGGAGTGCGAAAGAGTGACGTGCCGGACGTAACCCACAATGTGTTCCTGATCGCATACCGCAAGCTGGACGAGTTCGAGCACCGCTCGACGATCCGCACGTGGCTCTGCGGCATCGCGCTACGGGTTGCGCGCAAGGCCCGGAAGCTCGCGGCGGTCAGGCTCGAGGTGATCGAGAGCGACATCCCCATCGCGGCAGGTCGCTCGGCCGACGCTGCCGATGCGCTCCAGCAAAAGCAGCAGTTGGCGCTCGCCGAGCGCCTGCTCGATGCGCTACCGGCCGAGCAACGTGAGGTGTTCGTGCTCCATGAGCTCGAGCAGATGACGAGCCCGGAGATTGCCGAGCTCACGGGCTCGCCGGTCAACACCGTGCGCACGCGGCTCAAGCGCGCACGCGATGCCTTTCGCCGGCGCGTCGCTAAGCTGAAGGAGGCGGGGCTGCTCGATGTCTGACCGCCCCTGGCTCGAGGAGAATGACCCTGCGCTGCGCAGCGAGCGAGAGCTGCTCAGGCGACTCAACGCCGAGCAACCACCTGCTGGCAGCGTCGACCGAGGTTGGACCGCTCTCGCCGCCGAGATCGCGGTGCTGGGAGCCGCGGTAACGGCTGCGGCCGGCGCGGCGGCGGCAGGTCCTGCTTTCGGCGTAGCGCAGGTGGGCGGCGTTGTCGGCGCGGGGCTCGCAGCCAAAGTGGCGGTCGGCGTCGCGCTAGCAGGCGGCACGTTGTGGGGCGGCGCTACGCTGCTGCGACCACACGACACGCAGCCCGCTCCTCCGCAGAACGTCCCGGCGGAAATGACGCCAGCTAAGCCTTCTGCAGCCGTAGTGCCTCCGGCAGAAGAGCCCACCGTCGGCAACCCGCGGCCAGCCGTTCCGACGCGTCCGGTGCGTTCGACGACGACGCTCGCGGAAGAGGGACGGTTGCTCGCCAAGGCGCATCAGCTCGTCCAAACCGGCCAGGGGCAAGAGGCGCTCGAGATCCTGCGCACCTCGGCGGCGCGCTATCCGCGTTCGGTGCTCTATCAAGAGCGTGAGGTCCTGACGATCGAGGCGCTCGGCGCCACTGGCGCGTTCGGCGCCGCGAAGGCCCGGGCGGAGCGCTTCCTCAAGGGCCATCCGAAGAGCCCCCACGCCGGCCGGTTGCAGCGGTTCGTGGAGTGAAAGCGGCGCTCGCTCCCGGCGTGCTCTTGCTGCTGGCCGGATGCGGCCGCCACGACACGCCCGTCGCCAGCTATCAGGCGCCGATTCCAGAGCAACCAAGCGGGCAGGCCGGCAGCGCTGGCGCGGCCGGTGCCACCAATGACGCCGGTGGCGCCAGTGCCACCGGTGGCGCCGGTGTCGCTGGTGCCGCCGGCGCCGCTGGTGCCGCCGGCGCCGCCGGTGCCGAGAGCGAGCCGTCCTGTATGCAAACCTATGCCACAATCGTACCTGGCTTGACCTCCCGCTACAAGGAAGGGACCACTGGGCAGTCTTGGGCTAACGCGGAGCGCGACTGTGAGACGGAAGGCGGGCACTTGATTGTTATCGACGACGCGGCCGAAAACGACTGGATGAAGTCGATCGCCGCCAAGTCGATGACCGATAGCAGCTTGACCAACCAGCAGGCGTGGATCGGCCTGGGCGATTCGGCCACCGAAGAGACCTTCGAGTGGGTCACCGGGGCGCCACTGACCGTCGCCCTGTGGGCGGACATGGAGCCGAACGATCGGTACAACAACGAGGACTGCGTCCAAGTTGGCGCGACAGGCAGCTGGAATGATGACAGCTGCGAGGAGCCGCTGGCCTACGTCTGCGAGTGCGACGGCACGCCCTCCGCAGAGCTCTGGTGCGATAGCCAAGCCAACGAGACGTGCGGCGACTGCAACAGCCCTTGCCAGCCGGACCAGACTTGCGTCAACTCGACGTGCCAGTAGCCAACGTATGCTGGTCTATCAAGCGTTGATCGCTTTGCTGCGCGTCGCACCGGCCCGGCTGGAGCCTGACGTACTCGACGCCCCATGCGTCCATCGCAGGAGCCCTCAGCTCGCTGCTCGGACACCAATCCTTGCAGTCAAACTTGCCTCATCTGTCACGGAAACCGGGCTCTCAAGGACATAGTACGCTGGTGTTTTCAAACCCAGGACAGATTCGTCCAGATTCCCAAGGGCCCGCGAATGGCCAAGTCGATCGCCCTCGCGGCCGATCCATCCCGGTTGGCTTCGTCGCTCCTCAGTTACATACCAGCAGTATGCGCCTGCGTCGCGCCTCGCCAGCCGAGCGCCTCGGCCACGATCATCGACCGACTTAGCCATTCACGGACCCTAATTCTCGCCCAAGAGCACGATCTCGCCGCCCGTCACTTCCCAGGGTGACGAAGCGCCCACCTGCCGATCGCCGCACGGCCTGATCTTCATCGGGCCAGTGAGGCCCGTGTAATAGACCGGCGCTCCTTCGCGCAAGCGCTGCAAGTAGAGCGGCAGCTCGTTCCAGCCCGCACCCTCGCCGGGCGACGCGGACACGTCGAGTATGATCGCGCGCAGCCCGTCGGCTCCGAGCTCGCCATGATCGCGCAGCGTTTGCTCCAGCGCGAGCGCGGTCAACGCCACCGCGTCGTAGTAGAAGTAGGCGCCTTCGAGCGGCGCGTCACCCGCCCAGCGCTCGTTGAAAGCCAGCGGGAAGGCCTCCGAAAGATCATAAATGCGCGGCGTGACCCCGATGGCTCCTTCGAGCACCTGGGGCACCACGTTCTGCAGCAGAAGCTCGGTTTTGAGCAGCGGTGACAAGTACCACTGCGGCCGATCGTGGGTCAGCACGCCGAGCTCGTTGACCACGAGCGCGGCCGAGCGCGGCGTCGCAGAAAGCAGCACGGCGTCGACCTGCTCGGCTAGCGCCGCCTTGATGTTCGCCGTGTAGCTTTGCGCGCCACGCTGCAGCGTGCCACGGTAGGCCACTTCGCCGCCGAGGGAGCCGAGCAGGCTCTGGAACGCGTTGGCCAGCGCCACGTCGTAGGCGCCTTCCGAGCTCAAGATGGCTGCTCGCATGTGCCCATCGGCGATCATGCGTTTGGCTAGGGCCTCGCCCAGGATGCGAGCAGACGGGGCCAGACGGAACCACGGATCTTCGCACGCGATCTGGCGGTCGTCCGCCGCCCCGACCAGCGGCGACAGCAGCACCACGTCGTGCTCATTGATGAGCGGCCTGATATGGTCGGCGACCTCAGTGCTTTCGGGCCCGATGATCAGCACCGCACCCTCGTCGATCAAGTGCTGAGCCGAAGCCTCGGCGCGCTCCGGATCGGAGTGCGTGTCCGCAGACACCACGCGCAGCTTGCGCCCGCCCACGCCCCCACCCTCGTTGACCTGATCACGCGCAAACAGCACGGCGCGCTCGAAGTTGCTGGCCGTCGCCGAATCGGTACCCGTAAACGGTAACAGCAGTCCGACCGTCACGGCGTCGCGGTCGATAGGCTTCTCGTCGCTGCAGCCACTGGCAAAGATCAGGCCCAGCGAGCACACCACGCCTCGCGCACATGCGCCTGCCGCTGCTGATTGCCACCACTTTCGCGCCGAGCTCGTCATAACGAGTGCCTCAGCTCAAGGATAAGCTCGGTGGGACGAAGCGGGTACTCGAACCCCGAAAATCCCGGGTCGGGCCCGGCCACGCCGAGGACGTTCTTGCCGCGCAGCGCCAGGCGCGACTCGTGCCCACGTATCAGGTAGAGCTCGCGCGTGGCCAGGGTCGCGTCGAGCAGCACGTAGCGAGGCAGATCGTAGCTGGCGCCGCGCTCGACGATGCTGGCGTCGGTCGCACGTCGTGAACCGACTACGATGACTTCCGCGCCGGCTTGGAGCGGGAACTGCACCGGTGACGGAATGCTCAGCATGGCGCCGCCGCGCGCGATCCAACGCGGGTAGGCCACGTTACCGGTGCCGACCAGACTGGCGGCGTAGCCCTCTTGGCCCAGATCACGTTGCGATTGCACCAGCTCGAAGGAACCATAGAAGTTGTAGTCTTCGTAGTAGCGCAGGTCCACCCGGCTCTCCCAAGCCAGGCTGCGCTGACTGGCCACGTTGCGCGCCGCCTGGTTGATGCCCTGCGGCGTGAACTCGGCCTTCTCCAGGAGCCAGCTGTGTGAAACGCCGCTGGTGATGCCGAGGAATCGGCTCGCATGCAGCGAGACCTGAGCTTCGGCGGTGTGCACGTGTTGAGGCAAGAGCGCCGGGTTGCCGATGACGTCGCCCGGCTGGAGCGGCGTCGCATACAGCAAGTACGGAGAAGGCGCCTTGAAGGCGTTGCCGTAGAGCAGCTTGAGCGTCAGCTCGCGGGTGAAGCGAGAGACGATGCCGGCACGGCCGGAGAGCTGCTGGCCGTATTGGCTGTGCTGGTCGAGCCGAACGCCGCCGGTGAGCTTCAGCCAGGGATCGAACAGCTTGAAGTTCGAGCTCAGGTAGGCGCCGATGTTGCTCAGATCGGCTTGCTTGCCTCCGGCCGATCCGACGTCGACCTCACGCCCCGTGGCGCGCTCGATGCGCTGGGGCGCCAGTAGCTCCTCGTGATCGAAACTGGCTTCGAGACCGGCGATGAAGTTGAAGCGGGCGCTGGGTATGAAGCGCGCCTCGAAGGAGCCATCGACGGTTCGGTAAGATTGATCACGCTCGACGTAAAACAAGTCGCTGCCCACCTCGATACGATCCGACGGCAACAACCCGCCGAGCGCAAAGCTGCCCGCCAGCGCAAAGTCGAGCCACTTGGCAGCATGATACAGACCGTCCAGGTCCAAACGGGACTGGACCAACCCGATGGTCGTGCCAACACGTTGACCATTGACGGTGTCGTTGGTGAGCTGCGACCAATGCGCGAAGTCGCCGCCGCGTTCGATGCCGGAAACGAACGCGCTCAGCGAGAGCCGCCCCTTGCGCGGCACCTCGTAGCCAAGCCGTCCCTGCACGACCAAGGACCGACGCTGGAGATCGAGCGCCGTTCGGCGCTGGCCGACCCAGGACGGGAATCTGCCGGCCGGTGACTGCTCGGGGAAGCTCAGGCTCGAGCGATCGACGTCTTCGCCAGAAGCGCCGAGCATGAAGTCGAACGGACCGAAGGTGGTGCCGCCAAGTGCGTCGAAACGGCCACCAGGGCTACCCGGCGTAAAGAGCGGAGCCAGGCCGATGGATAGCGGGCGCACGTCGGCGGACTTGACCGTGATGATGTTCACGACGCCCAGGAACGCGTCGGCGCCATAGAGCGCGGAGGCCGGGCCGCGGATGATTTCGATCTGCTCGATCGCTTCGAGCGGGATCAGCTCGATGCCGAGCCAATTGCCCGACGTGGTGCGGTAGGCGACGGTTCGGCCATCGATCATCACCTTGATCACGCCGCTTTCGGCGCCAAGGCCGCCGGTCATACCGCGCACGCCCACGTTGGGCAGAATGTGATCGTCTATGGCGTAAAAGCCGACGGTGTGCTGCAGTACATCGGCAACGTCGCGGTAGCCCCAACGCCGGATGTCGGCGCGCGTCACGACCGTGATCACCGCCGGCGCATCTTCGATCGATTCGCTGGTCTTGGTCGCGGTCGAAACCTCGACGTTGAGCAGACGCATCAAATCGAAGTCGTCGTCGGTGTCGTCTTCGGCGGCCGATGCTTTAGCGACTGGAGCTACGGCGGCAGTGGGTTCGGCCACCGTAGGTTCGGTGCTGGTCACCGCAGGTGCTTGGGCGAAGGCATGCCGTGATGTAAGCACGGCCGCTAAAGTCCAGGCAGCCGCGGCGAGCTTTCGGGTCATCGTAGGGCGTCCGCCTCACCGGGAGCCACAGAAATCGCGAATGTGCCAAGTATTGGTTTCCTCATGACTCTGCCTGCACCTGGCTATTGCTTCTTGTTGGGAGCGTGCACAGACCCGTGCGCACCGAACCGCATCGGTTGGACGGACATGGACACTCAAACTTAACAGGCAATCCACACCTCGTACATCCCAAAAAGAGCGGACAATGGTCTTACTCGCAGGCTCTCCCTCGTTTCTCGTTTGCCGGCGGGGCCTACCGCCCCGTGTGATGTGGCGAAGACTCGCACTTACCCTGGCTCTGGTGTGGCCGCAGTCTTGGCTCTGTCGAACGTTGCGCTTGGAGCGCAGCAAGCTGCTAGGGGGCGGTGACGCTTGGGTTTTGGTTGTGAGTCACACGCCGAAATCGACGGGATTGATGCTGATACCGGAGACCTTGACCAAGAGCGAGCGATCAGGTCTAAGCATTTAGATTGAGCGTCCGTAGATCCGTCAGGGTCGAAACTCCGCGACGCCGGTTACTACTACCTTGAAGACTACTGGTGAGCTCGGTGAACAATAGGATCGCTCTCGGCGCAGCGGCGCTGGCTTTGCTGCACGCCAGCACAGCGGCGGCGCGCTCCGCCAAGTTGCTCGCCTTCGTCCAGACCAGCATCAAGCAGCGTGCCCTGCAACAATTGCTGCAGGACGCGCTGCCGAGCCTCTCGGTGACCACGGTGGGTCGTGTCGCCGATTTCGGTCGCGCGCTGGCGGAAGGCCAGGACGCGTTGTTGACGCTGCCGATCGTGATGAGCTCACGCGGCATTGTCCCGCAGGTGCTCGGTCGCCGAGGCGGCTCGAGCGAGGAACCTTATAGCCTCGTGGGTGCGAACGGTCCGCCCGCGCTAGCCAGTCTCAGGACGGTGGGCGCCATCGACATGCTGGACCGTGCTGGAACCAATGCGCTGGTGCAGAACCTCGTAGGCAAAGCCGTCAAGGTCGAGCGCGTCACCAAGGTGGAGGACTTGTTGCCACTCTTGCAGCTCTCACGGGCGGATGCCGTGCTCTTGCCTTCACGACTTTTCTGGGACCTCAAGGCGACCAGCTCGCTCCACCTCGAACAGCGTGAGCTCCCCACGCGCCTCGGTCTTCCCGCGCTGGCCAGCGTTGGTCCGAACGGGGCCGAAGTGGTGGCGCAGGCTTCCAAACTTACCGGCAAGGCAGCATGGCTGCTGGGAGTCGACTCGTGGTCATGAATCGTCGAAGCGTTTCTGGCATAGGCACCATGCGCTCACGGCTCACGCGCTGACTGGTGAGCGCGAGCGCGTGCTCTTCACGGTAGGCGGGCTCGTGTGTTACTGGCACACGCCTGCCTACCTCCGACTCGTTGTGGGTTCGAGTCCCAGCGGATCGTGGATGTTGGCTGGGCGATGCTGGCCTGCAAAGCACTGAGCTCGGTGTTTGCCGCGATAGCGTTCATAGTCTGGGCCTATCTCTGCCCACGAATGCTGCCAGAGGTGCAATCC
>DATEDZ010000268.1:0-12056 GCA_035281385.1 Polyangiaceae bacterium
GGCCTGGTGCACCAAGCGCTTGCCGCTCGTCTCCGAGCAGAACAGCAGCTTGCCCTCGGGCGTGCGGCGCACCATGCGCCCCTTCTCGAGCCCCCCGCCCACCAGCCGCCGCACCGGCTGCGCGTCCCCATCGACCTCACAGAGCACGATGCCCGCCGGCTGATTGCCCAGCAGCACCGTATGGCCATTGGGCAGCCGTCGCGCCGATTCCACGCCGCCGACGCCATCGACCTTGACCTCGCACAGCAGGCGCCCGTCACCCAGCTCGAGCTCGACGAAACCCGTCGGCGTGCTGCGCAGCACGCGATCCGCCCCAATCAGCTGCAAATCACGGCCCGGCCCAGAAAGGCTCCAACCGCGACTGGGGTCGTCCAGGTCCAGATAGTGAAGGGCCGAGCTACCCTCATCGTTCAACAAAAATCGTCGTGGAACTTGCGACACCTTGCCTCCGTGACCACGGCGTTCTTCAGCCGCGGCTCTACTCACCACTAACCACTCACCAACCGCTTCGCCTTCTTGGAGCTGCGCTTGACCTCGATGGCCCGCCCGAGCCCGACGATCAACGTGACGGCGAGCGTCATCGTCACCGCGAGCGAACGGAACATGCCGACCGAGGCTTGCTGCACTTCCAGGCTGATGTCGGAGTGCTCCGCGAGCGGGCTGAGCGGGCTATCGGTCATGGCGATGACCTTGACGTCACGCTGCTTGGCGTCCCGGACCACCTGCGCCACGTCCGGCGAGTACGCCTTGGAGGTGATGGCGATGATCACGTCCTTGCTGGTCGCGTGACCCGCCTGCTGGATGAACATGCCGCCCACGCCGTCGACCAGCACGTTCTTGACGTTCATCTGGCTGAGCGCGTAGGCCAGGTAGCAGGCGATTGGAAACGAGCGCCGGTGCGCCACCACGTACACGGTGTCACTGTCGGCGATCAGCTTGAAGGCCTGATCCAGCAGCACCCCCAGGCGTTTTTGCTGCTGCAGGCGCCGCAAGCCGGTGATGTCGGCCTCGACGAATTGCTCGAGCAGCGCACTGACGTCCTTGGCTTCTTCGCCCTGGTGCTCCACGCCGTTGAGCGATTTGAGCCGCTCCTTGTAGTCGGGCATCGCGTCGGTCAGGCGCATGCGGAACACGCGCTGCATGTCGCTGTAGCCCGAGAAGCCGAAGACCTTGGCGAAGCGAATCAGGCTGGACGGCTGCACGCCCGCGCGCTGCGACACCGCCGCGATCGTCTCCAGCGCCAGCTCGCTCGGGTTGTCGAGCGCGTGGCTCGCGATCTGTTGCAGCCGCTTACTCAAGCTCGGAAACTGTTCGATGATCGCTTTCTCGAGCTGATCGAACGTGTCGGGATAGGCAGCGCTGCCTTTTCTCATTCACTTCACCGTGGGCATGGCGAAGCTCGCCCCGCCACTCTGGCCTCGGGGCCAGCGCGACGTGACGGTCTTCATGCGCGTGAAGAAGCGCACGCCCTCCGGACCGTGCATGTAGTGATCGCCGAACAGCGAGCCCTTCCACCCGCCGAAGCTGTGGAAGGCCATCGGCACCGGGATGGGCACGTTCACGCCCACCATGCCGATCTGGATGCGCTTGGTGAACTCATCGGCTGCCTCGCCGCTCGTGGTGAAGATCGCGCCACCGTTGCCATAGCGGTGGGCGTTCACCAATTGGATGGCTGCGTCCAGCGTCGGTACACGAACCACGCAGAGTACCGGGCCGAAAATCTCCTCCTCATAGATCTTCATCTGCTGGGTGACGTGGTCGAACAGGCAGCCGCCCAGGAAAAACCCGTTCTCGCTACCGGGCACCTGATGTCCCCGGCCGTCGACCAGGAGCTTCGCGCCTTCCTTGACGCCCAAGTCCACGTAGCCGGTGACCTTGTCCAGATGCTGCTTCGTGACGAGCGGCCCCATGTCCATGCCGGGCTCGCTGCCGGGACCGATCTTGAGCGCCTTGACCTTGGGGATGAGCGCCTCGACGAGGCGGTCGCCGGTTTCGGGTCCCACCGCAACCGCCACCGAGATGGCCATGCAGCGCTCGCCGGCTGAACCATAGGCGGCGCCCATCAACGCATCGACAGTGTGAGTCAGGTCGGCGTCGGGCATCACCACCATATGATTCTTGGCGCCGCCCAGGCACTGCACGCGCTTACCGGCACGCGACGCGCGCTGGTAAACGTTCTCGGCGACGGGCGTCGACCCGACCAGGCTGATAGCCGCGATGTCCGGATGCTCGATGAAGGCGTCGACCACTTCCTTGTCGCCATTGACTACATTGAGCACGCCGGGCGGCAGCCCTGCTTCGCTGAAAAGCTCGGCTAGACGCAGCGCCGTCGAGGGCACGCGCTCCGACGGCTTCATGATGAACGTGTTGCCGCACGCGATCGCGACCGGTGCCATCCAGAGCGGAATCATGGCCGGAAAGTTGAAGGGGCCGATGCCGGCGCACACGCCGAGTGGCTGCCGGAACGACCAGCTATCCACGCCGCGCGCGACGCCCTCCGTGAACTCTCCCTTGAGCAGCTGCGGGATGCCGGCCGCAAACTCCACGACCTCCATGCCGCGCGTGACCGAGCCGCGCGCGTCGTCGACCACCTTGCCATGCTCGGCGCTGACCAGGGCCGCAAGCTCGTCCATGTGCCTGTCGATCAGGCCCTTCATCGCGAACATCACGCGCGCTCGCCGCACCGGCGGCGTGGCCGACCAGGTCTCGAAGGCCTTCTTGGCAGCCGCCACCGCGCTCGCCACGTCCTCGGCCGTCGACATCGGCACCTGGCTCGCCTCGCGGCCGAGCGCCGGATTGAAGACGCTCTGAAATCGCGTGGTCGCACCATCCGTCTTCTTGCCGTTGATAAAGTTCTGCAATTTCTTGGTCATGTCACGTATACCTATGCCGTCCTGCGAGCCGTTGCCTCGTTTATGGGAATCTCACAGGGAGGCGGGGAAACGGGGAGATTTCTTGGGTTTGAAAACTGCGAGTTGTCGAGCGGCATCGTTTCAGGCTTCGCACGTCGCCGAGCGATTCGAATCCCCAAATTCTCGCTCGTGGACCTCCCCGCCTCCCCGTCTCCCTGTGATCTGCTCGCTCGGTCATTGGCATGCGGTGAGGCCTCCGTCGACGTAGAGGATTTGGCCGGTGACGAAATTTGCGGCGGGGCCGCAGAAGAACAGCGTGGGGCCGACGACGTCTTCGGGGTCGGCGACGCGGCCGAGCGGGATGCGCTCGAAGAGCTGCGCCTTCTGCTCGGGATTGTTCAGCATGTGGCCGGCCATTTCGCTCATCACGAAGGTCGGCGCCACGCCGTTCACGTTGATCTGATGCGGCGCGAGCTCTACCGCGTGCTGCTTGACGATCATGGCGAGACCGCCCTTGCTCGCGGTGTAGGCCGAGTAGCCCTTGCCGCGCAGACCAAGCTTGGCGCGCACCGAAAGGATGTGCACGTGCCGGCCGCCCTGCCCGGCTTGCACCTGACGGCGCGCCACCGCTTGCCCCAGGAACATCCCGGCTTTGAGGTTGATCGCGATGACGCTGTCGTAGCTGTCTTCGGTGGCCTCGAGCAGTAGCTGCTCGCGATGGATGCCCACGCAATTGACCAGGATGTCACAGCGACCGAAGTAGTCGCACACCGCATCCACGGAGCGCGCGATGTCCTTGACCGAGGTGGCATCGAGCCCGGTGGCACGCGCTTCGCCCCCTTGGGCGCTGATGGCCTTCACCAGAGCTTCGAGCTTTTCAGACTCGGGGCTGGCGACCACGACCTTGGCGCCGGCCGCGGCCAGACCTCGTGCGACGGTCTGACCGATCACGCCGGAGCCGCCGGGCACATAGGCAACCTTGCCTGCTAGGCCGGCCGAAACACTGGAAGCGTTGCTGTGTGCCATGGTTAGTCCAGGTGCAGACCTCCGTTGATGTCCAAAAGCTCACCGGTGATGAAGCCGGCCAGCGGCGAGGACAAGAAGACGACTGCGTGCGCGATCTCTTCCGGCTCGCAGAACCGACCGACCGGGATCTGCTTGAGCGTCTGCTGGCGCTGCTCTTCGGTGAGCTGCTCGGTGATCATGCGGGTCTTCACGTAGGCGGGCGCGATACCGTTGACGGTCACGCCGTGAGGCGCAAGCTCCCGCGCCAGCGAGAAGGTCAGGCCGCCGAGCGCGCCCTTCGACGCGGTGTAGGCGGTGCCAGCGGTAAGTCCTCCGGTCTTCATGGCCACCGAGCACATGTTGATGATGCGCCCCCACCTGCGCTCCTTCATGCTCGGCACCCACTCACGGCTCAGGTGGTACGGGCCGTCCAGGTTCACGGCCATGATGCGCCGCCACTCGTCGGGGTTCGTTTCGGCGAGCTTGTGATTCGACAGCACGCCGGCGTTGTTGACCAGGATGTCGACCGGGCCGACCTTCTCTCGCACGTCCACGCAAGCCGCGTGGATTTGCCCTGGATCGCTGAGATCGAACTGGATGGCGTAGGTACCGTCGCCGAGCGCGGCTCGTACGGCCTCGAGCGCCGCCCGATCCGTGTCGGCCAGCACCACGCGGTGCCCTGCTTCGAGCAACGCCCGCGCGATGGCCGCGCCCATCGCGCCGCCCACGCCCGTGACCATGGCCACACGGCTTTCGATTCTAGGTGGTGGTGTCATGAGGTGCTCACTTCAATAGGAGGCAAGCGCGCCCAGGTAGTCGCGCACGCCGGGGTGTTCCAAAAGCTTCGAGTAGGTCGGAAGCTCGACGACCTTGCCGCCGGCGACGAACAAGAAGCGCTCGCAATTGTCGCGCATGATGTCGATGTGAAACGGCTCGTTCGGATGCACGCACAGCATCACCACGCGGCCGTTCGATTTGAGCTGCTTGAAGAAGCTCAGCATGAAGCCGATGTAACCATCCTGCGTGCTGAACTGCGGCTCGTCGAAGATGTGCACCAGCGGGTAGCTCGAAGGCGCCGGCTGCAGCATGAAGCTCGGCTTCGTACGCTTGACGCTGCGCACCTGATACGACTGGTGATAGTGGATCACCATGCGATCACGCTCGCGGTACTTGACGCCCTGAATGTCTTGACCGCCGCACAGAATCTGCCCGCCGGTCGGCACGTTGCTGCCCGACAGCATCTCGAACAGCGTCGTCTTACCTGCCCCATTCGGCCCCATCACCCCGATGATCTCCGGCTTCTCCGCCTTGAACGAGCCTTCGAGGCTGAACGTCGTCTTTCTCGAAATAAACCCCCGCGAATACGTCTTCTTGAGGTCCCTGACCTCCAAGATTGGTTGGGTCATGAGGCCTCCAGTTGGCGCTGGAACGACCTGTCCAGACTTTGGCACGAGCAGATCACGATCGCCGGAGTAGGAATGCTTGGACAAACCGGCGAGGCCGGCGCCTGCTGTTTCATGCGGTGCGACAGACGCGGGGCAGCCCAGCCTTCAGCGGAGCGAGAACCAAGACCAAGGGTCATGACAGGTCACCCATAAGGCTCTGATCCTCGAGCAACGCTTTCGCGGCACCCGAGTAGACAACCCGACCATGGCGGATGACATAGGCGCGGTCACAGACCAGCAGGGCGCTGCGTACGTTTTGCTCGACGACCAGCACGCTGATGCCTTCGTTCTTGAGGCGCGCGATGGTCTTCATCACGTCTTGCACCAGCTTGGGCGCCAGGCCCTGCGACGGCTCGTCGAGCAGCACGAGCCCGGGTCCACCCAAGAGCGCGCGTCCGATCGCGAGCATCTGCATCTCGCCGCCCGAGAGGTTTTCGCTTTCGCGCTCGAGCAGGTACTCGAGCGCCGGGAACAAGCCGAACACTTCCTTGTTGGTCCAGCTGCGATACGCCGTGCGCTTCGTGCCGAGCGCCAGGTTGGTCTTGACCTTGAGCGCAGGAAAGATGCGACGGTCGTCCGGCACCCAGCCGATGCCGGCGCAGGCGATGTCGTTGGTCGCGCTCTTGGTGATCTCTCGGCCCGCGAAGCGAATTGCGCCGCGCCGCGCGGGGGTGAGCCCCAAGATGGAGCGCAGCACCGTGGTCTTGCCGGCGCCGTTCGGGCCGAGCAGTGCCACCGCCTCGTTTTTGCCGACCTCGAGCGACACGCCGAATAGCGCCTGCGTCTCGCCGTAGAAAGTCTCGATGCCCTGAATCTCAAGCATCGCCGCCTCCGCCCAGCTTCGCGCGCCGCACCCACGGATCGGAGCGCAGCTCGTCCGGAGTGCCTTGCGCGATGACCTGGCCCCAATGGATGACCGAAACCTTGTCGGCCAGTCGAAACAAGAAATCCATGTCGTGCTCGATCATCACGATCGTAAACTTGTGCTTCAAGCTCAGGATCAGCTCGAGCAGTCGGTCTCGACCCTCGGCGCCCATACCCTGGGTCGGCTCGTCCAGAAACAAGACGCGCGGCTCGGCCGCCAGCGCGACCGCGATCTCGAGCGCGCGACGCTGACCGTACGAAAGGCTCGACGAGCGCAGATTCACGCTTTGACCAAGGCCCACCTGGTCGGCAATCTTGAGCGCCTTGTCGATGGCGCCGGTGTCGGCAGCCACGCTCTTGAAGGCGTTCATGCCGCTCTGGCGCATCTCGGGCAGCGCGAACAGCACGTTCTCGAGCACCGTGAACTCGTCGAACAAGCTCATGATCTGAAAGCTACGCGCCACCCCCTTCTGCGCGATCTTGCGCGGCGAGAGGCCGGTGATGTCCTGTCCGTCGAGCAGCACGTGCCCACGATCGGGCGGGAAATGCCCGGTCAAGACGTTGAAGCAGGTGGACTTGCCGGCGCCGTTCGGGCCCATGATCCCGGAGAGCTGGCCGTGCTCGAACGACAGCGAGATGTCCTCGAGCACCACACGGTCCCCGAAGCGCTTACTCAGGTGGTGAGCCTCAAACAGAGCCATTTTCGGCCTCCGGAGTGAACGCCTTGGGAGCAGGCACGGGCGCCTTGCTGGTCGTGAGTCTCTGGCGCAAGCCCTGGAAAACGCCGGCAATACCCTCGGGCTTGAACAGCACCACGCCCATGAAGAGCAGGCCGTACCAGAGCAGCCAGGTCTCGGTCTGCGCGCCCAGCACCTCGCGCGCCACGATGAACACGATGGCTCCGATCACCGGACCCCAGAAGCTCACCGTGCCGCCCCCGATCAGCACCGCCATCACGATGTAACCAGAGCTATGCACGCTCATCACGTCTGGGTAGGCGCTCTCTTGCGCGACCGCCAAGAGGCCGCCGGACACCCCGGCGAAGATGCCCGACAAGCACAGCACCGCCCACTTGGTCAGCCACACGTTGTAGCCGACGAAGCGAGCGCGCGTCTCGTTCATGCGAATGGCTTGCAGAGCCTTACCGAACGGCGAGTGCACCAGCCGCCACAAGAGCACCAGCGTCACCGCCAGCACCGCCACCACGAAGAAGTAGAGCGTGGTGTTGTCCTTGAGCGAAAGCTCACCCAGCACCGGACGGTGGAGGTTGAGCAGCCCGTCCTCTCCCCCCGTGACCGAGTGCGACTTCATCGCCACGAACCAAAGCACCTGGCCACAAGCGATGGTCAAAAGCGCGAAGTAGATACCGCGACGGTGCGCCACCAGGCAGCCGACCAGCGCCGCCGCGAGGCCGCCGCCGAGCGCCCCGCACGCCAGCCCCAGCACCGGATTTTGTGACCAATTCAGGTAGCACAGGCCGTAGGCGTAACCGCCGACGCCGAAGAACGCGCCCTGCCCGAACGCCGGCAGCCCCGTGTAGCCGAGCAGCAGGTTGTAACCGAGCGCGTACACCATCCAGATCACCACCTCGATCCCGAGGTACTGGTGCAAACCTATCTGCTCGGCCCACAGCGGAAAGCTCACGAGCAGCGCCAGCGTCACCAGCATCGGCAACGTGACCCAGCCCTGGGCCCGCGGTTTGGCGCCGGCTTTGGCGACGAGAGGTGTGTAAAGCGACATGCGTCAGGCCTCGAGCGCGCTCTTCTTGCCCATCAGTCCGCGCGCGCGGAAGCTGAGCACCAGGATCAAAAGCAGGTACATCGACATCACCGACCACTCGGTGGCGTAGCCGCCGGTGAGGCCGACCGTGACACCGACCAGCAGGCCCGCGATCACCGCGCCCCAGAAGCTGCCCACGCCACCCAGCACGATGATCAGGAAGGACGGGATCACCGCGTCCACGCCGACGTGCGGCCGCAAACCCCAGATCGGCGTCAAGATGATGCCGGCGGCGGCGGCCAGCGCGGCGCCCATCGCGAACACGAACAGACGCAACCGGCTGATATTGATGCCGAGCGCCCGCACCATCTCCGCGTCGTGCGCGCCCGCTTTGACGCGCGCGCCGTAGGGCGTCTTCTCCAGGAACAGCCAGACCAGCGCCATCAGTACGATACCCAGCAGCGCCGCAAAAAACCGATACTTCGAATAGATCAGGTCACCTGTCATGAAGGCACCGTTCACGCTCTCGGGCACCGGAAGGTTCTTCTCCCCGGGGCCCCAAACGATGCGAATGCCCTCCTCCAGGACCAGCGCCGCCCCGAACGTGAGCAAGAGGCCGTACTCGGCTTTCTTGCCATAGGTGCGGCGCACGCAACGCTCCAGGCCCATACCGACAACACCAATCAACACGGGCGCGACGATCAGTGCCAACCCGTAGCGAACCGCCATCGGCAGCTCCAGGTAGCTCGCGCCCGCGTCGCCCAACCAACCCGGATTGATGATCTCCACGGCCAAGTAAGCCCCCAGCGCAAAGAGCGACCCATGCGCCAGATTGATCACTTCCATCACGCCGACAATGAGCATGAAGCCGAGCGCCAGCAATCCGAACAGGATGCCGAGAGCAATGCCGTTAACGAGATGAGGTAACAAGGGACTCGATGGTGTGTTGGAATGACTTGGGGCTCTCGAACTGACAACTGACAACTGACAACTGACAACCCACGCTACGGCTCGTACGCAGGCGTCGCCTCGAGCGGCTCCAGCTTGCACTTGGCGTCGGCGTCCTTGTCGACGACGCTGGCTGGGTCGGTGTTGCTGAGGATCTTGAAGAGGTCGTCGGGGTTCGAAGACTCGAGGTTGGCCGTGGCAACGTAGATGGTCTGCTGCAGCTGGTGAGTCGCCGGGTTCATGAAGGCGTCGTGGTGCTGCATGCGGTCGGCCGCGGGGATTTTCAGCTGCTCGAGCTCCTTGATCACTGCGTGATTCTTCGTGGTTTTTGCGCGCTCGACAGCTTCCAGCAGGGAGCGCGTCGCCCAGTAGCCGTTGTAGAAGACGTTGCCCGGCGTCTTGATCTTCGCGTCCGGGTTGGCCTTGGTGTACTTGGCGTTGAACTCCTTGACGCCCGGCAGCTCCAGGCCCTGGTACCAGGTGGTGCCGAACACGCCGAACAGATCCGTACGCGGCAAACCGTAGATGTCCGGCCAGTCCTGCTGGTTGTTGATCCAGGCGTACTTCTGACCGAGCTTCATCTGCGCAACCTGGGTGCGCAGCGCCTTCAGGTCGTCGCCACCGACCGCGGCGGCGATCACGTTCGGCTTCTTCTGCTGCACCTTGAGCAAGATGGCGCTGAAGTCGCGCGTGCCCTGCGGCACCAGGATCTCGTCGACGATTTCGGCGCCGATCTCGCCGGCCAGCTTGCGCGTGGCCTTGGCGGTGTCGTGGCCCCAGACGTAGTCGTTGGTGAGCAGCAGCCACTTCTTACCGAACGCCTCGATCGCGCCCTTGGCAGTGGCCTTGGTGAAGTTGCTGCCGTTACCGTCCCAGACGAACTTGACGCGATGGCAGTTTTCACCCGCTTCGGAGGGCGAGCTGCTGTTGGTATTCAGGTAAATGACGCCATATTTTTGGGCTACCTGCGAGATGGCGTTGGCCACTCCAGAGCTCACGCCGCCGATGATGAAGGCCACCTTGTCCTGCTTGATCATGCGCTCGGCGATGCGCGAGCCGGTCGCGGGCGTGGTCTCGGTGTCCATGTGCACGTACTTGACCGGGCGACCGAGCACTCCGCCTTTGGCGTTGAACTCCTCGATGGCCATGATCACACCGCGCTTGTCGGAGTCGCCGCTGTTGGCGTACTGACCGCTTGCGTCGGCGGTAATGCCGATCAAGATCGGCGCCTTGGCCGCTGGCGCGTCCGCCGAGGCGGCGGCCGAGGACGAGGCGCCGCTCGCATCCGTCTTCTTGTTACAGGCTCCGGACGACAGGCCCAGGAGGGCCACGACTACGTAGGAAGTGAAACGCTGGATCATGACTTGAGCTCCACCTTGTTCAGCTTGCAGTGTGACGCAACCATGTGCCCGACCATACCTTCGGGGAAGTTGGCGAGGGCCGAAACCAGTGAGTTTAGCACCGCTGGCCCCATCGGCGCCGTGAGCGGCACGTCGGCCACCATGCGGTTGTAATAGCGCAGGTCCTTGGCGGCGTTGGCCAGGCTGAACTTGAGCCCGCCGTAGTCGCCGCTCTCCAGCACCTTGGGCACGATCAACTGGAAAATACCGCTGTTCGCGCCGCCGCCACCCACCACCTTGGCGAACTTGCCGAGGTCCACGCCGGTCGCGGCGCAAGCGCACAGCGCCTCCGCGATCAGCGCTGCGTGGCCCATCGTGAGCAGGTTGTAGATGAGCTTGGTGCGCGCCCCCGCGCCCACGTTGCCCATGTAGAAGATGTTCTCGCAGAACGCCTCGAGCACCGGCCGCACTTCACCGAACACCTGCTCGTCCGCCCCCACCATGGTGTTCAGCTTGCCAGCTTCGGCGTCGGCAGGGCTGCGCGCCAGCGGCGCGTCCACATAAGCGGCGCCGAGCGCCGTGATGTCCTTGGCGACACGCTCGCACATGGCCGGCTCGCTCGTCGAGCAGTCGAGCAGCACCATGCCCTTCTTGAAGCCACCGAGCAGACCGTCGTCTCCGTACACGACCGACTCCACCTGCGGCGCGCCGGTCACGCACAGGATCACGACCTCCGAGGCTTCCGCGATGGCGCGCGGGGTCTTGGCCTCGCTGGCACCCTGCCCCAGAAGGTCCTCGATCGGCTTTCTGTTCTTGTGCGCCATCAAGGCGACCCCGAACCCCTTCTGCAAGAGGTTCTTGGCCATGCCGTGGCCCATCATTCCCACTCCAACGAACCCGATCTTCTTTGCCATGGTGACTCCTGCAGGGACAGCGCGCGAGCGCCACGAGGGCTGGCCGAATGCTCGACTTTCTGTGAAAACGACCGCGAGCTAGCGACCAGGGGTAGGCCACCGCAGCGGCAGCCACGTTTCGAACGTAGAATATTTGTTCTATTTCGTCAACCGATAGAACTGATTTTCGGAATTTTTAGAATTTACGTTTCAATTGTTCCCAAATTGGACTATTCATTCCCTAGCGTGGCCCGTGTGGATTTCGCGGCGCCGGAGCGCGACCATTGCTCGGTGACCACAGATCGGCAGCGCTGACGGCACTCACTCCCTCGATGAAGGACGACATCGTGCGCGGGCCGCAGCGCGACGGTTTGTCGATGAATCCGGACAACTTCGTGCGCGCCATCGTGTGCATCATCGACCTACAGACCGAGAGCGAGCGCCTCGACCAACGACTTGACGTGGATAACCGCTCGCTGCCGGTAGGGTGTTGCGTTCTCAGCGGTGGGCGATCTGGCCTACGTGCTGCACCAGGGCTCGAACTGGGTCGGTATCTTCGACGCCTACAAGATTCAGGATCTGGTGCGTTACCTGCTGGAGCTCGACGATGTCACGGAGACCGAGCCCGCCGACGAGGGCGAGACTTCGGGCGGTGGCTGCTCGATGTCGGCCCCGCGCGGCAGCCTGGCGACCTGGCTCGCGCTCTGCCTGCTCGGCGCGCTGCGCCTCAGAAGGTTACGGCGACGAAATCCAGAACCAGCTGAACCGCTGACGGCTCTTCCGGCGACCTGGACGGCCATCCACAACTTGGCGGCTTTCCTGCGGATGGGACACGTCCGCAAAGCCATGGATCAGCCAGCTCGGCGAGCGTCCGGTCAAGGCTCGATGCTCGTCTGTCGCAGCCCTGGCCTTGATTTGAGCGAGATTCGCCTTCGCCGCGAAGCCGCCGTCAACCGCTCCAGCATCTTGGTCGCGAAGGTGTAGTCGGCT
>DATEDZ010000269.1:0-12401 GCA_035281385.1 Polyangiaceae bacterium
AGCTGCATCAGGTGATCGCACTGCTCGAGCGGCAGCCGGTTTTGCTCGAACGGATCCGCTTCGACGTCGTAGCAATTCCAGCCGCGGTCCCAGGAGCGCGCTTCGAGCTTGAGCGAGCCCTGCATGTAGCCCCAGTTCTCGAACGCGCACGACCAGACACCCGCGCAGTTGGTCATCGGCATCGGCTCGGTCGTAAGCTCCGGTCTAAGCAAGCTGTGACCGGGCAGCTTCGCGCGGTAGTCGTGCAGCCGCGGATCGTCGGGCACGCCGATCAGATCCAGCACGGTCGGCGCGATATCGACGTGAAACAGAAATTCGTTGCGCTTGTCGCGCAAGCTCTTTTGCTCGTGCTCGGTGAGCGTCCCGGTTGGCGCGTCGATCCACGCCGGCACGTGCACCTCTTCATCGAAGATGCTGAAGGTGTGGCCCATCTGGCCGTGCTCACGGAAAGCCTCCGCGTGATCACTGGTGTAGACGACGACCGTACGCGAGCCGGCGCTGGAGGCTTTGAGCGCCTCGATCATGCGCGCGACCTGCATATCCTGCTGATACACCGCGTTCTGGTAGAAGTTCTTGAAGGCCGTGTTCTCGTCCGGCGCCTTGCTGGTGGTCCAGGGTTCGAAGGGTGTCGGCAGGCTCGGATCCAGATAGTACGGGTAGTGCACGTTCGACAGCTGGATCACCGCCATGAACGGCTCCCGCAACTTGCCGATGTTCTGGCTGACGTGATCCGCCAGGTACTTCTCGGGCGCGCCCATGTCGAGATCGGACGTGGGGTCGAGCTCCGTCGCGCTCACGTGATGATTGACGCCGAGATTCTTCACCCACAGTCGCACGTTGCCAAACATCATGTTCTGGCTGGTCCAGTAGGCGGTCTCGTAGCCGAGGCTCTTGGCGTAGTCGAAGATCAGTGGCCACTCGTGCAGCGTGTCGCGACTCTCGGTCGGCTTCACGCCGGACCACAGCACGGCCAGCGAGATGGCGGTGCACGAATCCATCGAGCGCATCTGCTTGAACGGAAAGCGCTCGGGAAGCAGGCGATTCGTGGCCTCGGTGCGGCGGCACTGGGGGTCGTACTCGATGCAGGTAGCGTCGGCGCGCACGCTCTCCAGGATCACGAAGAGCACGTTGCGCGCTGGCACCTGCGCGCGCACCAGCGGCGGCACCGGCAAGGAGTTGCGCGCTCGGGGGCGTAGCTGGTTGCTCTGGTCGGTAAAGCCAAGCTGCGTGCGCAGCAGTCCGCCGATGGCGTGCAGATACAAGGTGTCGGGGGTCGACGCCTGCTCGCTGCGATGGTGCGTGGGAATGAAGAAACTGCCCGCGAGCAGTAGCGGCGCCACTGGCCCAGCCACGCGCGACCCCAAGCGCGACGGGCGCACCACCTGGCGTGCGAGCCACACCAAAAACAGCGACAACACGAACGGGGGCAACTTGGCCTTCAGGTAGTTGCCGATGTCCGCAAACAGCTGATTGACGACGCTGTCCATGAAGTTCGTCGCGAACACCGAGACGTCGACGTTGAGGTAAGCGTGGTATTGCTCGTAGAAGTAGCTCTGTCCGCCGACCGTAAACGTGACCATCATCACGAACAACGCCGCCGCGACGTGCCGCGCCCAACCGCGACGCCTCGACGCCGCGTACAGCAGCGCACCCCACACGCACGAGCTCTCGAGGAAGGAGCCAAAGTAAAAGAACGCGTGCCATAGCTCGAAGTCCGCGATGCGTCCGCCGCGCCGCTTGAAGTCGAGCACCACCACCAAAAGCGGTACGACCAGCAATAGCCCCCAGGTGGCCAAGCGGCGGCGCCGGGCCAGCCGTCGCAGACGGCCCGCCAGGCTCGGAGGCGAGGCGGCGGCCGGAGCCGCAGGCGCCGCTGGCCGCACTGCGCTTTCCGAAAAAGGTGGAGTAGACGAACCTTGCGCCACGGTGTAGGGCCTGCGCGCCGCTGCGGCAGGCCGGAATCACTGGGATATTCGCGAAACCGGAGGAAGGCAAGCTCGCGACGAGCGCGGTCTCGCTGATCAGCGCCGCCGTGAGTGGTTTTCTCGTGGCTGGCGGCTTCCCTGACGATCGTGATCTTTCCTTTCAAGACCGCCAAGCTCGAGTCGAGCGCTTCCCGCTAGAGGTCGGTCATCAGGTTGGTGAGCATGTAGTTCGCGATCAGGATCGCGACAGCGCTCTGCACGACGGCGCGCGTCGTGGCCTCGCCCACGCCTTTCGCGCCGCCGCTGGCGTGAAAACCCTGGTTGCAGGAGATGGCCGCGATGATGAACCCGAACACCGCCGATTTCACCAGGCCCATGTGATAGTCGATCGCGCGCACGCCATCCTCGATGCGGGCCAGGAACATACCGAGATCGACGCCCAATGATTCGACCGCGACCAGGTACGCGCCGACCATGCCTACGGTCGTGAACAGCACCATCATCATGGGGGCAACCAGCACCGCAGCCAGCAGACGCGGCGATATCAAATACTGAATCGGGCTGACGGCCATGGTCTTGATGGCGTCAATCTGTTCGGTGACGCGCATGTTCCCGAGCTCCGCGGCCATGGCGCTACCGGCGCGCGCCGTGATCATCAGGGACGCGAACACCGGGCTCATCTCGCGGAGCAGCGAGAGCGCAACCAACCTGCCCACCAGATTCTCGCCGCCGTAAGGCCTTAGGCTATAGGTGAGCTGCAGCGCCAGCACCATACCGCTGAAGACTCCGGTCAGGGCCACGATGAAGATGGACTGCACACCGATGAAGTCCATCGCCGAAAACAGCTGACTGAACCGGTAAGGCGGGCGCACCAGCCAGGCCAGCGACTGGCCAGTCAGGATCAGCAGCCGACCGATCTGATCGAGCGCATGCGTGAGCGGAGCGAGCAGCCGCCCGAGCAGCGACGCTTCTGAGTCTGAAGCATTAGCTGCCTTGAGAGCCGGTTTCCGCGACAGATGAGTCAAGTCTTGACTGTCAGCTTGGTGTCCGAGCAAGCGAGCTGACAACTCCTGCGACCTTTGCTGGTTTCAATGCAACGGGGGCCGGCCTCGCCGGTTTGGTTCATGTGGGTGGCTCCTACTCTCGCCGATCGTGATCTTTTCTTCCAAGACTCACATGTCTTGTCGGGCTATCGGAAGCTTCCGCCAAGGCGGGGCTACTCTACCCCGATTCCCGAAAGCGCTTCGAGTAGCTCTTGAGCGCGCGGCCCGGTCGCCGAAATGACGGCTTGGCGCGGCTCTCGCGCCAGGCTCAGTACGAGCGCGTCACCACCCAGCACGCGTTCGAACGGCACGCCCCACTCCACGACCAAGACCGCGCCCTCGTCGCGCATCGCGAGCAAGCCTAGCTCGCAAACGGCGCGCTCGTCGTCGCCCAGACGATACAGATCGGCGTGCACTAGCTTCGGTCGAGTGTCGTACTCGTGCACCAAGCTGAAGGTAGGGCTGGTGACGCGCTGGTCCGCCGCAAGACCCAAAGCGCGGCCCAACGCCCGTGCGAAGAACGTCTTGCCGGCACCGAGCGGCCCCGCCAGGAGCACCAGGTCGGCTGGTGTGAGCAGCGGAGCCAGATCTGCAGCCAGACGATTGGTCGCCCGCTTGCTCGGCAGCGCTCGCGCGAGCTCCTTCATGGCAGCTCGCGGATGGTCAGACGTCGCTGCAAACGGCGCTTGCCAGCGAACCCAGTGGCGTCGGTGGTCAGGAGTCGCATCGACACGTTGGCGAGTGTCTCTGGCAGCTCGGCCCGCTGCGGGACGTTGGCGCTCCCGGCGCCTCCTAGCTCGGCCCAGGCCGCGCGCACCAGAGCTCCGGCATCGTGGCCCAGCGCTTCGTAGAAGTCCGCGGGCACGTCGGCTCCGGCTTCCCGGCTCGGAAAAGCGCCGGCACCGAGCGCAAAGCGACGCCCACCGAAACCGCCCAGCACTTCCGCGCCCTCGAGCCCGAGCGCGATCAGCGAAGGCAAGCGCTGCTCACGCGCCTCGGCCAGCACCTGAAGCACGCAGCCCCGCGGCCCCAAAACCGCCACCGCATCCACGGCATCTCGCTTCCAATCCGCGACCGGGAAGCGCGACTCACCGGCTCGTTCGGGCGTCGCGCGGCAGTCGAATCCGCCGCTACCGACCCTGACCCACTTGGAGAGATTGCGGCGCTGAAGCTCCTTGCTGATCGCGTCGAGCTGGTCCATGTCGCTCGTGCCGAGCACGAACGACAGCTCCGAGAGCACCAGCTCGGGCGTGTCGCGGATCAGGAGCACCGGCGCCGCCGCCGACACGGCCCAGGTGGCCGCCTGCTCCGCCGAGGCGTCCGACACACCCGCCACCAGCGCCAGCGCGCCAGCGCTCGCCAGCTCACTCAGCACGTCACCCACGTGGTGCGCATCGGAAGCCTTGACCACGATCGGCAAACTGCCCGCGCCGGGCCGCGACGCCGATAGCGCTTCCGACAGGCCCCGCGCCACACTGGCCGAGCGCCGCTCGGCGTCGGCATCACCGATTTCCAGGGCCAGACCGACGAAACTGCCGGCCGCCTCGCCGCTGGCCCCGACGCCGGCGGCGAGCGCCAGCAGCTCCGCGGAAAGCTCACTGCTACGTGCTAGGCCGGGATGCGTGTCGAGCAAGCGACGCGCGAGCCGAGCATCGCGCCCTTCCACCGCCAGCCTGATCAGTCTTTCTCGAACCACGCGCCGCAGCCAAACGTCCGGTGGCGCGAGGGGACCGCGTCGCGCCCTGGCGTCCAGATCCGCCAGGCTGCTCTCGAGCGCCTGCTCGGGCAAGCTCTTGACCGCCGCTTCGGCTCGCTGACGCGCGCGATCACCGAGATCCGCAGGCGCCGCCGCCAGGTAGCTGGCCAGAGCCAGCAGCGCATCGGCAAAGCGACGGCTGGCGAGCGCCGCCTGGAGCCGGAGCTCCGAGCAGATCAGGCGCTCGGCGGGGTCCACCAGCTTGCCCTCGAGCGGCACCAGCTCGAGAAATGCGGCCTCGGGCTGCTGCCGCGCCAGCAGCAGGCGAGCCGCTGCCACCTCGGCGAAGTCCCGTGCGCTCGGCGCGCTGGAGGCGCGTGCCTCCGCAATCAGGCGCTTGGCCTGAGCGTGATCCGACTGCAGGATGAAAACCCAGGCCAGCAGCACCCGCACGTTGACCGTGCGTGGGTCCTGCGGATAGCGAGCCAGAAAGCGCTCGAGCGCCGGCTTGAGCGATGGGCGCCGCGCCTCGTCCTCGTCGAAAAAACGACTGGTGATGGTGCGGAAGGCCGCCTGAGCCTCGCGCGTCTGGCTCAGGCTGGGAGTAGTCTCGCGAGCCTCGGAGCCCGCGCCGCAACCGAGGCTGCCGAGGCCCAAGGCAAGGACGAACAGCCGAGTGACTGAAACGCGAAACATCCGGGTGAGCGAGCGAGACGGAGCCCTTGGCCCAGAACAAGTGGCACACAGCCGGCCGGCCGTCGAGCGCTGGTTCTCGCTGAGTGGGCTGATCCCGCTGCCGGTGTTCCTGGTGCTGCACCTTTCGCGCGAGCTGGTGCTGGCCTTCGCTTCGGATATCAGTGAGCTGATCCGGCCCGAGCCGGGGATCCCGAGCATTCTGACCGCAGCGCTCTTGGTCTGGGCGCCGCTGGTCGTGCACACAGTCATCGGGGTGCGCCTGCTGCTGCGCGGTCGCGCCTTGCCGCCGCCGGCGGCCGACGTGCCGGCGCTGGCGCGGCGCATGTCACGCATCACGAGCGTCGTTGCGCTGCTGTTCATCGCCTACCACGCTAGACAGTTTCCGATCGCGGTCTGGTCCGCTGAAGCGGCTGCACGCGACGCGGGGCTGAGGCTGGTCGGACAGCTCTCCAGTACCAGCTTCGGGGTACCAGTGCACGGCGCCGCTTACCTGCTGGGCTTGGCGGGCACGCTGGCCCACGCTGGGCTGGGCGCGCATCGCGCGCTGCTGCGCGAAGGCTGGCTGAATTCTGAAGCCAGGCGCCGGCTATCGACACGGCTGTGCGCCGGCGCAAGCGTGCTCTTGTTCGCGGTGGGCGCAGCCGCCGTCATTCGCGTCGCCACCGGCGTGCTTCTGCAGTAAGAGGCCGTCGATGCCGAAGTGCTACTTTCTCACGTTGTGCGGCGGATCCAGTCTGGACCAGCACTCCAACAACGTGACGCTGTTCAACATCGTCGAGCAGGTGAACCTGCAGCACAACGCGGACCCACCGCCCGGTGCGCTGCTACCGCTGGAGGTGCACGCCTACTTCTTGCTCGGCCAGCACGAGCTGCAGCAGCCTTTCGAGATGCGTTTCGTGCTGGTGGCGGCTTCGGGCTTGGAGCTCATCACCGACGCCACCGCGCACAAATCGGCGACGCCGCGCTATCGCACGCGTTCACTGGGCCTGCCCGCCCCGTCGGTGCCTGGCAGCTACCAGCTGTGTGTAGACGTCAAGCAACCCGGTCAAGCTGGCTTCACGCGCGAAACGCTGCACTGGCCGCTCGTCGTCGCGCGCATGGAACCGCGCCCCACCGTCATCCACTAGGAGCCAGCGTTTCCTTTCACGGCCGCAAGCCCTCGTGGGCGCGCCACGAACGGCACCGCAGTCAGTCGCTAGGGGCCGGGCGGAGCCTGGCCGGCGACGCAGTAGACGTAGGCCTCGATGCAAACGAATTCGTCGAGCCTCAAGGTCCCCGTTATCGGCATCGGCTCGCCGCAGGTGCCTTG
Organism: Polyangiaceae bacterium; assembly: GCA_035281385.1. Lineage (GTDB taxonomy): Bacteria > Myxococcota_A > Polyangia > Polyangiales > Polyangiaceae > PMG-095. The sequence goes on from DATEDZ010000269.1 coordinate 6,670, forward strand.
CTGGCCCTTCACCTTTTTGAGGAGCCAGCTGTCCTGGGGGCGGCTGGAGTCGACCAGGAGGTCGCCCGTGGGACAGAGGTTCTTGCCGTAGGGGAGGTCTAGGTGCTTGGCGGGGACATCCTTCAAGCGCGCCGTGATGTTCGGGCTCTGCAGATCGAGCCCCGAAGACTGAAGCCCGCCTACATCGTTGGTGTTTGACGTGTGACACAGCTTGCAGCTCGCCGCGCTGCCGGTGAGGACCTTCTCGAAGCACCGGGTTTCGCACCCGTGCGGCGCCGCGCTGCCGTTTCCGGACCTGCCCCCGGAGCCAGCGCTCTCGTGGTCGCTCGTGCCCCCCGTCGATGGCGCACCCGCGACGTCACCAAGCGGCTGCGTGATCCCACCGCACGCCGCCGTGCCGAGCGAACCCAACAGACCCAATCCCCAGAACCAAAGCACCTTCGTCGATTTCATGGCTTCTCCTCCTCCAACACGCGCAGGCGCGCCGCGTGGGCATCGTTCGGAAACGCCTCCCGATACCGCACTGCGAGCTGCCTAGCGCGACCCACTTGCCCTGACAGGTGCAGAGCCTCGATTCGCAAGATCCACGCTTCCCGATCGAGCACCCCGCTCGTCGCCCGTCGTTCGAGCTCATCCAGCTCCGCTAGCGCACGCGCGGCTTCGCCGGCGGCCAGCGCACGCCGCGCGCGATCGATGAGCTGCACGTCGCGCGCCAGTCGACCCCGCTCCGACGCGATCACCGGCCCCTCGCCCGCTTCAGCCTCGAGAATGGGAGCACCCGCTGGCTGCGCCGAAGCCACCGCCGGCGGCGCCGGGGTCGCTGCCGGGCTGGGCGACTTTGCCTCGCGCTGCGGCTCGACCGCACCGGGTTCTGCCGGGGCAGCCCGCTTCGGAGTCAGCGCTAGATCCGCGCCGCTCGCAAGAATTCCCCCACCTATCACGCCAACCGCCACCCACTTTGCGGCGACCAGTCCCAAGCCAGTCGCGCCGCTGCCCATCGAAGCAGCCCCCGACGCCGACGCCGTAGCGGCAGCCGTCACACTCACACTGCTGACAGCTACGCCGACCCCAAGGCCAACCAACAGTCGGTCCGAGAAGCCCGCGGGAGGAAGATCCACGCGCCCAGCTTGAAGCAACGCTCGCGTGCGCGCGCTCTCGCTGGTCTCGAACAATGGCGTCAAGTCCTTCATGGGTCGTCTCCCGTATCGGCACCGCGCCCGGCAACCCAGGCCTCGAAATGACCGCGCGCGCGTCGCAAGCGTGACGTGGCAGTCCCCAGCGGTATCTGCAGAGCCTCGGCGATCTCCGGAAGCGAAAAGCCTTCGAGCTCGAACAGCACGAACACCGCGCGCTGTTCGATCGGCAACGTGAGTAGGCCACGATCCAGCTCCTGCCGCAGCTGCTTCTGACCGAGCAAGGACTCAGGCGTCGTGCTTGCCGCGGCGGCGGCGACGTCCTCGCTCAGAACTTCGGGGGAGCGGTCGAGCTTGCGACGCGCATTGGCCGCGACCCGCACCACGATCGCTGCCAGATAGGCAGCCTCCTTGCCAGCCGCCACCTCCAACAGACGTTGCGAGAACGCCAGGAACACCTGTTGCGCAGCATCGTCCACGTCGCGTTCCGGGACCCCGCAGCGGCGCAGCGTGCGCCAGACCAGCTGGTGGTGGCTCGTAACGGCAACGCTCAGGCGGCGCTGCAGCTGGGCAGCGGATACGGGTACGTCCGCCAGATCAGTCGTCAGCTCGCTAGTGAGCACGACCATTGGTGCTACCGGCGAGCTTTCCTTTGCAGCAGACCACGTCACTACCTGGATTAGTGTCGCCGGCCGGCGCGATCGATCCCGGTCAGGGCAAACGCAGCGAAAGGCCCAGCCCCAAGCCGGCGGACCAGCGAGGCACCTCGTAGACCAGCCTCCCAGGCCGAAAAACGAATCTGTCGCGCCGCGCCAGCACCTTCAAACCCCCGGAAGCCTCGAGAGCCAGGGCACGCGCCAGGTCGAGCTGGACGCGAAGCACCGCCCCGCCGGCGAGCCACGGCATGCTGGGCGTGCGCACATTGACGACGGCGCCGCCGCCTGACGCATAGAGCGATCCGGCCTCTACAACCAGACACGGCATCAGCCTGAACGGCGCTCCAATCGGCAACCTCCAACCACACGCCCTCACGTGCCCTGCGAACAACCGAAACTGGCCTTCACCTTCCGACGTGGTGTGAGTCGAAGTGGTGGTGGCAAACATGCCAGCCGCAACGCTCGGTGCCCAAGAGCTTGTCCGATCCAGGAAACCCTCCAGACCCACGCTGACACCGAGTGGTGGCGTCGGCGCGACTGCGGTCTCCATGCCGCCGCCGGCGAGCGCCGCCAGCACGAGCCGGTCCGGCGGCGGAGCGCGAGGCCGAGCCGGCGGGGGCGACGCCGGTGCGACGGGTTTCGGCGGCGTCGGGTCTGTAGGCTTGGGCGCAGGCGAGGCCGGGGCCGGCTCTTCTGCAGGAAACGCAGCTTCAGCGGCAGGCGACTCGGACGGACGCTCGATCAAACTCTTGCGCTGGGTCGGCTCGGTCTCCAGCACCATCGCCGCGATGATAGCGATGGACGCCAGTGCGTCCTGGCACGGCGCCGAAAACTCCCGCCGGAACGAGCCCTCCGGCAAGTCGACGTCGAGCTTCGTTCTACCGTCCTCGAGTAGCCGTGCGGTGAAGCGCACCGCCGCAACGTCGGCGGGTACCAGCGCCGCGTGCTCGGTTCGGGCCTGGACCGCGGTGACGAGCGTGAGCCCGTCGGGGCACTCGGCGGGCGCGCTATAGTCCAACGAGAAGGCGCGGTCGGCTGCGGGCGCCTGAGCAAGCCCGGAGGTGGCTGCGAGCAGGCCTGTTCCGAGGACACCGAGCGTCACTCCTAGCCGCAAGCCATGCATCCAGCTTCTCGCTAATTACACGGACAACCCGATTGAATCGAGCAGCTGAACGCGCTGAGCAGCAGGGACATCGAATAGCCGCCGGGGCCGCCCCACTCGTCGATCACGAACCTGCACTGTCCTTCGGTGTAACACTGAAACGCGCTGCAGCCGCTCGAGCGCATGCAGTCGTAGATCGAGATACACCCGAAGTCCTGGTAGCACGCGGACAGCTGAGGCCCGCACGAGCGGGTCAAGCAGGTGTCACAGTCGAAGCGCTCGCAGTAGCCGCAGCCAAGCGGCTCCACCAAGCTCGCGCAGCCTTCGTCCCAAAGCTTGTCACAGCAGTAGGGCTCGAATTGGCAAACGCACTTGGCCACCGCCGTCGGTCGACAGCTCGGCGTCATCTGCGCGTCGCAGCACGAGCCACCAGGCTGATTCGGGTTACCGCCGAAGCCGGTGCCGGCCGTGGGATAGGTGCCGCCGAACCCGGCGATCGGATAGCCGCCGTAGGACGCGCCGCCCGGGTAGTAGCCACCCACGATGCCGGCGCCGCCCACCGAAACCGTGCCGGCGTAGCTCGGACCACCCCCGGGCGATGGTCGACCGCCCATCGAGGACTTGCCTCCGGCGGGACGTGGCCCGCTGCCGCCCTGCCCAATCGCGCCACTGCCGTCCGCGCCGCTGCCGTCCGCGCCGTTTCCGTCGGGTCCGTCCCCGTAACCATCGTCGAGCGCGGTGGTGCGGCCGCCGCAGCCCGCGCCCAGAAAGACGCCCGCGGCGAGCAAGAAGCAAACGCGACCCCAACCGGTCATGCTGGCTACCGTAGCCGATCCGCGGAGGGTCCGCCGCCGCTTGCCGCGCGATTGTCAATATTTTGGGGAGGTTTTGTGGCAGGGTAGGCGCCCGGCACGGCCATGGACAGCGTCGAAATTCGCGGGCTCTCTTGCCGCTGCATCATCGGCATCCGAGCTCGAGAGCGGCGCGTAGCGCAGCGCGTCTTATTGAACCTCGAGCTGTCCCTGGACCTGGAGCGCGCCGGCAAGACCGGACGCATCGCCCACACGGTCGATTACTCGCGCGCCTCCACCGAGATCATCGCGCTGCTGAAGTTCCGTCGCTACGCGCTGCTGGAGATGGCCGCCGAGGAATGCGCCGGCTGGCTCTTCGCGGCCTACCCGGCGATCGAAGGCGTCGGCCTCAGCATCTACAAACCCCGAGCTTTGGCCGGTCAGGCCGAATCCGGCGGCGTGCGCATCCAGCGCCGACGGCCACTCGAAGCCCAGCGCCTGCGCACCGACTACGGCTTCCTGCAGCCGCAGCTCGAAACCAACGAAGCGGCGATCTCGCTCGTCGGGCTGGACTCGGAGCAGCGACTCGGGCCGGCACAGCTTGCCGCTGAGCAGGCGCTGATCCTACCCGTCTCGGGTCGATTGGAAGGCCCACGCCCGCTGCTCGCCCACGAGCCCGCACGCCTGGTAGCGGGCGAGAGCTGCGTGAATCGGGATGCGGTTGGGGCGCTGCTGGTCGTGTGCGCTCAGCGCAGCCCCCACAGTTGACAACCCGGCCGCCCCCTGCCGGTTCTCAGCATCCTAAAAAAACGACGTGGCGCTCTTCCTGAACGCCGGCGTGTAACCACACGGTAAGAGTAGCTTTTTTGGCTACACGTAGTGAGATGTGGGGAAAGGCAGGATATTTTCGCTTGGCAGAGTGGCTCAGGCTCTGAGACAACGTCGTCAGTGGAACCGCGGAGCCTCGCCAGTAATCCGGCTGCTTCGAAGATCGAGCAACCGTCGGAGCGCAGCCAGGGCAATGGGCCCCGGCGTTCGGAGAGTCGCACCGAACGTCGCGCGCCGAACGCACGTGAGAGCATGGCGACGCTGCCGGACGGCGAAGTGAGCGACTTCGACTTCGAGCCCCACGACACGATTCCAGCTCCGCCGTGGCTCGACGATGAGATCTCGTTGCCTCACAAAGGCTGAAGCCGTGCTCGAGCCACAAAGGCTGAAGCCGTGCTCGAGCCACCGCCAGCGTAGCTATTTCGTAGGCACGCTACTACTTTCCTGCGCCTATGCGGAGGTCTCGACTTGAATCGTAGAGCAATTGCTGCGCGTCGATCGCTGCTCGTCCAATGCCTGCTGCTGGTGATGCTGCTCTTCAGCAGCTCGGCGCTGGCGGCCGGGCGCGTCGAATGGAAGAGCAAGACGGCCAAGGAACGGGACGACAAGTCCTGGCGCCTGGAGGTGGCCATCTACATGCCTCGGCCGCCCGACGTGCCGCACGTACCGATGAAGTTCGAGTTTCAGCCGGTCGCCTACTACGCCCGCGACATGACCGACGGCGACAAGCTGGTCGAGCACACGGTACCGCTCACCGATCGCCAGTCGCTGATCGAAAGCGTGGACGTCGGGTTCATGGACAGCGGCTCGGGCAAGATCGAGTCGCGCACGAAGTTCTCGTTCAAGGTGACGCGCGCTCACGGCTACGAGGCTGGTGAGTACAAGGTCACGATCAAGGACACGCGCAACGGCCAGACGGTGGGCACCCCCACCACGCTGAAGTTCGAGGGCGAGAACGAGATCGTCGATCGCCGGGCCATGGTCTTCGCTTCCAAAGACAAGAAGAAGGAAGAGAAGAAAGAAGGCGACGGCGACAAGCCGGCTGGCGACGACGCGAAAAAAACCGAGGATGGCGAGGGAGACGCCGCCAAGTCCGAAGACCCAGGCCCAGGATCGGAAGATTCGACACCGGCGGACGAGGGCCCCGGTGCGGAAGGTCCACCGCCCATCGAGGAGAAACCGGGCGGCTGTGGCTGCAGGGTCGCGGGCGGTAGCCAGCACT
>DATEDZ010000270.1:0-91859 GCA_035281385.1 Polyangiaceae bacterium
ACCCCGCGTAGGAAGCGGGAGAACGTGATGCCTGGGTTCAAACGAGCGGAGTTGGAAGCTGAAGTTTCGGATCAGCAGATTGACCTCATAGTCAGTCAGCTGCGGCGCGTGTGTCGCCAGGCGACGATGGAGTACGCCCTAAATGTCGGCAGAATCATTATTCACAACTTCTATGACGGGGACATAACTGGCTGGCGAGGGCGAGGGGCGAAGCGAGCGTCGTTTAGACGACTCGCGCGCCGTCCGGACTTGCCGATGAGCGCGGTGCTTCTCTATCGATGTGTGGCCACTTACGAGCTCTGCGAACGGGTCGACGCGCTCTCACGCTGGAGCAACATCAACGTCAGTCACATCCGAGCAGTGCTAAACCTTCCGGATGAAAAGCAGGTAGAGCTGTTGTCGCTAGCGAACGCAGAGCGCTGGTCCGTGCGACGCCTCGAAGAGCGAGCCGGGGCCGTGCGCTCCGCGGGGCGGAGCCAGCATCGGCGCTCCACCAATCACTTGCTGCGAGCGCTCAAAGCCCTGTCTCGCGCCTTGTCGAATCAAGGGGAGCAGATTGAGCCATTGCTCGAGGCGGACGCTCCAGCCGCGCGTCAGCTGCTGCAAGGCGTCCGAGAATCTCTCGAGAAGCTCGACAGCGCCCTGGCGTTGCTGGACGACGCCCCTGCGTCGTCGTGGCGTCCAGCACTTTCCGACGGTGCGCCGAGCGACAGCTCACCCGCCGGAGCTCCTGGTCGGTCCGGCGAAAATGACAGCTCCGCTTACGCCGCTCCACAACTCGAGCCGATTCCGCCAAGAGGCGCGACCAACAACTTGCCGCAAACTGCCACCAATGGGGTCGGTAGCATCCAGAATCGCCTCGAAGAGGCCACTCGAGGGTGTTTCAACGTGGAAACAGCCCAAGTGACGGCGATTGGTCGCGCATAGATTGACGGTGGATTGACGATCGAGGCGGAGACAGGCTGTCGTGCCCCCGCAGTGAGGAGCGGTACCGTGACTCACTCTCTCGGTACTGTATTCACCTTGACGGCGGCGCGTCCGTGAGATGACGCTCGTCGGGCGGCGCGCCGCAGTTGCGCACCAGCGGCGACGAATCCTCCGTGCGAAGAATCAACCTGGGAGAGGTCTTGTGGCGCCGTGCCGCCGCTCGAGGCCCGAGTCTCGAGCGCGCTCCCGATCGCATCTGCCAGCGCGGGGAGCAGTTCCTCGAGCATGCTGCGCGCGTCGACGTCGGAGGGCGTCTTGTTCGACGAAGAGCCACAGCTCGCCTCCATCAGGACACGCAGCGCGATCGACACCAGTCTCTTCACGGGAGGAGCTCACTCTGAAGTTGCCGTGCAGGACCTTCGCGTAGCTCTGGAGCGCGAGGGACATAACGTCACATTGTCAATCACTGAGGACAGTGATAGAGACGTCTGGTCGGTGCGATGTTTCGTACCGCATGAACACTAACTACCAACCAAAGGACATTCCAATGAAGACGTCGCGTGTCGTTGTTATGGGGGCTGCCGTGTTGTCGTTGTTAGCGATTCCCGTTATTGTCAAGGCCGGCGCAAAATATACTTATACGGTCGTGACTAACGGTACCACATACGCCTATGGTTCAATGGGCGACGCAAGGAATTCGTCGGACCCTTACCAATATATTGGGTGCCACGCCAGCTTCAACGCTCAGAACGCCAGCTACTATGCCGCTTGTGATGCTAGCGATTCGACCGGCCTCTTTTTCTACTGCAGTACTACTGACAGTAGAATCGTCGATATCATCCAGAGCATTTCTGACGCGTCATACATCTACGTTGGGAGTTCGGGCGGAACCTGCACATACGTAGACGTGCAGCACTATTCGTACAACCGCCCCAGGACACCATGAGGTGACTCCAGTGCCGCGGCCGATTCTTCTGGCAAGTTGCTTGGTATTCGCAGGACTGGGAACGACGGCTCTGGTGATTCGTGAGGTTCGCCTCCAGGCAGACCAGAAGGCTTTGCGTGATCTCGCCCACCTGCAGAGTGGGCGGCTGGGCGAGATCCTAGAGAAGCAGCGGGAGTTGCTGACCATTTCCGCGAATGTGAATCGCAAGGTGGAGCGACTGACGGAGCATTCATCGTTTACCGTTTGCGAGAATTCCCCGGCGAAAGGTGATGCGGCGAAAGGTGATAGGGAGGTCACGCTGGCCGCTGAATCGCAACCAGAGCTGCAACCCTCACCCGAGGTTCTTGAAAAAGCGAACGAAGCCCGACGCTTGGTAGATGCTGCAATTGTTGCGGGACTCTGGACTGATCAGAATCGGCAGGAGCTACGTGACATGCTGCGGATCCTTCCTGCAGCCCAGGCTGAGCCCCTCAAGCATCAGTTGATCGCTGCCCTCAACGCCCGCAAGCTCGAAATGTTGGAGGGTGGACCTCCTTTTTAGATAGGCAATAAGGGACCGTCGGATTTATGTTTTCTTAAGCCCTGAGAGTATCTCAAACCCTGAACCGCATGCCCAGATCTTTAAGCGTAACGTAGCGGGATAATGGAAATGAATCGGGACCGCCCACCGTTCTTTCAGTTGCGAAACCAGAAGGAACAGGAGCGACCCGATGAGCGGAAGAAGTATCCGAAGCGAGACTGAGAGTCGAGAGGCGAAACGCGAAGCAGAGGCGGTGGAGCGGCAGCTTCAGCGTGCCTTCACGCCGGAAGAGATCGACCAGCTGCGGGCCGAGACGGGCTACAACCCGCGCCAGCGCGTCGGCACTGCGCTGCGCCTGATGTCACCTGGGGCAAGAGCAAGGACATGCTCTCGCTGCGGCTGGTCGGCTACGCCCACAAGGCAACCGCGATCTGCTGGTACCTGACGACCGTGCCGCGCAGCATGCTGACCGCCCGGCAGGTGATCCAGAGCTACCGGCTCCGTTGGCTGATAGAGCTGCTTTTCCGCGAGTTGAAGCAAAGCGCCGACCTCGGTCGAGCCTTCACCGCCGACCCGTACGCCGTGCAGGCGCTCACCTATGGCGCCATGCTCGCCCATGTCCTCGTGCGCTCCGTCCGGATCCAAGCTGCGTTGGCCAACGAAATCCCGCTCGAGCAGTTCCGCCCGCTAGCCTCCCTGCACGTCGTGCGCGCCTTCGCTCGCGAGCTCGTCGACGGACTGGCCTCCTCCACCCGTGCGGACTGGCACGAACTCATGTCCACGATCGGCGACGTCCTCATCGGCCTCGCTCGCGAGCTCAAGCCGTCACGCTCTCGTCCGCGAATAGCCTTGAAGCTTGGAGCGATTGGGGCTTAAGCGATAGGCTATGAGCGCGAGGGACATCATGCCACATTGGCAATCTCTCAGAAGGGTGATAGAGACGTCTGGTCGGTGCGAATGTATTCGTATCGCATGAGCACCAACTATCAACCAAAGGACATTCCAATGAAGACGTCACGTATCGTTGTTGTGGGGGCTGCTGCGTTGTCGTTGTTAGCGATTCCACTTGTTGTCAAGGCCGGCCATAAAGTAACTCAAACGGTCGACACTGACGGTAGTACGTACGCCTCCGGTTCAGTTGGCGACGCACGAAATTCAGGGGACACTACCCAATATATTGGGTGCGGTACCTGGTTCGACACTTACGGCGGCGAGGTCTATTACTCTGCCAGTTGTTTTGCTCGCGATTCGGCTGGCACCTATTTTAGCTGCTACACTGAAGACAGTAGAGGCATGGCTGCCGCCCAAAGCGCTGAAACGGGGTCATTCATTCAGCTAGGGCGTGATGATTTGACCGGAGAGTGCACCTACGTGTACGTGATCAACTCTTCCTACTACCGCCCCAAGACACCATGAGGTGACTCCAGTGGCGCGGCCGATTCTTCTGGCAAGTTGCTTCCTATTCGCGGGACTGGGAACGGCCGCGCTGGTGATTCGTGAGGTTCGCCTCCAGGCAGACCAGAAGGTGCTGCGCGATCTCGCCCATCTGCAAAGTGTGCGGCTGGGCGAGATCCTAGAGACGCAGCGGGAATTGCTGACCATTTCCGCGAATGTGAATCGCAAGGTGGAGCGACTAGAGGAGCATGCATCGTTCACCGTTAGCGAGAGCTCCGCGGCGAAAGGTGAGACGGAGGTCGCGCCGGTCGCTGAATCGCAGCCAAAGCCGCAACCCTCCCCCGAGGTTCTTGAAAGAGCGGACGAAGCCCGACGCTTGGTAGATACTGCAATTGTCGCGGGACTCTGAACTGATCAGAATCGGCAGGAGCTTCGTAGCATGCTGCGAAAGCTTCCTACGGCCCAGGCTGAGTCCGTCAGGCAGCAGTTGATCGTTGCCCTCAACGCCCGCCAAATCGAATGGTTGGAAGGTGGACCTCCTTTTTAGATAGGCAACAAGGGACCTTGCGACGTTGTCCTCACAGATCATGGAGGATCTGATTTATGTACTCCCACTCGAGTGTCGCCAAAACTGAGCGTAGATCGAGTCTGTTGTGGGGTCTGGTGATCTGCCGTGGCACCCATGGGCTCGAGCGACAGAAGGACGATGCTATTCGGTTAGATGCTATTCGATTATTCGATGTCAGCTTCGGAAAGTAGCCGTCTGCGCCTTGCCTCGTTGCGGTTACTGTAACTGCGATGGAAAGGTTAACGTGCTAGAAAGACGACTCGCGCCGTCGGATTTCTGAGAGTATCTCAAACCCGTTGAGGCAGTTTTTACGATCGTCGATATTCGCGCTAATGAGGGACGGGGTCGAGAGGTCAGCCGTACCGTTGGCCAACATGAAGTCGATCATCAGGCCGATTTGCGCGCCTAACATGCCTTTTCCTGAATAGGTCCTGCGGCTACGCTCGCGGGCAGCGGCGATCTTGGGCGTTCTTGCGCACTCCGCGCGCCGACCGACGGCGGAGCGCCGCGGGCTCGTAGACGCTGCCGTCGCGCCACATGGCCCACAGAATTCCGACCATCCGTCGGGCAACCGCACCCACCGCGATGCGCTTGCCTCGGCGTTTAGCGACGGCCTCTTCCCAGAGTCGCAGCGGCTCATCTCCGCCGGCTTTGCAGAGCACCGCCCAGGCCCCCTTGCACGAGGAGCGCCCGTAGGTAGGGTTGCCTTTCTTGCTGATCGCCCCCACCCGGCGTCGCCCTTCGGTGGTGTTCTCGCTGGGGACCAGTCCGAGCCTATGGCTTCTTGCGCGTCCTGTGGCTTCTTGCGCGTCAGTCAGCATTGAGGTGGCAGGCTCACGGCCCGCTTCATCCTATCTAAGCCACGACCGAGCCCCCTCCGGCTCCCTCGACCGACCCCTTCCCCAGGGCCGCGCTGGCGCGGGGCCACTTCTACCGATCGAGAGTGGTGGGCGCTGCTGCTCGATGCGTGACCCGGGGCGGGCAATCGGCTAGGCTGGAAAGTCCTATGCTTCTTGCTTCGTCGCGCCGGGCCGGTTGGGCCCTGGCGCTGTTCGTCCTGCTCACGGGGGCCGATGCCCGAGCCCAAAACCAAGGTTTCGCGATCAATCGCTTTGACCCCGCTGAGCGCGGTAGCGACTGGTTCACGGCAGACTCGCTCGATCTGCGTGGTCACGGCCGGCTCATGCTGGGCGCGACGGGCGACCTCGGTCACAAGCCGCTGGTGCTTTACGATCAGGACGGCGAGGAGCTGCAGGCCATCATCGAGGACCAGCTGTTCGTGCACGTTGGCGGCAGCCTGGTGCTTTGGGAGCGCCTGCGCCTGGGCGTGAGCCTGCCGATCCTGGCGTATCAGGCTGGTGAGGGCGGCACGCTCGGCGGAACCAGCTTCGTGGCGAGTGAGGATGCCGCGATCGGCGACGTGCGGGCCGGTTTGGATGTGCGTCTAGTCGGGAAGTACCGCTGGCCGGCGTCGCTGGCCGCTGGGGTGGCGGTGTTCGCTCCGACGGGCAAAGAGCAGGCTTTCGCGAGCGATGGCCAAGTGCGGGTCTTGCCGCGGCTGCTGCTCGGCGGAGACATCGGCAACCTGGCCTACGCGGCGAAGCTCGGCGTGCTGTATCGGGCCAACGATAGCGGTTTCAACGGCTCGCCTACCGGCACCGAGGCCGTGGTTGCGGCCGCGATCGGGTACCGCAGCGACGATGGCAAGTTGGTGCTGGGGCCAGAGCTGTTCGGCTCGACGGTGGTCAGTAGCGGCGACGCCTTCTTTTCGCGGCGCGGGACGCCTTTCGAGCTGCTGCTCGGCGCGCACTACAAGCCGCACGACGACCTGCGCATCGGCGCGGGTTTCGGGCCCGGGCTCACGCGCGGCTTCGGTGCTCCGCAGTTTCGCGGTGTGCTGTCGCTGGAGTGGGCGCCGGAGCCCGAGAAAGAACCGCTGGTGCTGCGGCCGCCGCGGGCGCCGAGCGATCGTGACAAGGACGGCATTCTGGATCGAAACGACGCTTGCCCCGACGAGCCGGGTGTCGAGAGCGACGATCCGAAGAAGCACGGCTGTCCGCTGCCTGGCGACAAGGACGGCGACGGCATCCTCGATCTCGACGACGCCTGTCCGGACGAGGCCGGCGTGGCCAGCGACGACCCCGAAAAGAATGGCTGCCCGCGCCGCGACAAGGACAAGGACAGCGTTTTCGACGAGGACGACGCGTGCGCCTTCGAGCCCGGCATCCGCACTCGCGATCCGCTCACCAACGGTTGCCCGCCGCCCAAGGATAGCGACGCGGATACCATCATGGATCCGGACGACGCGTGCCCGCAGGCGCCCGGCGAGAAGGACCCCGATCCCAAGAAAAATGGCTGTCCGGTGGCGCGAGTCGAGCAGGGACAGATCCGCATCCTGGAGCGTATCGAGTTCGAGAACAACAGCGCCAAGATCCGCCCGGAGAGCGAGCGCATCTTGCAGGCGGTGCTCAAGGTGATGACCGAGCACCCCGAGCTCACCAAGCTCAGCGTCGACGGTCACACTGATAACCGCGGCGCCCCCAACCACAACCTGGATTTGAGCCGCCGGCGCGCCGCCTCGGTCATGAAGTGGCTGACCGATCACGGCATTGCCAAAGCGCGCCTGAGCTCGAAGGGCTTCGGCATGACCAAGCCCCTCGATAGCAACGACAGTGACGCCGGCCGCCAGAACAACCGCCGCGTCGAGTTCCAGATTCTCGAGAAGGACGGCAAGCCGTTCAGCGAGTGAGCAGGAGACGAACCATGCGCCAAAACCGTCTGATTTCCAGCCTGATCGCCATTTCGGCCGGCTGCGGCGCCGGCAGCGTTCATGCCGCCCCCACCCTGCGCACCCAGGTCGACCAGCGCGGTGACTTCGTGCTGTTCGGCAACACCTCCGGCTTCGAGTGTGCGAGCAACGCCGGCGTTCCGACCCCGACGCTCGGCACCGTGGACTGCCCGATGGGTCAGGGCGGCGCCATCACCGATACCGCGCCCGACGTGTTCTGGCGCGCGGACGATCCCGCCGCGGGACAGGCCACCGCCAGCGACGCCTGGATCGCCTCGCAGGCTCGCACCACCGCGATGCTCGCCATTCCTAGCGGCGCCACCATCACCTACGCTCGCATCTACTGGGCGGGCATGTTGGCGGCGCCGATGTCGACCGACACCAGCATTTTGATCGAGCGTCCGGGCACGGCGCTGGCTCAGACGGTGATCGCCGACGACGAGTTCTACCTGAACCGAGGCGGAGGCAGTTGGTACCAGTCGACCGCGGAGGTGACTGACCTGCTCGTTACCAATGGCGAAGGCGCTTACCGCATCAGCGACATCGGCTCGATCGAGCTCGACAGTAGCACCGTCAACCACGACCCGCTGGTGGGCTGGGTGGTAGTGGTCTTCTACTCGCGGCCCGCGGATCCACCCAGGAATTTGGCGCTTTTCGATGGCTTGGATCTGGTGCCGCAGGGCGGCATGACCGAGGTCACCATCGGTGGCTTCGTAGTTCCGAACGCGGGCTTCGACGCCAAGCTCGGTGTGATCGCCTATGAGGGTGAGCAGCAGTACGTGGGCGACGCGCTGACTTTCAACGGCGGCGTGCTCAGCAACGCCGCCAACCCGGCCAACAACTTCTTCAACAGCACGCGTAGTCGGCTAGGCGCTGCCGTTTCGACTGCGGGAGATCTGCCCCAGCTCACTGGCGCGGCAGCCAGTATGGCCGGCATCGACATGGACGTGGTGGACGTGAAGGCGCAGCTGCAAGCCGGCGACACCTCCGCGACGATCCAGGCCAGCAGCGCAGCAGGTGGCGATACCTACACGCTGGGAGCGTTCGTCACTTCCATCGCTACGTTCAAGCCAGACTTCGCGTCCTCGGACAAGACCTTCGTCGACCTGAACGGTGCGCCGCTGCTATCCGGCGACATCATCGAATACACGGTCAACGTCACCAATACGGGTAATGACGCTTCGATCAACACCGTGATGACCGATGCGCTGCCGGCAGGCGTGACTTACGTGGCCGGTAGCACCAGCGTCGACGGCGGCGCGGCCCTGAGCGATGCGGCAGGCGACGATGAGGCCGAGTATACGGCTGCCATCCGCACCCTCACGGTGCGGCTCGGCACGGGCGCCGGCGCCGTGACGGGCGGCAGCCTGGCCGTGAGCGCGACGACCGTCGTCAAGTTCCAAGTCACGATCGATGCCACTGCCACCGGCTCGATCCTGAACCAAGCCGTCGTCACGGCGGAGGGTGAGCTGGGCGCGCCATCCGACGACTACCCGACCGACGGCAATGGCAACGGCGCGGGCGTGCCGCCGACCGAAGTGGTCGTGGACGACTGCGGGGACAACGACGACTGCGCCGCGCCGACCCCGGTGTGCGACGCCGCGCCCTCGCCGAACGTTTGCGTACAGTGTTTGGTCGCCGCTGATTGCACCCATCCTACGGCGCCCGAGTGCTTGACGAATCACACTTGCGGCTGCGTGACCAATTGCGACGATACCGACAACGACGGCATTCCCGACGACATCGAGGACGCCATCGACACCGACCCGGGTGACGCCGATACGGACGATGACGGCGTGATCGACGGCGACGAGCCCGCTCCGGGCACGGACAGCGACCTCGACGGCTCGATCGACGCGCTCGATCCTGACAGCGACAACGACGGCCTGTACGACGGCACCGAGCTCGGTTTGCCCTGCGCTGGGCCGGATCTCGACCCCGGATCCATGCACTGCATTGCCGACGGCGATGCGGGCGCGACCAAGACCGATCCGCTCGATGCCGACACCGATGACGGCGGCGCCAAGGACGGCTCGGAGGACGTCGATCATGACGGCGTCAAGGACGACGGCGAGACCGATCCGACCACCGGTCACGGCGATGACGACGACGACTTGATCGACGGCGACGACGACGGCCTGACCAACGGCGAGGAAGACGCCATCGGCAGCGATCCCAACGACGCCGATAGCGACGACGACGGTGTGATCGACGGTGACGAAGCCAATCCGTCCGACAACAACGACGATGACCGTCTGATCAACGTGCTCGACCCCGACAGTGACGACGACGGCCTGTACGACGGCACCGAGCTAGGTCTCGACTGCGCTGAGGCAGCCACCGACCCGGCGGCGGGCCACTGCGTGGCCGACGGCGATCTGGGCGCCACCACCACGAGCCCCATTGATCCCGATACCGATCACGGCGGCGTGACCGACGGCAACGAGGACGTCGATCTAGATGGCGTGAAAGACGCAAGTGAGACCGATCCGACCCTCGGTCATGGCGACGACGACGGTACGCTCGAAGATACCGACGACGACGAGCTTTCGAACGGTTTGGAAGGCACCATCGGCACCAACCCGAACGACGCCGACAGCGATGACGATGGCGTGCGCGACGGAGACGAGCCCAACTTCGCCGACGATACCGACGGCGACGGCGACAACAACGCGCTCGATTCCGACAGCGACGACGACGGGCTGCTCGACGGCACGGAGCTCGGTAACGACTGCGCCGGCCCCGGCACCGAGGCGGGTGCTCAGATGTGCGTGGCCGATGGTGATGCTGGAGACACCACCACCAACCCGCTGGACCCGGACACCGACGACGGCATGGTCGAGGACGGCGACGAAGACGTCAATCATGACGGCGTGGTCGACGCGGGTGAGCGCGATCCCAACGACCCCAGCGACGACAGCGACGAGCCGGTCGGTCAGGGCGGCGCGGGCGGTGGCGGTACCGCGGGCACGGCGGGTGGCCTCGTCGGTGGTAGTCCCGGGACCGGTGGCGTCATGGGCGGCGGAGGCACATCCGGCGCCGCTGGCGCCAATGCCTTCGCGGACGGCGTGCTCGAAGGTGGTGGCTGCGCGTGTCGCGCCGCCGCGCCGGCCTCCCGACAAGCGCCCTGGGCGCTGCTGGTTTCGATCCTGGGCGCGCTCGGCGTGAGGGCGGCGCGGCGGCGCCGCCACCGCGCTGACCGTTAGGTTGCGCCGCTAGTCGCGGCCTCGCACACGTGGGGCGGAATCTCGGAGAAGCCTTGGGCGCGCAGCGCGAGGTTGGTGCGTTCGAACGTGATGATCGCGTCGGCGGCGAAGCCCAGGCGCCGGTGCAGCTGCATCAGCTCGACCGCCAGATCCACCAGCAGCTTGGAGCTTACGGGCAGACCCTCGATGGCGAGGGTCCACGCCGTGCGCAGCGGCACCACCGCACGCTTGGCGAAATCGGCGATTTGAAAGGCAGTCGCAGCGCGGCGGAAGTACACGATAGCGACGTCGTTCTGCTTCAGTTTTCGCGCCAGCTCTGCGGTGCGGTGCTGCAGCCACGGAGCGCCGGATAGCGCGTCAGCGGCGCGGCGGTAAAGGTCGAGCGCAGCGGCCTCGTTGCCCCCATCGGCGAGCTTCTTGGCCTGGTTGGTCCAGAGCTCGACTTGGGCCTCGAGTAGCCGGTGCTTTCTCACGGAGTCGTCAGTCACGACGCGCTACTCAGCACGAGTCGTGCCGGGCATCGCCGTACCTCGCTGCACGGCGAAATGGCCTCGACACTGCATGGGGACGCGCACTTGCGCTGCTCATCTGGCAAACGGAAGGGCCCGTCTTTCGACCAGCCTGAGACGACGCGTCCCCGCGCGGGACACACGAGAATTGCAGCAAGGACGCACAACGGCTAGCCAGTCGGCTATGCGCTGGCTGCCGCTCGTCCTGTGCTGCACGCTCGCAGCTTGTGCCGGTGATGAGGCGCGTGAGGCGACGCGGGGGCAGGTGCCGCGAGCGCGACCTGGCAAGCTCGCCAAGCAGCGCACGATGCTGCTGCGCGAGCACGAAGCAGCGCTGCGCAGTCGCCTCGAACCGGCGGAGCAGCCACCCTGGATCGACGCCAGTGGCGCCGATCCGTACCGCATCGTGGCGCGCCAAACCGCGCCTGGTTTCGTCGGTATTCTGCGCGGTGCCAAGGCGCTCGTAACCCTCGACCCAGAGCTCGCCGAGCTTCAGCGGGTGACCCTCTCCGAATCGCCGACCGCGCTTTGCACCTCTAATGATACGGCGTGGGTCGCCAGTCGCTATTCGCCCGAGCTCACGCGCGTCGATTTAGCGCCGGCGCCGCGCATCTTGACGAGCTTACGTCTGGACGTGGCTGCGATCGCTGATCTCGCGTGTTCCGGGTCGGGTCCGCTTCACGTCCTTGCGGCTGACGGTTCGGCGCTGCTCACGCTGGATGCGAGCGGGCGCGTGCTCGACCGCCGCCCCGCGCTGCCCGGTGGCTTGCGACTCGTGCGGCGCGGACCTTATTTGCTCGAGGTCTCGCTGTTCGAACGCGCGCTGCGGCTGCTCGAGCTCGACGCGCGCGGCGTCCCGCGGCGGGAGCTCGGACGCATCGCGCACGATGGCCCTATCTGGGCGGTCGATGCCCTGCAGTACGAGGCCGAGGTGCTGATCGCGGTAGCCGGCGTCGAGGACAAGCCGCTGGTGCGCGCTCACGGCGAGTTCGAAAACATCGACTCCTTCGTCTGGCTCTACCGCTTTGGCTCCCAGCTCGAGCGCGTGGCCGAGCTGAACGTGAGCGACCACGGGTTGGTCGTGCCCAAAGCCGTTGGTCTCAGCCTGCAGCCCGAGGGCGTGATGCTGACCACGCTCGCTTCGGGCAGCGGCCAGTTGCTTCGCGCCACCTGGAGCCAGGATCTGCGTGGCGTCCCGGCGCTGGCGACGCAGCCCGTGCCGCCCGGCGTCAGCGACGCCGTGATTGGCTCGCGCGGCATCGCTTACGGTAGCCCGCTGCTCGACGCCTGGATTCATGTGGATTCGCGCAGCTCTCGCCTGGTACGGGTCGATCGCGAAACGCGACCTGATCCCACCGCGCGCCTGGGCGAAGCGCTGTTCTTCACTGAGCTGATGGCTCCCGAGGCAAACAGTGCGGGGAGCCATTCGCGCTTCAGCTGCGAAACCTGTCATTTCGAGGGGGGCGTCGATGCGCGCCTACACTATACGGGGCGCGCCGATGTCAGCGTCGTGACTAAACCGCTGTTCGGACTGGCCAACAATCGTCCGCATTTTTCGCGCGCCTTGGATCCGGATCTGAGCAGCGTGTGTCATAGCGAGTTTCGCGTGGCTGGCGCGGGCAGCGCGCACGATCCGTGGTTCTCGCTGACCACGGCGCGCTTCCCGTGGCTCCATGAGCTGGGCATCGACGCGGGCCAGCTCGGGCCACTCGCGCTGCGCGCCGCATTGCTGCGCTTCTTGTACGAATTTTCGCATGCGCCGAATCCGTACGCACCTGGCCGCAGTCGGTTTTCGGCGCTCGAGCTTGCTGGAGCACGGCAGTTTCGTCGCTATTGCTCCGACTGTCACGCCGCCCGCCTGATCTCCGACGACGCGAGCAGCGCCGTAGCGTTCGAGGATTGGGAGCGCCTCGTGCTGCGTCGAAACGCGCCAATCGTTTGGGCGCGCGGCGACTACGAGAAGACCGGCATCGTTCCCTATGTGCACGAACGAGGCACCCGTATCACGAGCCTACGGCGCCTGCTGCTCAAGCCGCGCTACTTCACCAACGGCTCGGCTGCCGACCTGACGCAAGTACTGGCGCGGTTTCGCTTCGGTCCAGCCGGCGGACTTCACGAGGCTCAGGACGCGGTCGACGCCAGCCCGCTGCCCGTGCCGGCACAGCGCCAATTGCTCGCGTTCCTGCGACTACTTTGAGCGGCGGCCGCCGGCAGCGCTAGCGGGGGCCGCAGGCTCAGCATTCATCACATCCTTGGCCGCCCAACCCCTAGCGGTAGGGATTTTCCGGATCGAGTAGCGGCACCGGCTGCTCGGGGCTGGTGTTCGGAGGCGCCACGGCGTCCGGTGGTGTCGTGGTCGGGTTGGGGTAAGTCGGCGGTGGCTGTGGAGCCGCATCCGGCGCAGCTTGCGAAGCGTCCGGTGCAGCCGGCAGCGGCGCCAGCTCGGGCGCCGTGCGTCGTGGTGAGGTGAGTGCCGGAGGCGTGAAAGATTCGAGGTCCTCAGCCTGTTCCGCGGGCTCCGGCGTGACGGCGCCGACGCTGGGCGCCGCGATCGCCGGACCAACCAGTACCGCGAACACCTGCGCTTTCAGCGGCTGCTCATCGAGCTGGTAAGCGCGCTCGAATGGCGGAGTCGGCGTTTCTGCCATGGGTGGAGGCGGCACTCCTGCATAGACGGCATAGGCGCCGCCCAAAATGACGGCCGTTGCGATCAGCGCCGATGCGACCAAGATCGAGCTGACGCTGTCGCTCTTGTCGGTCGGCACGATGACCGGATCGCTTCTGGCCGGGTAGCGCGCGACGCGGCGTGCTCGTTCGGGAACTTGCCCGTAGTAGTCGTGAACATGAGCTCTGGAAGCCATGGTTGGCGACCTCCTGCTGGCTCATACTGCAAAGCTCGGGCCTAACGCGAACCACCTGCTGCTCATCAGGCGAAGCCGATTGCCCGAGGCTTCGTGGGGGGCGTGGCCGTGCGCCTCGCTCGGTACCTGCCCCAGTGTGGCAGACTGGTCAGCTGCGTTAGGCTTGCGCGCTGATTGTTTCGACGTCGCCGGGCACCGGATCAATCGCAGACAGGATCGCGACCTGGATCTCCAGGCGGCGCGCCGGCGAGATGGGCTTGTTGTCGAATTCGACGATGTGGAACCGATCGTAGACGCGCCCGCCGCGAGTCTTGACCTGCGAGCCCACGATCTGCACGCGCTGAGCGAACAGTGCTTGCGACAGCGACAAAAGCAGCCCCGAACGATCGAAAGTCTCGACCTCGAGGGTGGCAAAGGTACCGTCTTCACCCTCGATGAAGCGCACTACCGTCTCTTTGGCGGCCGGCGTGATCGAGCTTCGGCTCCCGGAATCGGCTTTCTTGCGCTCGAGCCGTCCATCGAGTAGCCCGATCAGGGTCTGGCAGAGCTGGACGATTTCGTCGTGCTCGAGCCGCGCGCGAACATCCGAGGTGTCCTCGTGGCGCACCCAAAAGACGTCGACGGCCTCGTCGTGCTTACCTGCAATGCGGCGCGTATAAGCCTCGGCCTCGATCACGTCGAGCCCGCACAGCACCAGCGCGGCGCTGATGGTCGCGAGCAGTCCAGGTCGGTCGTCTGCCACGACGCAGATGGCCGCACCGGGCACTCGATTCGAAAAGAAAGCGCCGATGTTTGCCGGTGCGGACTCGCGCTCGCGCGCCACGCGAGCGTGTGCCCCGATCGCGCTCGCGTCGAAGTTGGCGCGGTAACTTTCCGGAAGGGACGCTGCGAACGATCGCAAGAAGTCCTCTGAAGGGGGAACGGAGCTCACTTCGAATCTCTTCGCGGCGGTGACGATGAAGGGACGTTACGACCGCGGAGCGCACCCGCGGCTTTCGAGCTTGTTTCGAGAAGGTGACATACTCTCAATGGTTCGTGGCGCCAGAATTTCGTCATGGACGCCCGAGCCCTAGCAGGGGCGCGGCTATTTACCGGGTTCCTTGCTGGGCGTTGCGGCCGCACCGGCGGTGGGCAGCGCCCCCTGCGTGGGCTGCGGAAGGCCTGGAAATCCGGGTGGTAAGGCGGTCGGAAATCCCGGTGGCAACCGCAGGCCTGACGGCAGCGCGGTGGGGATCTGAATCTGACTCGGAATGGGGAACGGGAGTTGAAAGGTCGGCGGACCAGCAGCCCCAGACCCCGGTGCGGTACCGGGCCCACCTGCGCCGGGGGGCTTCGGCGTGGGACCCGCTGGACGCGGACTGGGCAGGGCGCTGGTTGCTCCGCCGGTATTGGCGCCGATCGCCGGTCCCGTGCCGCCGGCGGGATCAGGTGGTAGCGGCTCGATGATGAGTGGACCGCTCGCGGCGGGGAGCGGCGGCGTGCGATCGCGTTCGTGGTCAACCGCTCGATACGCGGCGTAGCCGACAGCGCCGCCTCCGCCGAGCACCACCAGCGCGAGCGCCACGACTAACACGCCAGCGCGCCCTCGTCGGGGCGCGACCGGAGGCGCGTATGACTGCGCGTAGGGTGGGGCATAAGCGGCCGGAGCGTCGATGGCAGTGCCGGCGATGGGAGGACGCCCCATCTGCGACATCGGCGGTTCACCTTCAGAAAGGCTGGTGCGCGCGGCGCCGAGCTGACTCACGCTGAGCGGCGCGCCGTTGGGCAGTACGGTCTTGGGCACGCCCGGTGCGACGATGGGAGCGGGCAGGGAGAGCAGCGCATTCGATACGGGTGTCGGTAGCGGGTCGAGTGGCTCCGCCGTTGCGGCGAGTCGACCCGCGTGGCTCAGTTGTCCGGCAAACGCCGCGAGCGCCAGGCGCATGGCGGCTGCCCCCTCGAAGCGTTGCTCGCGATCCGGGAGGGTGGCGCGCTCGACGAGCGCCACCAGCCCTGAGGGCACTGCCGGCGCCACTTCCGCGAGCTTGCGCACGCGCCCGGCGTCCACGGCTGCGATGATCTGCTCAGCGTCGTCACCATCGGCCGGACGCAGTCCCGAGAGCATCTCGAAGAGCATCACGCCGAGCGCGTAGATATCGGCGCGATGGTCGGTGGTGTGTGCCGACATCAACTGCTCGGGGGCCATGTACTCGGGTGTCCCCATGACCACGCCAGCCCTGGTGAGGCCCTTGCTGAATTCGCTCGAGACTCGCAGCTTGGCGATACCGAAATCGATGAGCTTCAGGATCGGGCCGCCCGGTGAGGGGGTGACCAGCACGTTGTCGGGCTTCATGTCCCGGTGCACGACGCCGATGGCATGTGCTGCCTCGAGACCAGCCAAGATTTGCAGGGCAAAATCCAGCGCCTGGTCTTGCGGCAGCTTGCCTTGCCGGTCGAGCGTGCTTTGCAGCGATTGACCGGACAAAAGCTCCATCACGAGGTAGGGCGAACCGTCCTGCGCCGTATCCACGTCGGTGACGTGAGTGACATGCGGGCTCTGGATGGTCGCCGAGACGCGCGCCTCCTGCATGAAGCGCTCCGTCAAGCCCGGGCGCTTAGCCAGGTCCGCGTGGAGAAACTTGAGCGCGACCCCGGAGCCCAGCACCTCGTGGCGTGCTTCGTAGACGACGCCCATCCCGCCATCGCCGATCAAGCGCACGATGCGATACTTGCCCGAGATCAGCTCGCCTGCTGCGTAACGACTCACGAGCTGCCTCGATCCACGATGCGCTCTTCACGCGGCACGTAACGCTCGTACTCGCGCAAGAACGTCAGCGTCTTGGTGTCCACGCGGTCGACGTAGAGCACACCCTTCAAGTGATCGGTTTCGTGCTGGACCACGCTGGCGCGCACGCCCTCCCACTCGAAATCCAGCGGGCTGCCCTGGCGGTCCAGCGCCTGGACGCGCACCCGCCGGGGCCGCGTCACCTGGCCGCGCACGCCGCTGACCGACAGGCAGCCCTCGAACATCGAAATCGAGTCTTCTGGCAAGAGCGCGTCTGCCGGGCTGCTGACAGCGGGCGTGACGATCGGGTTGACCAGTACCGTGAGCGGAATGTCGAGCGCGTCCGGGTAACGAGGATTCTGGTTGAGCTCGATCACGCACAGCTGGATCGATTCGTAGACCTGAGGGGCAGCCAGGCCCGCACCGTCGGCGTCGCGCATGGTCTCGATCATGTCGTCGATCAGGCTCTGGATGGCTGGGCTCTTCAGCTCTTCGACGCCGAGCGGGCGCGCCACCCTACGCAGGACCGGCTCGCCCAGCTGTGCGATTTTCCTGATGGCCACGCTGGGCACTCTAGCCCAAATTTCATCCGTATCACGCGCGCTTGCCGCGGGGCGCCCATTCCTGGTCACGACTCTTGTTTTCGTGCGTCGTCCGTCGTGCCAGCACGAACAGCAGGTCTGCCAGGCGATTCAGGTAGGCAATGGCGGTCCCGCGCACGCTCTCACGCCGGGCCAGCGTGAGCAGCCGCCGTTCGGCGCGGCGCACGATGGTGCGCGCGATGTGCAGGGTGGCCACCTCGGGCGGCCCGCCGGGCAGGATGAAGTTCTTCAGCGGAGGCAGCGGCGCTTCGGCCTCGTCGATGGCCTGCTCCAGGCGCGTGACGTCAGCGTCCGTTAGTAGTGGGATGCCCAGGCGATCTTCGTGACCGCTCATGGCCGAGAGCTCGGCGCCGAGCGTGAACAGGTCTGCCTGAGCCTCCTGTAACACCTTCACGATCAGCGGCGCGGAGGTGTAAGCGAGGGCAAGGCCGAGCATGGCGTTGGCTTCGTCGATCGCTCCATTGGCCTCGATGCGCGCATCGTCCTTGGGCACGCGCGCACCGCCGAACAGACCAGTTTCACCCTTGTCGCCGGTGCGGGTGTAGATCTTCATGACCGGCAGCGTAGCTCAGGCGGATGCTGCCCGTCGCGTCGAGCCAGCGCGAGGTCAACCCAGCGCGGCTGACATGGCGTTGTAGCCGGCGTTCCAGGCCGCGATGTCCGCGTGCGCGCCATCGATGATCTGAGCACCGAAGCCGGGCGGTACCGTGGCGTTCTCGTTGTGGTTGAAGCGCCGGCGCCAGGCGATCTTCACGACCAACCGCACCAACCGATCGCTGCGCGGCGGACGCAGCTCGATCCAGGCCTCGTCGTCGTCCGGCGGTGCCATCGTGCGCACGTACAGACCACCAGACGACACGTTGTAGGTAAAGCCCAGATCATCGCGCTCGCGTCCTGCGCCACGAAACGCAACCGTGGTTCCGTACAGCAGGCGCGCGCTTTTTCGGTTGTTGACGCCGCCGGCGCATAGCTCGTTCGATGCGAACAGCACGTTTTCCGGGGCCGCGAAGCCGTCCACGGCCGCCACGCCTGGCAGACTCTCGAGCCCCTCGCGCACGCTCCGGAGGTTGCGGGGCGCGCAGCACACGATGAAATTCGCGTTGCTGCCAGCAGCTCGGGCGTGCTCCACAATCGGTCGCGTGTCGGGCACCAGCTCGGAGCTGACGACTGCCAGCGCCAGATCGCCGCGTTCGGCGAAGCGTACCGCGTCCTCTGCTGTGACGGCGAACGTCACGGCATAGCCGGCATTGCGTAGTACTCGAGCCACGACCGTGCGGCGCGTGCGATCCGCTTCGGCTACCAGCGCGTTGCCGCGGCCGGCCTTGGGTGGCTCCGCCTGCTCGCGCGGCAGGTTGCGCAGCCGTGTCAGCAGCGGTCGAACCTCGCCGAAGGGCAGCACGTCGTCGGCGCCCCAGCTGAAGGCGTCGTTGAAAGCCAGGTCGGACACGCTGCGTGCCAGAGCCAGCATGGGCAGCCGCACGTGTCGCGCGCTGCTGCGCGCCTCCACCGCGACGCCTGCGGATTGCTCGCTCTCCAGCAGAGCCGCGTGCGCGTCGTGGCTCGAAAGCCAATCGGAGGCCTCGTCGCTGCTATCGACCGCATGCAGCTCGAAAGCCGCCTGCTGGGCCGCGACCGCTAGCGCTGCGCGCTCCTCGCGACGGAACTTCCCCAATGCCAAAAGGGAGCGAGACTCCATGCCCCCCCCAGCACGGCCAACTCCGCGATTTCTTTAGTCCCAGGGCGAGACGCGTTACGTAACGTCCCTAAACGATTGGGAATCAACAGGGAGGCGGGGAGACGGGGAGATTTTCGGGTTCGAGCGCGGTGATTTCGGGGCCACTGCCCCGAAATCTGGAAAGACTCAGGCCAGTCTTGGCACCAGCAGATCACGATCGACAGAGAAGGCGAGTTTGAACAACCCGACGAGGCCGGGCGCCAGCTGTTTCAACCGAGCGCGGAGGTCGCGTCCGCGGTTCAGGCACCACGGAGGCGACCAAGAATCACGCACTAAAAATCTGTTGGATTTCGCCTTCCATGGTGGAGGGCGGAACCTTCCGGGCGAGAGCCAGCTCTTGCACGAGCAGGCTGCGCGCCTGATCCAGCAGGCGGCGCTCGCCGAAGGACAGGTCCTTATCGAACTTGAGGCGGTACATGTCCCGGAGAACCTTGGCGATCTCGGAGGGCAACCCGCTCTTGAGCATCTCCGTATAAGCGCGGAAACGTCGATTCCAAGGCTGCAGATCCACTGCCACTTCAGGCGCCTTGAGGATGTCGAGGATCCTCTGTGCTTCCTTCTTCTTCATCACTGGGCGCAGGCCGACACGCGAAGCAGCTTCCGTCGGCACCATGACCTTCAGGCCCGTATCTCGGATCTTGATGACGTAACACGAGGTTTTCCGCCCTCCGAAATCTTTCTCTTCGATGTCTTGAACTTCACCGACACCGTGTGCGGGATGCACCGCCATGTCACCAGTTTTGAAGTTGATGCGAATGGTTTCAACCGACAAATTGCCCTCCTGACCTGCTTCCGCGGGAACTAGACGTTCGACTAGGGCAGGGGCGGCTACACGTCCGCCTCGCGACTTCGGCTTCACCACGAAGTCACCTCTGACCTCCGACGCTCAAGCGCTGGCTGCCGTTCGTTCATCCCGCTCGCCGCAGTGCAGCACGGGCGAGGTCGTAGCATCATCAACACCTTTTGGTCAATCGAATCCATGCCCGCTTCTATCTCATAGATCGGTGAAATCGCTGCAATTTCTAGCGAGAATCTGGAGTCAATGTAGGTGGAGGTGTCGAATTTGGCTCGGTGGGGGCGGACCCTGAAAGTCGAAAAATTTCGGCAAGATCAGCGCTCGCCGCCGCGCGCGCACCCCGCGCGACGTCGCTGAGCTTGAGCCCAACCCGCAGGACGATATGATCGTTCGGCTCATTGCTGAATAGCTGCGGATCGAGCGAAGACCCCAGACCCAGCAATGTTCCAGTCGAGCTGGCAGCCACCGACATGTAGGTGGCGCGCAGGCGCTCCACGGCGTTGCTCTGGCCGAAATCGCCGTCCAGCGTGAGCTCGAAGCGGACGCGATCGGCGCCGGCCTCCGCCAACTTGCCCGAGAGCGACGTCGCTATGCCGAGCAAACCTCCGGCCGCGCTGTGCCAGCGCTCGTCGAAGGGACCTGGGACGTGCGCCGAAATGGGGAAATCGCGACTGTCTCCAGCTTGTCCGACGAGCGCGGCGCCTTCGAAGGCGGTCTTCGCTTTCAGCTTGCCGCGCGCGTAGGCTTCGACCACCCGACATAGCATCGGGTCGCCCACCGCGTAGGCAACCACCCGATCGTCGATGGTCACGAGGCCCAAGGGGACGCCCGCGCTCGTCCCTGACAGCACCACCACGTTCGGGTCAGGGGCGCGCTTGGTGGCTTCGAGAATCTGACGCGCCTCGAACCGCGCCCGCGCCTCCGCCGCGGTGGGTCCCGGCAGCTCTGCTAAGTAGAGAGTTCCCAAGTCGAAACCGGCGATCAGCCCGTACGGTAGGGTCTCGAGCGCGAAGCCGGTGGCTTGGGCGATCGCCCGCAGTCGCTCCGCGGAGAACACGACGTCGATCGCCGGACGAAAGCTTTCACTTTTCGCAAGCTTCGCTGGAGAGCCGCGCACGAGCCAGCGCAATCCCGCCGCGGGAACGTAGTCCTCGAGACGCCCCGAGTAGCGCGCAGGAGGTGGCGCGGCTGCGGGCGGTTTCGGCGCCCTACGCTCGCAAGCTATTGAAAGCGCACCGACAAGTGCGCCGCGTCGTCCGATCCGACGTTGGGTCGACGCAGTGACCGACGAGCGACTCCTCACTCTTCGCCGTCGTCTTCGTCGCCTTCGTCACCGCCAGTGATGGGAATGTGGCGGCTGTCGTTCACGAGCTCTTTCAACTCCTTGCCCACCTTGAAGAAAGGCAGCCGCTTGGCGGGCACCGGCACTGGCTGGCCCGTGCGCGGGTTCCGACCGGCGTACGGCTTGTAGGGGCGCACGGTGAAGCTGCCGTAGCCCCGAATCTCAATTCCTTCGCCACGTTGCAGCGCTTCGGTCATCGCGTCGAACACGCAATTGACGACCATCTCGGCGCGGGCCTTGGTGAGCTCGCCCCGGGCTGCGATGGCTTCGATGAGCTCGCTCTTCGTCATTCGCGGGTCGCCTCCCTCAGCCGGTGAACCGAGCGCTAACTGATTGCCTTGATGCTCCCCCCTTAAACCTGAATTGTCAACGGGTTACGGCGGCTCCGGCTTCGCCCCACACCTTCAGGTAGTCGACGTAGTCGATGGCCCCCTCTCCGCTGATGAGCTCGACCGACAGCTCGAAGGGCTCGCTCTCTGGGAAGTACCAGTACAGGTTGGTCACGGGGCCGGGCAGGCGCCAGCGGACACAGCCGGGCCCCGTGGCCGACAGCTGGATGGGCGGCAGGACAGCTTGGTGGTCGATGCCGCTCGCCCAGCCGCTCGTCCATCGGCTGGTGTAGCTCGATCGCCTGACCACGATCTGGGCGGTGCCAGGGCGAGTACTGACCCAGCCGAGCTCGAAGTCCTCGATGGGATGGGCGGGCTCAAACCTCACCACACTGCCTGGAAACAGCCGCAGGGCGCGGCCGGCCGAAGCACACGGAAAGTGGACCGGATACGACGGTCCTTGCCGCGGAGGGCCCGGCCATTCTGCCTCGGCCTCGCTCCGCGGGAGCTGCGCGGGGATGTAGCGGATCAGGTTGGGGGGGCGGGTGCCGCTCACGTCGTAGACGTACCGGTACGTGGGGGGGCGGCCTTCGAGTTGATAAAGGACTCCGTCGTTCGTGTCGCCATGCCGGCGCGCCACGAGGACGCCTTCTTCGGCACTGGCGATGCTGGGATCGTGGCCCAGGTTGAAGCCGTGATCAGTGTCGACCAGGAGCAGACCGTGCGTGATGCCGGCCCGGCGCACGAAGTCGGGCTCGAACATGGGCCTACCGCCTTCGCGGTCGCGAAGCTTTGCGTGCCCGTGGCGGGCATGCAGGGCGAAGCCGGCGAGAGCGGCCGGGACTGCCCAGCGTTCGAGCCGCAGGTCGACCGCAGCGCGCGCCACCAGGATCTGCCAGAGCGGGATCGCTTCGGCGAGGAAGCGCGCGCCGCCACCGGGATAGCTGCCGTCGAAGTAAAAAGGGACGTACGCCAGCGCCTGTAGGAGCACGCCAGCCGCGAGCCACCCGAGCGGCGTGCGCGCGTGCCGAAACACCGCGAAGCCGCCGAGCAGGGTGAGTGGGATGGTGTTGGTGGCATCCACGCTGAATAGCCCGAGGTGCACGAAGAAGTTGCGTGCGGCAGCCACGAACCCGTAGCCGCTCGGCAGGAAGCGCGTGACGAAGGCGCCGTGCTCGTAGCGGCAGCCCACGCCTTCGCCGAAGCCGTAGCGAAAGCAACC
Source organism: Polyangiaceae bacterium (assembly GCA_035281385.1). Classification (GTDB taxonomy): domain Bacteria; phylum Myxococcota_A; class Polyangia; order Polyangiales; family Polyangiaceae; genus PMG-095. Next base: position 22,511 of record DATEDZ010000270.1, read on the forward strand.
GGGCGGCGCGTCGGCGACCGCGTAGTACGCAAGCTGGGTCGACTGGAAGAAACTGCCCGTGAGCGCGCGCTGGTGAACCAGCAGTAACGCAATGCCCGGCAGCGAGCCGAGCAGCACCAGGAGCCACGACCGAAATCCTGAACGCCATAGCGCGATCAGGCACAATAGCGACGACACCACTGCGCTCACCGGCCGCGTCGCGACCATTAGGCCCAGACAGAGACCGCACAGCAGCGGTCCAAGGCGCAGCTCATGGCGCAGCGCGAGCCCGAGCGCTAAGCAGCCGAGCAGCGCGCTCAGGCCATGCGACATCGTGTCGGCCGAGTGGTAGCGCAGCGCCGCGCACACCACCGACAGGCCTGCCGCGACCCAGGCGACCTTGTGATCCTTCGTCACCGCCAGCGCGAGGTGAAACGTGGCTGCGACCAGCAATCCGCCGAGCAGCGGTCCCACGAGCAACGGCGCGCCCGCCAACATGCCGAGTGCCAGGAGCAGCGGATACCCCGGCGGAAAGATCACCCCGAGCGACTTCCCGTCGGGGGTCGAGAGCAGGAAGCGGCCGCGAAAGGAGCCACTCGGATAGGGCGCGTCGAAAATGAACGAGCCCGTGGCCAGCGTCCTGGCCTCGAGCCAGTAGCTGGTGGCGTCGATGATGCGCGGTCCTCCGCGCAGATAGACGTGGACGTAGCCGTAGGAAAGCGCAAAAGCGAACAGGCACAGCGCGGCGAGCCAGACCCAGCGCCGCATCGGTCTACTCGGGCTGAACGGCCCAGACGTGGAACAGCACATGTTCCCCGTCGCTTTGCAGGCGAACCGGCAAGCGCATGACACCCGGCTTGCCGAGCTCGATGCGCTGCTCGAGCCAGCCGTCACGCTTCGCAAGCTCTACCGCTTGGTTCACGTTGGGAGCCGCCTCGAGCCTGAGCGTGATGGGAGCAGTCGGGGCCGCGCGCACGATCAGCGCCACCGCGCGCGCTGGATCCAGCCCTGACAGCGTGAAGCTCTCCACCACTCCGCCAGGTACGATGCGTCCCGCGTCCCACAAATCCTCGCGTGGCAGGCTCGGGTTCGGGAGGAGCTTCATCAGCACGTGCCCCACCGAGCGGTTCGACAGCGCGTAGCCGTGTTCGCGTTCACTCACCAAATCCACCATATCGAGCCCGTCTACGCGGCGCTCGCCGGTCTTGAGCGAAAAAGGCTGCTCGCTGCGATCGAGCGACTCCCAGCGCGGGCGGTACAGCACCTTGCTGGCGCCGCCGCAGATCACGTTGCCGCGCACCGGCACTTCGCCCACGCGCTTGCCGAACCAAGTCGGGAAATCCCCCCACCAGCCCGGATAGATCGCCAGCAGATCTGGACGATCGCTGCTGCGCAGCCGCTCGATCAGCTCGATGCCGGCCGCCACGTTTTGGCGCGTGGCGCGCGCGAACGGCAGCCCGCGATACCCGCCGAGGCCGATGATGTCGAGGGCGGGTAGGTCCGCGACGTACGGGATGGCGCCGGCGTCGCCGACCAGCACGCGCGCCGGCTGTGGATGGACCTCGTCGCGCAGCTTGCGCCCCGTGCGCACGTGCTGATCCAGGATGTTGCGCGAGGCGCGACCGAAGAACCAGAGCTGCTCGCGAAAGCGCGGCAATTGCCGCCACACGAAGACGCCGACCAGCAGCACGCCCGCCAGCGCTGGCAGCGCCGTGACCAGGCGCTCTCGCCGCACCGCCGAGAGCGCCGCGCTCAAGCCCAGCGCAGCCGCGCACAGCAGCCAGGCGACGGCCGGCATCGTGTAGCGCTCGTTTTGCCAGCGCACCTGGCCGTTCAGCGCCACGATGCTGACCCAGGCCAGCATCGACAACCAGAGCGCGATCCCAATTCGGCGCGTCACGGGCGACACCAGGCTGTAGGCGGCGACGATCCAGATCGTCCAGCCGACCAGAGGCACGTCGGCAAAGTGATACTGAGTGACGCGCAGCACCTGGTACTTGAAGTGAAACCACCAGGCCGCGATCACTTCCCCGCGCGTCAAATACGGGTGGTGAAGCTCCAGCTTGACCAGCGCGCCGGCCGCGGTCGACTCTCCGGTCAGCGCGCGATTGGCGGCAGCGTGCGCCACCAGCAGCAGCAGCGCGGGACCGAGCGTGAGCCCGGTCATGCCCAGGAGCCGCGTCGGTTTCTCGTGCCGGTAGTCCCAGAGCGCGGTCACGGCGAGCACCCCGAGGGCTCCGATGCTCTCCGGGCGCGTGGCGCACATCAACAAACCGGCGACGCCGAGCAGCGCTGCTTCGGCATGGCGCGCGCCCACCTGGCTCCCGGCGCGGCTCAGATCGTCCCATGCCACGATGGCGAGCGACCACAGGCCCAGCAGCAGCGCGATCTCCATGCCGCTCCACAGTGACCAGTCGAGAACCCCGACACAGAGCAGCAGGGGCGGCAGTAAGTAGCTGGTCATGATCGGTAGATCGCGAAACAGCCGCCGCAGCGCCAGCAGCGCGCCGAACACGCTCACGCACGCCACCACCGCCGCCCAGTGCATCAGGCTCAGCCCGCTCATCCCCAGCCACAAGCCTGGGACGAGCACGAACGGGTAGAGCAGGCTGGTGCCGCCGCTCGAGTACCCATTGCCTGGAGACCACTCGAACGCGTGGCCGCGCGCTGTTTGGCGCGCAAAATCGAAATGGATGAACACGTCGTCGAGCGGCGCCGACCACGGCCCGAGCGCTCCGCGGGTCGCGGCGTCGAAGGCTTCCGGTCGGGAGAATACGTCTGCGAGCGTAGTCTGCAGCCTCGTCGAAGAATAAAAGTTGCACGCGCATAGCAAGGTGAGCGAGGCGGCCCAGAGCCCGTAGATGTAGGGCTCGAATGGCGCGAGCGAGATGAAGCGCTGGCGCGGGTGGGCGCGAAACGTTCCGGTCACGTTTCCGCGCTTTGTACTACGTCGTACCCCGGGTCCGCTGGCCGGGGCGAGCGAGGGACTTGCGCTGAGCGAGGACCAGTACCCACACGCCCACCCTGGCATGCACGAGATCGCAAATAATCAATAAAAGGTCGGGCCTTGGCCCCACAGAAGCAAGACCATCCCGCGTTTTTTCGGTCTTTCTTGGTCATTGTTGCTTGCGGGAGCACGCGCGAGGCGCTCTACTTATCGGCCCCGCCCGGGTGCGCGGGGACAACGTTTTATAGCGGCCGCGGGTTCCGGCCGCAGGTTACTTCGGCGCTGAATTTTGATGCGATGGTTCGTTGAGGTCTCTCGCGTTGGCGACAATAGTTCCGACGAGAGGTATTGCGTCGAGGCCAAGCAGTGGCAGGCCGCCTTGCAAGAGGCGCGCAAGCTCCGCGGTGACAGCGGACCGCTATCCAAGTTTTCGATCGAGCTCTTGGACGACGGCTACCGCGCGGTCGATCCGAAGCAGAAGCTCAAGTACGTAGTGGCCAAAGCGCCACATGACGCGGAGCTCAGCACCGCGGCGCCAGAGTCCGCCTTCCAGCCCGACACCCCACACTTGAACGGTCAAGCGGCGGCCTCGCCCGCGCGCGCCTCGACAGCCGCTCCCGCCGCCAGGCCCTCCGCGGCGCCTGCCGCTGCCGAGCCGTATGCGGGCGTGCCGTCGAGCGCCCTTTCCCCCAACGCGCCGAGCGGCGTGCGCTCGATCAGCGAGGCACCCCCGGCTGCCGGTCCTGCGAGCAAGTCAGCGTCGGCATTTCCGCCGCGATCAGAAGCAGCGCGCTTACCTTCCGCCAAACCGCCCGCTGGCGTCACGGTGCCGGACGACGTCATCCCGCGTGCGCCGGCGCTGCCGAAGAACGTCGGCATGCCACAGGCCGCGCAGAATCTCACGCAGCCCAGCGCGGCCTTGGACATGCCGCCGCCGGCAACCATCCTGCGTAAGCGGCAGGAAGAGCCGTCGAGCGATTCACCCATCACCTACCGAGAGGTCGCTTACGTCGTCGATCCCGGTGTCACGCGTGGCGCAGTGGAAGCCCTGCTTTGGGCCAGCTTTCGCGACCTGTCGCGTGAGCTTGCGGCTCGGCCCGGGCAGAAGTTCGTGCAGCTTGCGGTGTTTGATCACGAGTTCGACAAGCGCCCGGAGCGAGCGCCGCTCGGCACGCTGGCGTGGAAGGACTGGCGGGGTAGTCCGGTGGTGACCTTCCCGCTCTTCGACGGGACGCAGCCCGCGCGCGCCTCCATGGCGCCCTCATCGATCAAGCCGGTCGCGGTGGTGCAGGGCGTGGGCTCGTCGGGGCCGCCTCCGCCCGACCCCGTCGTGATCCCGCCTGCTGCCGGTGTGCCCGCAGTTGCTGCTGCGCCTGTTGCCGCCGTGCCTCCGGTCGCGGTCGAGGCGCCGGCGCCCGCCAAGTCGGATCCGGAAGGCGCGGCCATCCCGCTGATGCGGGAGAAGCCGATCTCGTCGTATCCGCCGAGCGCGCCGCGCTCGTCTAAGCCGCGCGTTGCCGCGCTGCACCGGCGCGCCGGTGAGGATCTGATCGGTGAGCTGTTCGAGACCATGCACGATCTGCACTTCATGTCGGGTGTGCCCGACGGTGCCGAGTTCGTGCTGGCTGCGCTCGAATCGATCGTGCCCTGCGAAGGTGTATTGATTCACGTCTTCGACATCAACACGCGCCAGTTCGTGGTCGTGCGCGCCAAGGGCCCCGGCACGATGCAAGCCATCCTACACCGCACGCCCGATGACGACGACTTCTTCAGCAGCATCATGCGCCAGCCTGGTTCGGTCGCGATCCACGACACCGCCAAGGACGAGCGCGTGCTGGGCGCGCGCTGGGATGCGCTCGGCATCAAACCGACACGCACGCTGTGCGGTCCGGTGCGTCAGGGCGGCCGCTATCTGGGGTTGATCGAGGTCGCCAATCCGCTCGGGGATGCCCCGTTTCACCAGACCGAGCAGAACGCCATCGATTACGTCTGCGAGCAGTTCGCAGAGTTCTTGGCGAATCGCCCGATTGTGCTCGATGCCGACGTCATCATGAGACGCTAGAGCGCATCTCGTAACCGGCTGCGCCGGTTCCGAAGCGTGGCTTCGCCACGCTTGCGCTGCTTCGCAGCGCTGCTCTAGCCCCGTTTGTGGGGGCGTTCCCGCCCCCGCACCGGCTGCGCCGGTTGCGCCCCCTCACCCGCTTCGCGGGTGGTCTAGGAGGCTGGTGTGAAACACCAGCTGTCCCAATCGGCGGAGCCGCCGCGTGGAGGGGAGGCTCAAGAAGCTTTGCTTCTTGAGGGAGGAGGCGCGTGCCTCCTCCCCCAGGAAGGAATCTAGGAGGCTGGGTTTGAAAAACACCAGCCTCCTAGAGCGCCACTTTGCACGGCGAGGGTGTGAGTTTCGCTCTAGTCTGCTCGCCATGGCGACGGACCGCCCCCGCCGTGAGCGGCTGCTGACGTTCCTGCTCTTGCCGACCATCGTGGTGGCGGTGCTGGTGCTGTCGGGCGTCATGTTCCGGTCCAGCTTCCAGCTCGAAAGGCTGCGGGAGCAGTCGGTGGTCGAGGCCACGCTCTCGCTGGCCAATGAGCGCGCCGATCGCCTGGACAAGCGCATCATCGAGCAGGACAACGCAGTCCGCTCGGTGCTCGACTTGAACGAACGCGCCGACTTCGGCCGCAAGTGGTTGGAAACGGCCGCGCTGCAAACGCCGACCGTGCGCGCGGTGTTCCTGCTGGATCTCGGCTCCGCGTCGCGCAACGTGGTGGCGCTTTCGTCGCGCGCGCCGGAGCTCGAGACCGAGCGCTTTCGCCGGCTGCTGGTGCACCGCCTGCTACCGGAGCTGAAGCTCGATAGGCCGCCGTTCGACGAGCTGCGACATCTGCACAAGGTCGAACGCGAGAAAGCTTACTTGCTCAGCCACTGGGAGCAGGAAGTGAAGAATCGACGTTTCCTCGTCGTGGTGTGGCACGACGTGCCGCGCATCGTGCACGACGTGTTTCCCGAGCTCTACTCCGACGTGCAGCAGAGCCGCGTCAACGTCGTCGACGCCGACGGCAAGATCGTCTTCGGGCCGCCGCTCGGGCGCGGCGGGCTCACGCTCGGTCGCCAGTTCGAGACCACGCTCTACAAGTGGACGCTCAACGTGACCATGAACTCCGCCGAAGAGCTGGCGGCGGCGGTGGCGCGCCGGCGGCTCCTGGAAATGGTGCTGGTCGGTCTGTCCAGCGTAGTGGTGATCGCCGGGCTGGTCGTGATCCTGGTCGCCGCCGAGCGCGAGCGGCGCCTTTCCAACCTCAAAAGCGAGTTCGTGGCCAACGTTTCGCACGAGCTGAAGACGCCGCTGGCGCTGGTGCGCATGTTCGGTGAGCTGCTGCAGACCGGACGCGCGGACACCGAGGACAAGCGCAAGCAGTACCTTTCGATCATCGTCAATGAGAGCGATCGCCTGAATGCGCTGATCGAGAACGTGCTCGATTTCGCCAAGGTCGAGCGCGGGCAAGCGGCCTACGAGTTTTCGCCCGGTCGGCTCGCCGAGCCAGTCAGCCGCGCGGTGGAAGCTTGCCGCGTGCGCGCGGAGCGAGACGGCGTCGCCCTCGTCCTCGACATGGAAGAGGACGTGCCCGAGCTCATGCTCGACGAGCGGGCCGTCGAGATCGCCGTCATCAACCTCGTCGACAACGCTCTCAAGTACGCGCCCGAAAGCACGAGCATTACGGTTTCGGTGCGGCGCGCTGGTTCTGGCGCAGAGGTGCGTGTCACCGACCAGGGCCCCGGGATTCCGCTCGAGGATCGCAAGCGCATCTTCGAACGCTTCGTGCGCGGCAAGACCGCTAGCGGCAAACAGGTCCGCGGCTCCGGCATCGGGCTCGCGCTGGTCAAGCACATCGCCGAGGCGCATGGCGGCAGTATTGCCGTTCAGGATGCGCTGCCGCACGGCTCCATATTCACGCTGCGGCTTACCGGTGGGGCGAAGGCTTCAGGGTGACGTTGGGACTTGGGGGCTGCCACAGCGCGGCTCGGATTGCAGAAGCTTACGTGGCGCCAAAGCTCCTAGACCCAAAGCCGATGCAGCGGTACCGCGATGGCCTCGAAGGGGGGCATGCGGGCGTCGCTTTCCTCGGAGAACACGGCCTCGACGACCCACTTACCCTGAGCCAGGCGCCTCACCTCGATGAAACGACTCCGCGTGTCGACCATCCACAACCAGGGTACGCCTACGCTGGCGTAGAATGGCGCCTTGGTCTGTTGATCGTAACGCGCATTGCTGGTCGAGAGCACCTCGCACACCCAGTCGGGCACGGTTCGAAACGGCTCACCCTCCGGCGGCAACGCCGGGAGGTTTTCGCGACGCCAGCCGGCCAGATCCGGCGAAACCTCGGGCGCTCGCTCGAGCTCGATGCCTGGCTCCGGCACGATCCACCAGCCTCCCGGGCCGCCCTCGTCGTAGTCGAAAGCGCCTCCCAGGAAACGACCGAGGTAGCCGATGCCGCGCGCGTGGCGGGGGCGAGGGCGCGCTTGCACGTAGAGCTGCCCATCGATGATCTCGCCCTTCTGGCTCTCGGGCAACGCTTCGAGCCGAGCCCAGAGCTCGGCCAGGTTGGCGTCGGAGAACTTCGTGACCATGGGGCTAGCGCTCGGTGGTTGGGAGCTGGGGCTCGAAGAAGCCGACTTGGTGGCCCATGTCGCGAGTGAAGTCGATCAGGCCGCGGTACTTACGGAGCTGGGTGCAGTAGCGGTTGTCGTCGCAGGTGAGCGGGTCGTTGGTGGTTCGTGTCAGGCCGTCGCCTTTGATCACCGGGGTACCGTCAGGGTGGCGCGTCACGTTGGCGGCGCCCGTCACTGGATCGTACGGCGTGGTTTCGTCGAGCACGTAGGCCTTGCCGGTGAGCTCGTTGGCCCAGGCTAGCATTTTGGCTGCGATGCCCTTGTCGTAGGTCTTGCCGAAGATGACTTCGTCGCCGTGGCGCCGCGCGTAGTAGCGAAGGTCGCTGTCCGGATCGATCCAGGCGATGTAGCGGCCGGCAAACTGCGGGTCCACGTCGTCGCCCACCTTCCAGATCCGCATCATGTCCACGAAGTCCATGATCTGGTTGCCGGGCATGTAGACATAAGCCCAGAAGGCCAGAAACTTCTGGATCTCGAAGCCGATCTGCGGCTCGAGCACCACGCTCTCCGGATCGGTTCCGCCGAGCACCGCGCTGCTCAAGGTGTCACGGCACACGAAGTTACCGGCGCTGGGATAGCAGTGCTCTGGACCGTCTGCCGGCACGAACGACACCCAGCCGAGCGGGCTCGTCGGGTACTCGACGTTGTCCGCGGCTCGGGTCAGGTCAGGCACGCCGCCGCGCGCGGTGACGCGCGGCCCAATCAGCTGGAAATCCTCCGTCAACATCAGGCCGAGCATGCGGCGCATGCCTTCCGGGAAGAGATTGACGAAGTTGGTGTGGCGCCAGCGGCCGTCGATGCCGTCCCAGCGGGAGAACGCGTAGGGCACGCGGTAAAGCGCGTTCAGCAGCATGTCGAAGGCGTAGGTCTTCTCGTAGTACGAGCCGGCCTGGTTGACGTAGTCGAAGTACCAGTAGCCGCGGCCGTACTCGAAACCGTTGTCCAGCGGCCGGCCGCCGAACGTCACGTCCTGGCCGAGCAGAGTGGTCCCGTTCGGAATCGTGAGCGTCGGAAGGAAATTGCTCGGCTGCGACCCGATGCGATCCTGCCCCGACACGTACATGCCGTCGCTGTCGCGCACCGGGTAGTGCACGCCCGCCTGGGGCCGCGTGAGCACGCGCATGAAGTGATCGAACACCGCGGCAGCCGCCACCGCGTGATCGCGCATCGGGCCGCCCTCGGCCTCGTACGCCGCCACTATTTCCGCGTGACTGAAGCCGCCGTTCTTGGCCAGCTCACGGAACCAGTAGTCGTGCATGATCGAAAGGCCCTGCGCCACGTTGCCGAGCTTGACGTGGTAGCGCTCGAGCTCCCGGCGGTAAGAGCCGACGATGCTGAAGCCGGTGCGCTGATTGCGAAAATTGTTCCAGATGTGTCCGTTTTCGTACTGGTGGATGAACCACAGCGTCTCTTCATAGACGTCGGCGCCGGTGTCACGGGTCAAGGTCGAGGGCGACCAACCATCGCGGAACTCGTCCGAGGCGAACGAGTAGGGCACGCGCACATAGCTCTTGCCCTCCCCATTCAGCTCGGGCCGGGTGCGGGAGCGGCGCGGTGTGAAGTACTGCGGGTCCTCGCGGAAGCCGAGGTCGTTGACCTCGTCGGCTCGCATCTCGCGCCAGGCATAGGGCGTCACCACCGGACGGCGGCAGACCTCACCGTTGATGATCTCGCCGTCGAACACCGCATCCCACTCGCCATCGCGCTCGACGTTCCAGTCCTCGGGCGGCGACAGCTCCTCTTGCGTAGCCTGCCGGCAGCCCGCAACCAGCGGGAAGAACGCGTTCCACTCGGAGTAGTTCAGCGAGCGCTGCTCCGGTGTCGTCACTTCCACGCTCTGAGACTGCAGGTAGCCCGGGTAGTCGACGAAGCCTGCAGCGGCCTCGGCCGCCTCGGAGTCGGCGCGGCAAGCGTCGCCATTGCAGCTAAAGGAAAGGTCGCGCCTCACGTCGACCACGTCGCCATAGAACATGCGGGCTGCGGCATAGTCGTAGACACCCAGGCCGAGCCAGTCGTGCGTGAGCTCTCCGGAGTACTCCATGACCGTGGTTTGGGCCCAGGTGTAGATGGAGTTGTCGATCTCGGCGGGTGTCAGCGGATCGTAGTAGCGGGGTCCGATGCAGTCTTCGCCCGTTGGGTCGGTGTCGGCGTCGGTGCACAGCTCGGTGACGCGATCTCCCGCCGCGTTGTCTTTGGTGCGGAGCTGCCAATATTGCGGGCGGTAGTTGAACTTGTCGTAGGAGCTAGTGAAGTTGTGACGCAGGCCGATGGTGTGGCCCATCTCGTGGAGCAGCACGCCGTAGTGCATCTTGCCCCGCACGTACTCCCACATACGGCTCACGCGCTCGGCCTGGACGATCGCCGATGCCGTCGGGTCGTACGCGCCGAACTTGCGCGAAAGTAGCTGTCCGAGCGCCGTGACGCTGCTCGGCTCCGGCACCTCGAGCTCGTACATGCACATCCCGTTCTGCGCCAGGCGGCGCTGAACGGCCTCTTCGAGGTCGAGGCGCTTGCGAATGTTCGCCCCGCCGAGCGGCGACGCCGCTTGCAGCGCGCCAGGGGCAGCCGGATCGACCGCGGCCGCGTCGAACCACATCGGCCCGACGAGCTCGGCCTCGAGCGGAGTGCCGCGCACCGCATCGATGCGCGCCTGAAACAGCGCCCGATTGCCACCGCCGACCGGTGGCGGCGCCACGCTGGCCAGCAGCTGCTGCTGCAGGGCCTTGGGGCCGTGAGCCTCGGTGAGCAGCTGCCGCAGCGCCGGAGCGTTGGCGAAGCTCTCCGCCGTTGCCTGATTCATGCCCAGCAAGCGTCGATCGACTTCTGCCCGAGGGATCAAGGCGCGACCGGCGAGCCGGCGCGTCGCATCATCGGCGCCGACCCAGGCCCGGATGTACTGGCCGCTCAGGATGTCGCTGTTGTCGAGCTCGCCTGCGTACCATCTAGCTTTGTCGACGACCGACTGCGCCGAACGGTCGGTGACTGCATTGTAGACGTTGATGCTGGCCTGGATGATTTCACCCGTGAGCGGATCCGCCCAGGACGGCCCGAAACCCCACGGAGACGAGTCCTCTGGCGTCGGCCAGATGTTGATCGAGTGGTAGCGAATGTCGCCGGGGCGCGTCACCAGGCCTGGCTCACCGCACGCCGGATGATCGCCCGCCTTGATCTGCTCGCCGGCCTCGCTCCGCACCGGCCCCAGCACGGGGTTGTGGCAGAACGCGATGACCGGCGCGATCGCCGCCACGCCGCTGCCCGGTGCGCACGCCTCCGAGCCGCGCCCGTTGCGATCCCAGCAGCGGTTCAGGGCTTTGACCTGGCGCAGCTCCTCCTCTTCCCCCTGCAAGATGGCGAAGGTGCTCTCGCAGGCCGCGTTCGCATTGCCGGAATCGTCGAGCGCCGCTGCATACGCTTTGGCGAAATCGGTCCCCGCCACGGAAGCACCTTGCGTACGCCGGCACTCCGCCTGGCGAGCCGCCTGGACTGCGGTGCGCATCGCGGCGTCCCACTCCACGGTGGCGGCCTCGCTATAGTCCACGATCGTGGGGTCTTCGGCCATCAGGTGGTGGTGCCACGCCACCGTGGCCACGCGGCGCTGTGCGTAAGGCAGCGCGCAGGCACGCACCACCGTGTTGCATTGCGAACCGGCGCCGGCATTCTCGCATTCGTCGTCGGTTCCATTCAGGTCGGCGTCTCGATTCGGATCGCCGGCGTACTCGTTTTCGAGCCCGCACGCGATGAGCTGGCCGGCCCCGTCCTTGGCGAAGCTCTCCTGCCAGATGTTGTAGCGCTGCGCAAAGCGATACCAATTGTCGTCGATCACGCCGTAGTGGTTGTCGTAGCCTTTGCGCTCCTGCACGAAGATGCCGAAGGCATCCATGCGCGCGCCGTCCCAATTTTTCGGCTCGTACTCCTGGTGGCCGGGCTCACCAGCTTGCAGGACGCGCTTGAAAGACATGCGCACCTTGATCTCGCTCGATTCACAGACGCCCGTCTCCGATTTGCCGCTCGAAACCCAGACGCCGCGCCACAAGCAAGTGGGCGCGGACTGCCCGTCGATCTCGAGATGCCTGGGCGTGACGAAGACCTTTTGGGTGATGTCGAAGTAGCCCTCCTCGGCCGAAAATACGGTGTAGTCGGGATTTTCCGGATCGTTTACGTAGTAAGCGAGCGGCTCGACATCGTAGGCCGAGTCCTCGAACATGTTGTTCTGCGCGAGCGGATCCCACCAAAGTGACGACGTGATCAGATTCTGCGACCAGTCGACGCGGAAGAACTGACGCTCGTACCAGGGACTGTCGGACGTGTTCTCGTTGATGACGTTGAGCTCTTCGCCCGTGCTCGGGTTGTAGTCCCGCTTGACATCGAAGTGACTGACGATCTTGAAGGCCGCGATGGCCTGACCGTCGTTGGTACGGCGCGAGCCTCGCCCGTCGACGCCCTCGTAGCTCTCGAAGGTGGCTCGGGCCACCAGCTGCTCTTCGGTGATCTCCCACTTCAGCCGCTTCAGGCCACCTGCCATGCCGCTGAACAGGCCGTGGTCCACGCCGTACGGCACGTCGATCAACGTGGCGGCTGAGTAGAACTCCGGATCGTCGATCGGGTCTTCGAGCCGCTCCCCGACGAAGAAGCGTTTCTCGAGCGCACCTGCTTGCACGCGATTGATCGGGTCGCGCTCCTCGGCGCAGCCCAGGCTCAGCGCGGCCCCTAGCAGCACTCCACATTGTAAGCGCATCATTCCGGAGTTTCTCGATATCATCAGTCGTCTCCTATCCACGCTGCAGCTACTCTTCGACTTCGCCATCGTCCGTCGCAGATTGTGCCTCGAGAAGCTCCTCGTTGCTCAGGTAGACCGAGGAGCCGGTCTTTTGCTGCACCGCGCCAGGCGTGGGAACGGGCGCTGGCCCAGCTTGGGGAGGCGCGGCGCCTTCCTCCGTATCGCCGACGGACTCGTCTTCATGCACCACCGCAGCCGTGGCTACCGACGCGGCCGTCGGGGCTTCTGCCTTGACCAACTGCAGCGGGGCGAAACGCTCCGGCATCGGGATGGCGTCCAGCATCGGGTCGTACTTGGCCAGGGTCGGCTTGAAGGCCTCGCGCTCCTGGGCGTTCAGGTTGCGCATGCCGTCCAGGTTCAGCGTCTCGGGGTCGAAGAACTTGCCGTCACGCGAGGCGCTGAAGTGCAAGTGGGGTCCCGTGGAGCGGCCAGTGCTGCCCACGTAGCCGATGAGCTGCAGGCGCTTCACCTTATCGCCCACCTTCAAACTTTCGGCGAAGCGCGAAAGGTGTGCATAGCCGGTCTCCACACCGCCGGGATGCATGATCTTGACCAAGTTGCCGGCGGGACCGCCGTTGCCCAGAAAGCTGACGGTGCCGAACGAGGCGGCTCCGACGGGTGTTCCGGTCGGTGATCCGAAATCGGTGCCCTGGTGCGGCATGATCTTCTTGAGCACCGGATGCATGCGCTTGGGATTGAAGGGCGACGTGCGCGGCGCATCTCTGATCGGCTTGCGCCAGCCGCCTTCGAACGGCGCGCGCCCGTCGTGGTCGTAGTAGCCGCGGATGCCGGGCGAGTCGCAGTAGTAGATGCGCAATTTGCCCTGCTTGGAATCCGCTCGAACGAGCTCCAGCGCCTCGATGCCGGCGTAGCGCGCAAAGTCTCCGAGCACCGTGACCTCCTGGGCCACCACGCGCAGAGCGTCGCCTCGCTCCAGCTCGTCGAGCGCCATGTGTCCGTCTAGGGCGCGGGCCACGACCTTGGACAGCCCGGGATCGAAGCCGGCCAGCTCCGCCGAGCGCTCGAAGTTGGACCCGTCGTAGCTGAGCGCCCCCACCACCTGGCTGCGCTCGATCTTCAAATCGAGCTTGCTGCCCACCAGCCTGCCGTCGGTCTCCTTGGCCTGGTAGACCTCGTCCGGGCCCGCCAGGTATTCGAATGCGAACAGCTTGCTGCTGCCTCGCTCGAGCAACGCTTGGAAGCGATCGGTCTTCTTGCATTTATCGAGATCGAGGACGCCGCGCATTGCCGCCAGCACGCGGTAACCCTGGGCTTGTGGCGCGCCCGCGGTTTCCAGCGCCTTGAGGAAGGAGTCGGTGCCGACCTTGCCCTCGATGAAGCGATAGCGCGCGTCACTCTTGGCGTCGGACAGTCGCCAGGGACCCGGTTGTTTCTGGCGCTGGCGCTTGGCCTTGGCTTTGGGCTCGGCGGGGGCGCTGGGCGGCGCCGGCGTGGCGCTTGTCGCCACCTCGGTCAGGGGCACCAGAGCGCCGCGCTGTTCGGGCAGGCGCGTCTCGATGCTCATGAACAGCGCGGTGATGGAAGCGATCGCGGCCATCCCGACTAGCGCCGAGAAGACCGCCACCAGGTTCGGCGACAGCTCGCGCGCGTTCGGTGCGATGGGGGCGGAAGGGGCGCGACCCGACGTGGGTGCCAGCACCAGATCCGCCGAGTCGTCGGTGGGCGGCTCCCGGATGCTGCGCCCAACCGCATCCAGCTCGTGGTCGAGCTGTGTCGGTTCCGCGCGGGCCAGCCCCACAGCTCGCGCCTTCGCCAGCAGTCGCTCCCGCACTTCCGCGCCCCGCCCTGGTCGTGAAGCGTCAGCTGTCGCCAGCGCGTTCGCTTCCGTCTCGGCTTCGGCTCCAGCTTCAGGTTCAGTCTCGACTTCGGCTTCAGTCACCACCACCACCGGGCTGGCGTTCAGCTCGACTTTAGGTTCCGTCGCGCCGTCTTCGCGAACGTCCGGGTCGACGACGCGGCCGGCAAAGCGGGGACCACCGGCGTCCAGCGGAGAGGCCACGGGGGCGAAGTAGCAAGGAACCTACAGCGCGGCAAGCACCCGCGGGGCTGTTTCATGAGCCTTTTGCGCGGTTTTTCCGCGAAATCGCGAGCCTGTTACGCGAGAGTCTGTACTTTCCCGCGCCTTTTGGGGTTCCATACCGAGCGCATGGATGATCACCTCAAGCAGCTTCTTCTCTTGGGGCGCGAGCACTACCAAAAGCGTGAGCTCGATAAGGCCGAGTATTTGCTGCGCCAAGTGGTCGCCGAAACGGATCGTTTCGCGGATGTTTTCGACATGCTCGGCGTGATTTCGCACTCCAAGGGCGACTTCGGCCAGGCCGAGCGCTACTTCGAAAAAGCGGTCAGCCTGAATCCCAACTACACCGAAGCGCAGCTGAACCTGATGGTCACCTACAACGACCTCGGGAAGTACGACGCTGCTCGCCAGATCTACAGCCAGATCCGCCACCGCGGCTCTGGCGGGACGGCCAAGGCGGACCCCTTCGCCAAGGGCAAGATCGCCAACATGCACGCCGAGATCAGCCAAGCGTACCAAGACGCTGGCATGCTGCCCGAGGCGGTGCAGGAGCTGGAGCGCGCCGTCGCGCTGTGCCCAGGCTTCGCGGATCTGCGCACCAAGCTCGCGACGCTTTACCGCGACACCAACGAGACCGCACGAGCGCGCGAACAGCTCGAGGCGGCGCGCGAAGCGAATCCAAATTATCAGCAGGCGCGTTTGCTGCTCGGGGTCATGCACCTGTCGGCGGGTGAGTACGACGCGGCGATCGGCGAGTTCGACGCGGTGCTGTTGCGTGATGCCGAAAACAAGAGCGCGCTCATGTATCGCAAGCTCGCCGACGCGCAGCGCGCGCGCTCGGAGCACCCAGGCGCGTGAAGTCGCTCCTGCTCGGGCTGTGGCGGCGCTTGCGCGGCACGCCCGGGTCCGCGCTGCGAGCCGCCGCTGCCGTCGCGATCGGGCTGTTCATCGGCTGTCAGCCGATTTATGGCCTGCACCTGGTGCTGGTGCTTTTGGTCTGCGTGCCGCTGCGTCTCGACGCGCTCCTGGCGTATTTGGCCGCCAATATCTCCAATCCGCTGGTGGCGCCGCTGCTGATTTTCTCCGAGGTGGAGGCTGGAGCCTACCTGCTCACCGGGCGTTTCGTGGCCTTCGATGTGGGGCAGGCGCGCGCGACGGGTGCGGCTGGCTTCGCTGAGCAACTGCTGGTGGGCGCGCTCGCGGTCGGCGCGGCGCTGGCGTTCGTCGGGTTCGGGCTGGCCTGGCTCATCGTGTCCCGACGCTCCGAGCGCGTGGACGCCGGCGTGAAGGCGTCGAGCGCCACCGAGCTGGCGCTCGAGCGCACGCGCGCTCGCTACGCCGACGCCCGGCACGCCGATCGCTACTACGTGGCGGGCAAGCTGGCCTTCGATCCGGTGTTTGGTTTGGTCGCGTCTCTCGAGGGCAGTTTCGGTCGCGTGCTCGATGTGGGTTGCGGGCGTGGCCAGCTCGGGCTGTTCCTGCACGAGCTCGGGCGCGCCGCCGAGGTTCGTGGGATCGACTCGGACGCGCGCAAAATCGACGTGGCCGAGAGCGCATTTCCAGAAGCCAAGTTCGTGGTCGGCGACGCGGCGCAGCTCGAGCTACCGCCGGCCGACACCATCTTGCTGGTGGACGTGCTGCACTACCTGCCGCTCACGGAGCAGGATGCGCTGCTGGCAGCAGCCACGCGCGCGGTCACGCCCGGCGGTCGCGTGCTGGTGCGCGAGCTCGACGCGGATCCTTCGGCCCGCAGCGCGCTCACGCGCTTCTTCGAGTGGTGTGCGCGCAAAACCGGGCTCAACCGGGGCCGCGCCACGCACTACCGACCGGCCAGCGACTTGACGGGGCTGCTGCAGCAGGCCGGACTAACCTGCACCGTTCAGGGCGCCTCCGAGCATACGCCGTTTGCCAACGTGCTGATCGTGGCCGGCGGCTCGTGATCCATCGTCGAGCTGCAGACGGCGGGATTCGAACCCTGCGTACGGCGTTGGCAACAAGCTCAAGCGGCACGCGACTTTGCGAGCCAACGCCGTGAAACGAAACGCGAAAATGGGTCCGGATCGCTCTCTCCGCTGATCGACGTGAGTCAACCGGGATCGACTGGGTTTGGGCAGCCGGTGGGCAGTGGCCACTCGGCTGGGTGCGACGCTACTCGGGTGGCGGCTCGGGGATGTCCGCGAACGCGGCAGCCAGTTGCGCGCGGAGCGGCGGGAGATCGCGCTCGACGGTCGACCAGACCTCGGTGAGGTCAATGCCGAAGTAGTCGTGCGCGAGCACGTTCCGCATGCCGACGATGGCTGCCCACGGTACCTCCGGGTGGGCGGCGCGCAGCTCCGCGGTCACCGCTCGGCAGGCTTCGCCGAGGATTTCCAAGTGGTGGACCATCCAGACTTGCACCAGCGGGTCGGTCTCGAAGACCTCACGTCCACGTTCCGCCTGGGAGAAACATCGGTCGATCGCCTCAATCGCGTCGCGGACACGTTCGTGATTGGTCCTCACAGTGGCTTCGCGTCCGCGTCGAGATTGCTGCGGATGCTTGGCCGTACCCCGCGCTCGCTGGCGACGTCCACCTTTCGCCCGAGCAGGTGTTCCAGTTCTAGGGTCAGCCTTGCGTGTTGAAGGAGCCCAACTCCCGGATCGAACGTGACCAGCAAGTCGAGATCGCTGTCATCACGTTCGGTGCCTCGGGCGACGGAACCAATGACGCGTACGTTCCGCGCTCCATGCGCCGCTGCGATAGCTCGGATCTCCTTAGCTCGCTGCAGAACGGCTTCCAGGGCGCTCACAGCAAGAAGACTAGCACTTGGCGAGCCCGGCGACACGCTGGAAGGCGGCGAAGCGGCTAGCTTGGAGCCCCCCCTCACAATCTAGCATCGGGCCCACTTGCATCCGCACCCTTGGTATGCAGCGTTCTATTACTCGCATCCGCCGTTGGTCGAGCGCATCGGCCAGCTACGCGCTCACCAGTAAGCGCCAGCCGAACCAGTCGCGGGCTGGCCGCCAGCGCCGCCGCCGTCACCGTAATACTCGTCGGGATCTTCGAACACTGTGACGCCGATGTTCACGTTGCCGTTGAGCCAGAGCTCGCGACCACCAATGCCGAACTGAAACTCCGCCCAGCTGGTCGAGCGCGGCGAAACGTAGAGCCACTGACTCTCGCTGGAGAGCAACGTCGCCTCCACGTCTTCGGTGCCGCTATCGTCCGACTTTTCCATGCGCCAGCCAGGCTGAAGGGCCACCACGTAGTAGCCACGTTCGAGGCTCAGACTGATGGTGTCCGCGTCGGGGGCGTCTTCGCTGCTCACCGACGACTGCGCAGATCCCGCTCCGCCCTCGCCACTGTACCCATTCCATCCGTACGGATCGGTGATGGTGAAGGTGGCGTCGCGTAACCGATAGCGAGCTCCGGACGAGCCGTACGTCGCCAGCGGCAGGTTCAGCGTGCCAACCCTTTCCTCTCCGTCGCCGCCCGAGTCGCCGCGGCTGCAACCGGACACGACGCCGGCGAGCATGCTCGCGCCCAGCCCCACCATCACTCCGATCTCTCTTCTCGAAATTGTCATACTTGCGATTCCTTCCCCGGCGCTCCCTTGGCCGGCCCCGCGCGGAATGCAACACCCGCGCCAACGCAGCATTCACAGAAAGCCCGTTACCCCGCAGGGTGGAGCTCGGGGCCTGGCTCAACTGGCGCAACACCCATGTGCCAAGGCGCTGGGGCCGGCACACCGCTAGTCGGAGTAAAACGCCACGGCGTCGATCCAAAAATCGAAACACGCCCTCTGCTCGGTGACAGCTGTAGGGTGCTCGGGCGCGCGGAGCAACGCCAAAGCCACCTCGTGCCTGGATGCCACCAAAAAGTTGTCGTGACGCCTTTGGATGTTCAGCAGTACAGGAAGAGGCCCCAGCGGCTCGGGGCAGACAACGTGATCGACTACACGCGAGTCGACTTCACCGAAGGGCCACCGAGCTTCGATCTCATCCTAGATACCGCCGGCCGCCGCCCAGTCTTGCGGCTCCGTCGCCGGCTCACTTCGAGTGGTGCGGCAGCGGCCATCGCGCCTCTGCTTGACACGAAACTGGCTCATGGTATCAGATTGATACTAGATGCCCCGAAAGTTGCGCCAGCTCATCGCGGACCTCGAGCGCGTTGGGTTCATCAATCGCAGCGGCAAGGGCAGCCACCGCAACTTCACCCATGAGCAAGGCGTGCGCCTCACGTTGAGCGGCAACCCCGGGGCCGATGCAAAACCGTATCAAGAGCGCGACGTCCGCCGTGCCCTCCAGGCAGTGAAGGAAAAAGAGAAATGAAGATGACCAAGGCGGAGCGTAGAAAACTCGCGGCGCGCTATCCGAAGTTCGTCGAATGGAGTGAAGAGGACGCGTGTTTCATCGGGCGCTGTCCGTTGCTATTCGGAGGTGGTGTCCACGGAGACGACGAAGCAACCGTGTACAAGGAACTGTGCAAGGTGGCCGAAGAATGGGTTGCGACCTTGGATAAGGACGGGGTCCGGCTGCCTAGCACGAGAGTGCCAGGCAGCTACAGCGGGAAGTTCCTGGTGCGAGTACAACCAGCGCTACACCAGCGCTTGGCGCTCAAAGCGCTAGCGTCGGGTGAGAGCCTGAACAGCCTGGTCGCGCGCAAACTCGCCAGCGGCTAGCCTCGACTTGGGCGGTCTTGGAAGGAAAGATCACGATCGTCAGGGAAGCCGCGAGCCCGGCCGGACATTGTTCGTCCGCGGGGGTCCAGCTTCTCGACCCCGGCAAAGGCCGCCGCGATCACGGGCTTGCAGGCTTTTGGACCACCGCTCATTGCCATCGATTGATTGCATCAGCATGGCCGCGCCGACGTTGTCGGGGATGCGGCTAGCGAGCAGGGGCACGAAATCGGCCTCACGCTGGCTCATGCGCTCCCACATCACCGAGCGATCGACGTCGCCGGGCACGACTAGCACTACTGCCGCAGACTTTGGCAAGAGCAGATCACGATCGGCGTGAGCGGGAACGAGCCACGAGACAAAAACTGGCGAGGCCAGAGCGGTTTCGTCGTTGGCTGGGAGAGTCGCTGGGCACGGTGGAGCGCCCGCTCGGGAGGTCGCGCCAGTTGGAATTCCCCAGCAAATCGAAAATTCCCAGCAGTAGTGCTAGGCGCGCGTCGGGGATACCGAGCGACCAGATCGGTCGGGCCGGCGCTTGCGTTGACGGCGCGAGCGCGCGCCACCAAGATCAGCGACGATGCGTTGGAAAGCGTCCCTGCGCTGGCTTTTGCCTTGGCTGCTTTGGGGCTGCGGCGGCTCGGAGCCAGACCTGCCCGAGCTGCGCTTCGAAACCGAGCACTTTCGTTATCACGCGCGTTCGGATGTCAGCGTGTGTGACGGCTTCGGGGAGTGGCTCGAGCATCACTACGACAGCGTGGGTTTGACGCTCGGGGCGCGGCTCTCTGGCGCTGAAAAGATCCAGATCTATGTGTTCTCGGATCTGGAAGATATGCGCAGAAATATCTGTCCGGAGGAAACGTTTGCTTGCGCCCAAGGACGCACCGTCTACCAGCCCGTACCGTATGTGCCGCACGAGCTCATTCACGCCTACGTCGCGGGCGTCGCGGACGCTCCGATGCTGTTCGACGAAGCGCTAGCGTACATCGCTGGCTGCGGTCCCGGCGTCGAGGCGCAAGCTGTCGATCGCGACCCTGCCTTGGTCCGTCCCGTTCTGCCGACCGACGCGCTACTCGCCCTGCCCGCTGCCGATCGTGAACGGGCGCAGCGTTCCGCCAATGGTTTCACGCGTTTCGTGATCGACGGTCATGGCTTGGCGCGCTGGTTGGAGTTCGTTCGAAGTCTATCCCGTGACGCGCCAGCCGACGACATCGAGCAGGCCTTCCTGGAGACGTTCGGCGTCACACTACCGGCGGCGCTCGAGGCATGGGCCATGGGGCCCGAGCAAACCGATCTCGGGATCTGTCTGCATCTTGCGGAGTGTCGAGCAGCGGCTTGGCCCAGCGCTGGTGGTTCCGGTCTCTCGCCTGCCTGCGTCTACGCCGTGTCACCTCAAGGCCTCTTGCCGACAGCGGTCATGCGCAGCGTTTCACTCGAAGAGAGGCGAGGAGTGCGGCTGCGCGCGCGATCGAGCTTGCTAGCGAGCATTGGCACTTGCGGCAGCGCACCCCGGCCCGTAGTCGGAGGCTGGCTCTCACCACGCGACGGACGACGAGAAGAGTTGTGGACCGATCTCGAACCGGGCGACTATTGGCTACAGGCGGGTATATTGGAGGGGGGCGAGGATATCGATCTCGCCGCGGAGCTCGGCCCTCCGCTCCTCGCTGATGCTTGTCTGGACGCCTTCGGTCAGACGCTTTCCGCTGACACGCAGGCGGTGCATCTGTTTGGCTCCACAGCCGGCGCGTCCGACGACGACCCGGCGGATGGGCTCCCCGATCTCGCGATGAGCTTGCAGGTCGAGGCTGACCGAACAGCGCGACTCCATCGCCTCGAGGGGCAGGCATTGCTGTGTGCGGCCGGATGCCCCGCGGAGCAACCTGCCTGCAAGGCGACCGCCGTCAGCACTGAGCTTGCGGCCGGCACTGAGAGCAAGCTCGTCGTCCAAGGCGATGCCGCAGGGTTCTCGCTCCGTATCGATCTGCAGCCGTAGCGTAACTTTCCTCGAGTGCTGGCTTGGATCCCTACAGCAGCGAAGGGCGGTCATCGCCGCGCCGGAACGCACCACGAGGACCGAGCACTGCGCGTGGTTGACGACTCAGCGATGGCTTCGCGCTCGGAAATCGGACTCGGAAAGCTGGCTCGCCGCCCTCGGCGGTCCCTGTGGATAACTAAGTACCAGTCGCGCGGGCCGGTTCACACCGACGAAACGTCAGAATTGGACGATTGGCAACTCCGCGTACGGTACGCAGCGTGCTGATCCAAGCGAAAGAGTTGTCGCACCACACGAGCGAATGTCTCAGAGCAAGAATCGCTCATTTGTGTGTGGACCTGCGCTACGAGACGACAGCTGACGAATGCGTTCGACTCTGAGTCGTTTGCACCCTTCAAATGCAGCGTCGACGCGTCAGACTTTGTCCCTTGCGGTAGGGCTAGGAGAAGGCGAGACTGATGTCGATTGTGCCGACGTTCGTCGGTGAGAGGGAATTGCTGTGGCAGTCATGCGTCGCTTCTCCACCTCGGCAGGTGGAGCGATTCGAGTCTTGGTAGTCGATGACGATGCGGTCCTGGTCCGTTCGCTGGAGCGCGTGCTCTCGCTGCAGGGCTTCGAAGTGGACACCGCAACCGACGGACGGACCGCGCTGACTCGGCTGCAAGATCGCGAGTACGACGTGATGCTGCTCGACCTGCGCATGGGCGGCATGGACGGTCTCGAGATGTACGGACTGGCGCCGCCGCAATGTCTGCCAGCCACCATCATCCACTCGGCGCACATCGACGTGCGCACTGCAGTGCTGGCGACGCGCGCGGGCGTGCAGGACGTGATGCAGAAGCCGGTTCCAGAAGACTCCCTGGCGCTCCGCATTCGAGAGCTCGCTGCCGAGCATCGATCGATCCGCCAGTATCCGAAGCCCGAGACGCTGACCCCGAAGAGCCACGACGCGCTCTCGCGCGTGGTCGGCAGCAGCGCCAAGACGAGCGAGCTGCGCGAGCAGGTGCGTCGCGTCGCGCAGTTTCGCGACGTACCCGTGCTGGTGCAGGGCGCCACCGGCACGGGCAAGGAGCTGGTGGCGCAGGCGCTCCATGCCTTGACCTGCCCCAGCGAACCTTTCGTCAGCGTCAACTGTGCGGCGGTTCCGGAGCAGCTCTTCGAAAGCGAGCTGTTCGGGCACGAGGCCGGCGCGTTCACGAGCGCCCGCGCGCCCCACATGGGGCTGTTCGAAGAGGCTGGTAGCGGTACGCTATTCTTGGACGAGATCGGGGAGATGCCGGTCGCGCTCCAGGCCAAGTTGCTGCGCGTGCTCGAGGTGCGACAGTTCCGTCGCGTGGGTGGCACTCGCACCAAGGTGTTCGCGGCGCGCGTGGTGAGCGCGACCAACCGGCCTCTCACCTCCTCGCTCGGCGGCTCGATGCGCCCGGATCTGTTTTTCCGTTTGGCAGGCTATGCGCTGCGCGTGCCGACGCTGGCCGAGCGCGCCCGGGATATCCCCGAGCTAGCCCAGCACTTTCTCGCCGACTTCGCGGTGCGGCATCAGGTCAAGGGCCTGACTTTCAGCGACGAGGCGCTGGCCCTGCTCGTGAGCTATCCCTGGCCGGGCAACATCCGGGAGCTGCGGGCCGTCGTCGAAAATGCCGCCATTTTGACGCGCTCGGGACAGGTTGGGCGTGACCATGTCCAGGCCGCGCTGGAGGCGCGCAGCGAGGGCGAGCCGGGTGATTCGTGGTCAGGCCCGGTCGAGACCGCCGAGCCCGAATCGGAAGTGACCAAGGTTTCCGCCGTCATGCCGGTCGCGAAGCCCACGCGCTCCGCATCGCTCCCGGACATGCAGCGCGACATCATCCTGCGCGCCTTCGAAGAGTCGCAGCGCAACCTGTCCAAGGCAGCCCTCGACCTCGGTATCCCGCGGTCCACATTGCGCGCACGGCTGCGGCGCTATGGTGTGCGCTGAGCTGCGCGCGACGTGCGAGCTAGCGGCGCAGGTGCTGCAGGGCGATGAAGCGGTCGAGCTCGAGGCGCGCCATCACCAGGTTGGTTTCCTCCGGCGCAAACACCAGGAGCGCGAACTGACTGCCGCCGAGCGGGCGGATCACGTCACAGCGCGAGCTGGTCGAGAGCACTAGCTCCTCCACACCCTCCGCTTCCGCACACAGTCGGAGCGTTGCGGCCTCTTGTGTCAGCAGCTGGGCCGCCATGCGCGCCAGCTCGCCGACTGGAAAGTCATGCTCCGCCGTCGAGCACAGGATGTTTCCGGTGGCGGTTTCGACCATGGCCACCGCGCGGGCGCCGGAGGGCAAGCCCATGTCGCCATTTCGGGGCCGACTCGACTCCGAGCCCAGCGGCCTGTCGCTCGGCGTGGAGCCCGGGCGCCAGGTCCGGGGCTGGGCCGGCCAGCTGGTGCTGACGCCGTTGCCGCCGAGGCTGCGCATGGCCTCGTCTTGCAGGCGCATCGCCTCCATCACGATGAAACCGAGCGACTCTTGAATCGCCACACCGCTGGACTCGCAATGCCGTGAGATGGTGATGCTGGGGTAGGGCCAGGCGATCACGGCGATGGCGGCGGCCTCACCCTGCAGCTCGCCCGAGCGCGCCGAAACCAGGGCCCCCTTGCGCAGCACCAGCACGCCGCTGTTGTCGTCGCAGGTCACGTGCAGCGTGCAGGTCTTGCGCTCCATCTCCAGCAGCTGCAAGAGCGACGCGAGGCTCACGTTCTGGACGTGGCCGCGCACCGATTGATTGAGCGCGTCGGTGAGCCTGCCGAGCACCTGCTTGGCGTCGACCGGCTTCGCAAAGTACTCGAGGGCTCCGAGACTCGTGAGCTCGGCGGCGGTGTCCTTCGTGCCGAACGCCGACATGGTGAAGACCGCCACGTCAGGGTGGTTGTTGTGGAGCCAGGCGAGGAGCTGAAAGCCATCCATTTCCGGCATCTGCAGGTCGGTCAGGATCAGGTCCACGCTGCGCTCGGCCATCAGCTGCATGGCCTGTAGGCCGTTGGCCGCGGTCGAGACGTGGAGGTCCGGTCGCAATTTGCCAAAGGCGCGCCTGAGCGCGCGCGCCTGAGTCGGATCGTCCTCCACAATCAGGATGCGCGTCACGGCCTCGTCCCCCCGGCGTTCGCAATCAGCAGCGTGCCGCTCTGCCGCGAGGTGCGTTCGGCGAGCCGGCTCACGAGCCGCGCGGCAGCAGCGCGCGATGAGCACAGGGCAACGTAGCCGACGTCCTGGAACCGCCAGGTAACGAGCGAGGCCTGACTGCCCCAGGCAACGCGACCCGCGAGCACCGCCCTATCGAAGGTACGCGCCAGGTCGATCAAGCCTGCTGACCAGCTGCACAGCTCGAGCAGGTCGCGTACCTGTAAGTCACAGGCGCGGTCCACCGCCACCACCACGACACCTGAGCTCACGCTGGAGCGGGTGAACGCAGCGCCCGTGGAATCGGGCACCAGCGTGCTCGAAAGCTCGAGCTGTGCCGCAGCTGCGCCCGCTGGATCGTCCAGCGCGCCGAACATGGCCAGCACCTCGCAGACCGAAAACGAGAACTTGGGATCGTAGCCCGTCTTGCTGTGGCTCGTGAACGGACCCGGCGCCATGCCACCACGGGCGAGTGTCGCGATGGCCTCCCCGTTGTGTTTGAACAGCGCCGCGCCTAGGCTCGCCTCGCTGGCGAGACCGCTCGCCACCAGCGCCTCGCCGATCGGCGTGCCGCTCTCTTTGCAGCGACGGTAGATGGCCTCGACCGCCTCGCGCGGCACGGGCGGGGTGCTCTGATTGCGTAGGATATCGGTGAGCCGCAAGCGCATGCTGCGGGCCACCGCCCAGCAAATCTTACGGGCCTGCAGCAGCACCACGCCTTGATCGGCGAAATGCAGGGCGCCCGTGGCACCGGGTGGCAGATCGTCGATGACCGAGAGCAGCCGCAGCAGCGACGCCATCAAACCGGGGTTGACCGGGATGGTCGACAGCATGCGGCTCGACGGCACCCCCGCCTGAGTCACTTCTCCTCCTCGAGCTCCGCGGTCCGCGCCCGCACCCGGGACAGCAAAAGCCCGATGCTGCCCGTCGCAGGGCTGATCGCCAGCAAGGCAACGTTGGGCCTTCCGGCCAGCGGCTGCATGACATGCACGCGGCTCTCCGAAAGCAGCAGGACCTCATTCAGCTCGTGGCTCGAGGCGTCTACACCTATGCGCTCTGCGATGCGTTGCAAGAGCTCGGGATCCAGCGTTCCGAAGACCTCGGGTAGCGTCGCGGCCAAGCTGCAAAGGTGCTCGCTCGCTAAATGTGGCTCGAGCAAGGTGCCGCTGCGCGTGGAGGCCAGAGCGCTCGTGATGCCGAGCTCATCGGGTTCGTCGACCGGCAGCGCGCTCACCCGTTCGGCCGGGCGACTCATGGTGAGCGCTCGTAGCTAGGCAAGAAGACCGAAAAGCAGGTACCGGTGTCGTCGTCGGTGAGCTCCAGCCGACCCTCCAGGCTTTCGGCGGCCTGGCGGGCCAGCGTGAGGCCCAGCCCCGAGCTGCCCTGCTTGGTGGTGAAGAAGGGGTCGAACACGAAGCGGCGCAGGTCGAGCGGAATCCCGGGTCCGTCGTCCCACACGCGGATGCAGATCTGGGGGCTGCTCAGGGGTTCGGGCAAGGGTTGTGGCGCCGGAAACGCCGTGACGATCACGCAGCGTGGCGCGGCCGAAGCCTCGACCGAATTGAGCAGCAAGCTCACGAAAATCTGCTCGATCGCCATCGGGTTGCCGCAGACCCACTCGGCGCGCGGTGCGACGTCCATGCGCAGCCGGTGGGCGCCCTCGTGGTAGTGGGGTCTGAGCGAGCTGAGCGCGCGGTTGAGGACATCGCGCAGTGAGACAGGCACCGACACGCTCGGCCCCAGGCGTGCATAGTCCAGCAAGGCGTCGAGCGTGTGCTGCAGGCTGGCGCTGGCCTTGGCGATATCGCGCGCTGCCTCCAAGAGCGCCTCGGGCTCGATGCTGCTGCCACTGACGGTCAGGAAGTCGGCGCCGTACGCCACACTCGCCACCGAGCTGCGGATGTCGCGTGCGATGCCGGCTACCAGCCGTTCGGTCGCTTCGATGCGCTGCCGGTGTAGCCTTTCGGCGAGGGCCAGGCGCTTGGCCGAGACCTCACGCATGAGCAGCACATAAGAACCGGGCGCGGCGGCGTAGCGCGTACAACCGAGCACCTCGTTCGGAGCCGCTGGGCAGCGCCACTCCACCGCTTCTCCGGTTGCGGTGCGTTCCAGGAGCCTCCACAGCTCCGCTGGGACGCACTCGGTGACTTGCTCGACGCTAGAAGCGCGTCGCAAGAGCGCCAGCGCCGGCGGCGTTGCTGCACGCACCAGACCTCTGGCCGTGCACAGCGCAATCGGTGCCTGCACGGCGGCGATGTCCAGCGAGTGCGACTGGGCCGAGGCGTCGCCGCTTACCCTGCTCAATTCGCCCATCGCGCCTGGCGTAGCAAGACCTGCACCAGTGTGCCGCTGCGCGGCCTGACAGCATTTCACTCACGGACACGCGTGCTGGCCAAATCGGCCATGGCGAGTTCGAACGCGGGGCGCACGGTTTCGGACCGGCGGGTGGCCAAATCCGCCGTGCGACATTGTCGCCATCGCCAACACTCGGCACATCTCGCGTTGGCGCGCGCGTTGCAACTGCCGCCGCCGGGATTGCCGGTGCCCCGCACGGCTTAGCGGTCGGGGCTCGACCAACTTCGAAGGAGTACACCGTGTCAAATATCAAAGAATCGCTCACCAAGATCATGCAGCTCGATGGTGCCCTGGGCTCGTGCATCGTCGATAGCAACAGCGGAATGATGCTCGGCTCCGACGGCAACGGTGGCCCCGTGAACCTGGAGGTCGCCGCAGCGGGGAATACCGAGGTGGTGAGGGCCAAGCGCAAGACCATGAAGGCCTTGAACCTCAAGGACTCCATCGAAGACATCCTGATCACGCTGCATGGCCAGTATCACCTGATCCGGCCGCTCAGCAGCAACGACGCGCTCTTCATCTATCTGGTCATCGACAAGCAGCGCGGCAACTTGGCCATGGCGCGGCACCAGCTAGCCAGCATCGAGAAGGATCTCTCTATCTGAAGGGAAGGACGAAGCAATCATGGCAACCGAAAAACAGCTCAATGAAGTGCTCGACAAGATCGCCACCGATACCAGCGGTTTCATCGCTGCTTCGCTGGTCGACCTCGACTCCGGCATGACTCTGGCCATCAAGACGTCGCGCACCGAGTTCGATTTGACCGCGGCCAGCGCCTACAACAGCGAGCTGGTCAAGCAGAAGCTCAAGATCATGCGCACGCTGGGGCTGACCGGGAACATCGAGGACATGATCATCACGCTGCAGGACCAGATCCATCTGGTGAAGATGGTAGGGACCAACACCTTCCTGTACCTGGCAGTCGACAAGAAGCAGAGTAACCTTGCCATCGTTCGCTCCGCGGTCACCAAGCACATCGGTGCCTTGGCCTAACGTGACCTCGCTACCTGAGAGTTTTGGGGTTGGGGCCCCAAAACCTGAGGGTGGGGCCCCAGGAATTCACTTCCTGGGTCGGGAGCTGTGCTCCCGAAGGAAAGGTCTGGAGAACCCATCCCAGCAATGGGATGGGCTCCAGCGCTCCGCTGGAGGTAGCCAATGCCGGTGATTGATGAAGCGCGCGGCGTCCTGGTCGTGCGCATCGTCTACGATGGGCCGGCGCTGTCCGGTAAGACGACGAGTCTGAAGGCGCTGGCGGGGGGCGTTTCGAGCCAGATCACCACGCCCGGGGAGGCCAACGGGCGTACGCTGTTCTTCGACTGGGTCGACTACATCGGCGGCGCGTTCGATGGACGGCAGATCCGCTGTCAGATCGTGAGCGTGCCGGGGCAGCGCCAGCTGCAGGCGCGACGTCGCGCGCTGCTCGAGACCGCCGACGCGGTGGTGCTGGTGCTCGACACGCGCCAGCACGAGTGGGAGTTTTCGCTCGGTTGGGTCAAGGAGACGGTGCCGTACTGTCGCGGCAAGGATCCGCCGGTCGGGCTGGTGCTGCAGGCGAACAAGCGCGACGCCGTTGACGCCGTGCCGGCATCCGTGCTGCGCGAGAATGTCAACAACATCGCGCCGGTCGCGGTCGTCCCTTCCACGGCGACCGTCGGTGACGGCATTCGCGAGGCGTTCGTGCTGGCCGTGCGCCTGGCGCTCGATCGGGTGCGGGCGCTCGCCGGCTCGGGCCGGCTGCTCTCGGGCAAGCCGGATCAGGATAGCCCCGAAGAGCTCTTGTCCCATTTGCACACGCTCGAGGCTGACGCCCCGGCACCCGCAGGGCAGGAGCAGGCGCTGACCGCCGCCGCGCAGGCCATCTCCGCCGAGCTCGACGCGATCGAAGCTCGACACGCGGCGAGCCAGCAGGAGTCGAGCAACGGGCAGACCAACGGCAGCGGCAGCGGCAACGGCAACGGCAACGGCAACGGCAACGGCAACGGCAACGGCGTGAGCCACACCGAAGCCGAAGACGACACCGAGAGGCCGTTCGTGCCCGATCCGATGATGCCCGGAGGCATGATCTGGCCGCCGGTCGACGGCCGCGCACTCTTGCACGAGGTGGCCTCACTCGACATTCGCCCGACCCGTATCGGGCGCGCAGACTGGTGCGGTTCCGGCTCGGGTTTTCGCTTCCACTCGCTGGGCACCGCCGTGTTTCCGGACCCGCAGAGCGCGCGCAATGAGCTGATCGAGTGGGCGCGCCAGCACGCCGCCAACATCGGCTGCTTGTCGGCGGGGCGTGCGGTCATCCTCGCAGATGCGGGCGGGGGGCGCTTGCGGCTCTGGCAGATCGTGCGCGCCGAGGCCACGCTGCGCGAGCGCCTGGCGGCGGCGCTACCGCTGCCGGATCCGGGCAAGGTCGCCGAAGAGCTACTGCGCGTGGCCGCGCAGCTGTCGGCGGCGCGCGAGTATTTCACCAAGACCACCATTCCATTGCCCTGCAACCTGTGGACGGTCGGCGCTCAGTTCTCGTCGCGGCCGGTGTTCGTCGGCTTGATGCCGCCGCGAGACAGTCGTCTGCCCGCCGAGCCGACGGGTCGTGAGCTGCTCCTGCGCGAGCTCTCGCCACAGCTCCGCGAGCTCCGGCGTTCGCGCGTCGACTACGAGGAGGTCGTGTCGCGCTTGCTGTCGGCGGCGGAGCTGGCGTCCTGGGAGGCGCCCGCACGCTGGCTTTCGGAGATCGTGTTTTCGACCTGAAGCACAGGCGAGCGTCGGCTCAGCTCGGCAGACCCTTGTCGCGCATCCGCTGCGGTTCGGGTGACACGTAGCGTCCTTCGGCGACCTGCATGGCCAGCGCTGCCATGGTGTCAGTCGGCGGGCGGAACGCGACCCAGATCGTCAGCTCCACGCCCGCGCGAAACAGTCGCAGCTCGAAGCCGTCGGTGCGCAGCTTGCGCGCCTCGAGGTACTCGTCGACGCTCGGCGTGAGCAGGCCGTTGACGCTGAGCACGATGTCGCCGTACCGAACGCCCGCTTCGGCCGCCGTGCTCCCGGGCAAGCAGCCCAAGACCGGAATGCCCTTTACCGCTTCCGCCATCTCTTCCAGCTGCTTGCGTGAGATCATGCGTTACTCACTCTCTCCTGACCGACCCCGGGCCAAGTTTCAAGAGGCGTGCCGCGCGTCTTTCGGAGTTTCCACAATGATTTCGAATAGGCGGGTCGTGTGCGGTGTCCCGCGTGTCTCACGTCGGGAAGGGTAGGTGCCTCAATCGCGGCACGCCGTGATGCGCCAAGTGCCTCAGGGCGCGCGGCTTGGATCCCTACACCAGCGAAGGGGCGGTCTTCGCCGCGCCGGAACGCACCACGAGGACCGAGCACTGCGCGTGGTTGACGACTCGAGCCGCGTTCGTGCCGAGCACGTGGTCCAGCGCGCCATAGCCGTGCGAGCCGATCACGATCATGTCCGCTTGCTCCTCGAGCGCCGCCGCACACACGCCACGCCACGGGTTGGCGACCGACACCTTGAGCCGCACGCGCGCCCGCAGCGGCTCCGGAATGGTTCGAGCGCAGGCCTCCAGGGCAGCGGTGGCCTTACCTTGCAGTAGGTCGAGCAAGGAGAGCTCCGGCTTGAGGTAGGCTTCGGCCGGCAGCTCGGGTGGGAGCCCAACGGCTCGAAACAGGATCAACTCTGCTCCATAGCGCTCCGCCAAGTCCTGCGCGGTGAGCAAGACCTCACGCTCCCGAGGCGAGCCGTCCAGTCCGACGAGTAGGCGCCTCATGGCTGATCCGACTTACTTTACGCTCACGGTCACGTCGAGCGGAGCCTTTTCGACCAGGCAGCTGTCCGAGCTGCACACGCTCATGTGGAAGACGCCGCCCACGTTGAACTTGCCGGCTTGGCTCGCCACGAAGGCCAGGTTGAAGACGGCCCGCTTCTCCTCGAATTGTCCGTCGGCGCGCTGCAGCACCGGCTTCGGGTACGACAGGCCGTTCGGGGGCGCAGCGGCCTTGAAGCGATAGGGATACTGCGCGTTGATGTGGTAGACGCCCTTGGTCGTCAGGGTGACTTTGGCGGAGCCTTCCACGCCCACCTTGAAGGGGCCCGCGGCGGCAATCTCGACCAAATAGTTCTCCGTCTCGAGTTTCACCGATGCGGGGAAGACGGACTCCGCCGAAGGTGCATCTGCCGCGGCCGCGGCAGTGGTGACGGTAGCGACAGCCACCGCGGCGAGCAGGGGACGGGCCGAAAGGGTCAATGGGGCGAGAAGGGTAGAGAACAAAGGGTAGCTCCTTTCGAAATGCATACGGGCAGAAGCGATGGCGTCAGTCGATGGCACGCAGTTTGCCAAGAAATTGTTCGGGTGGAACGAACTCGGTGAAGCGCGCGCGCTCACGACCGTCGCTACCGAGCACAATCACCGTGGGTAGACCGACGACGCCGTATTTACCCTTGATTTCGTCGACGGCAGCGTCCTCGTCGGAGGTCGCGTCAACTTTCACGGCAACGAACCGGCTCGCCTCTTTCATCACGTCCGCGTTGGCGAAGGTGTGCCGCGCCAGCTCTTTGCAGGCCCCGCACCACTCGGCGGTAAAGTCGATGAGCAACGGTTTGGCTTCGGTTCGTGCGCGCTGCCTGGCCACGATTTCGGAGTGCTCCCAGCGCAGTTGCCCGCTCGGCGCCTCGAGCCAGGCCACGCTAAAAAAGGCCCCGAGCACGGCGGCGAAGATGCCGACGCCTTTACGGACGGCAGCCAGCCTGCCCTGATCGAACGAGACGTGCACCGCGCCGAGCAGCAAGCCAGCCAGCAGCAGCGCCAGAGCCAGCACGGGCAGTGAGCCACCGGCGCTAGCCAAACCCGCCAGCGGGCGCAGGGTATTCTTCAAGAAATACAGTGCCAGCACGCACAGCACGATGCCGAAGATCGACTTGGTCCAGAGCATCCAACGCCCGCCACGCGGCAAGCGCACTGCCAGCGCGCCGACGAGCCAGAACGGGACACCCAGGCCGAGCGAGAACATGAAAAGCACCAAAGCGCCCAGGCCAGCGCTGCGCGTCTTCCCGATCCAGAGCAAGATACCGGTGAGCACGGGGCCGGTGCAGGGCGCGGCCACGAGCCCGCTCACCAGGCCGACCAGAAACGCGCCGCCGTAGCCGACACCGCCGACTTGCGCCAACCGATTGGTCAGGCCGCTCGGCAGCATGAACTCGAACGCGCCGAACATGGAGGCGGCGAGCGCGAGAAAGACGAGCGCGATGAAGCCCGTGACCCAAGGACTCGATAGGGCAGACCCAAACAGGCTACCAGTCAAACCTGCCACCAGGCCGAGGGGCGTGAACATCGCGGCGATGCCGAGGACGAACGCGGTCGACAGACCCATCGCTTGAGCGCGAGACGTCGTGCTGCGAGCGCCGAAGATGCTCACCGTGATCGCGATCATCGGGTACACGCAAGGAGTCAGGCACACCAAGAGGCCGCCAACGAACGCCGTGAGCGCCGCGTACAGCGGGCCATGACTGAGCCCCGCCTCGAACATGCCTGGCTCGGCTGCACTGGCGCCGCCGGGCGAAATCAGGGCAAGCAAGGCCAGGCCCACCGCCGGCAGCAGCAGGCGCGGGCTGCTGGAAATGCTACTCATCGAAGGGGGGTGGTTCATGGGAGTACTTCAGTTGGGGTCGGGAGGCCGCGCGTCGTTGACCTGCTTACAGGGGATCGGATCGGCCTTACCGGTGAGCCAGAGCACGAGGCAACGGTCGAGAGGGTCGCCCGTGCGCGCGAGCTGCCCGCCCTTGTGCTTCTCGATGCCGCGCGTCTTGCGGACGATGGACAGCTGGTTTGGGTCAGCCCCTTGAGCAAGGACTCGCCACAAGTTTTCGGGCTCGAGCCCGATCGTCGATTCATACGAAGCGTCGAGCTCACTCGCGGTGGTGGCGTCCACATTGGGATCATCGATGGGGTGCTCAGGGGTGGACAGGCGCAGGCCGCCAAGGCCGTGGAGCCGCAGGTTGCGGCCGACCTGCCCATGGCAGTCTAGCGTGCCGCAGCGATGCTGCATCGCCTCGGCGACGGCCCGGAACTGGGCGCGTACGGGGGGCTGGGTCTCGCCGAGCGGGCCCGCTTCAGGCTCGGCCCCGCAGCCAGAGCTCGACAGGCCGAGCCACACGAAAAAGCAGAGAACACAGAAGGCCTTCATGCGCGTCACTGACAACGGCTCACCGGTAAGAGTGGCTCTTTCGCCAAATCCTCAATCAGGTAGACGTGACCGGCCGAGGCGAGACCCTTCGGGTCGGTGTGGCACCCCGAGCACGAACCTTCCCGGTACACCGCCGTCTCCATGTCCCGAGAAATGTCACCCCGGTCGAGCCCGAGCCAGACTGGAAAGTCCGGCTCGAACTCTTCAAGCCTGATGAAAAAATTGCCGGCGCAGTTGGTGCGAGCAACGAACCTGCGATTCTGGGCGTCGACGACACGCACATTGACGTCCTCGATCGGCGTCAGCGACACCGGGTCGACATAGACCGTGCCAGCGAGAGAATATTCGGATTCGCCGCCCCGATTGCTGTGGCAGAGCACGCAGGGCTGGCCGGGCCGGTGGAGCGGCCCCGCGGGTACGCCTGCCCGCTCGTCCCCCAGCTTTGCGACCGCGTCGTCGTGCACCGGGTCGGCGCAGGCCGACAGGGCGCAAATAGCGACGATGCTCAAGAAGTTCTTGCAGCGCATGACGCAAGAGGCGTAGGCATTGTTGCTCCGGCCGAGGCGCCCGCAACCTTCAAACAAAAAAGCTTTGAAGGTGCGAGCTGCCAGCGACGGACACGACCCGTGGAGAATCATCACGCCATGACCCCGCTTCATTCTCAACACCTCCCCCCGTGGCCGATTTCCCGTTCTGTTGCCTTTCTGGCCGCCTGCCTTGTGGGCGCCGTGGCTTGTGGGGGTGGGGCAAAACCCGCCGCCGACGCTAGCCAAGGCGACTCCTCTATCTTGGGCAAGGAAGCGCCCGACGCAGAATTCGCGCCACTGCGCGGCGGAGAGGCGCTGAAGTTGAGCGCATTTCGGGGCAAGGTGGTGCTGCTCGACTTCTGGGCATCTTGGTGCCTTCCCTGCAAAGAGGAACTGCCGCTCCTCAACGACATGGCAGGCCGGCTATCCAGCAAAGGCATCGAGTTCATCGGTGTCTCCATCGATGAGGAAAAGGGCGATGCCGAGCGCTTCCTCGAACAGAAGAAGAACTGGAGCCTGAAACTGGGACACGACCCAGAGCAGGTGGGGGCCAAGCTGTTCAATCCGCCGAAGATGCCCACTTCATACGTCATTGATCGCCAAGGCGTGGTAAGGCACGTAAACGCGGGCTTCGAGCGCGACGACGTCGAAAAGGTCGAGGCGCAGCTCATCGCAGCCGCCTCCGCCGAGTAGGCACTCTGTAGCGACGGGTTCAAAACACAGCCTCGAGCGCTAGCGTCGTGTAGCCCATCCTGCGCTCTTGGATATAGAGGGTGTCGCTGAACGTCGTGCGTCCGACATCCACTTCGAACAGCAAGTCCCAATGGCTGGTTGCGTCTTGAGTGATGATCCAGCGCGCACCAGCGCCGAGAACGATCGTTTGCAAAGGGCCAAGCTCCCGATCGCCGGTGCGAAGCGCCGGGGCTACGAGCCCGCTTGACCCCGGCAAAGCCTCGTACGCTCGTTTCCAAAAGCTGACCGAACCCTGAAGGTGGTGGCGCAGGTGCGGCCACAGCTGAAGCCGCTTGCCGATGTCGAGGAAGTAGCGGAGCTCTGTCGTGGCAGCCAAGAGCCTCCAATCATCAGCGTAGAGCCGTTCGTCGAAGCGGAGCGTGGCCTGCCCGAGCCGATGAGCCAAGTGAGCGCTGAAGGCATGGCGATCTCGTCTCCCCGGCAAGCGTTCGATGGGGCGGAGGCTGACGCGACGGCGATTGACCTCGTCGATCGACGCGCCCACCGGTATGGAAGCGGCTTGCCCGGGGGCAAATAGCGGAACGTAGCGGTAAGGTTTGGCCAGGTAGCCGCGCTCGAAGCTGCTGTCCCATTGCACGCTACCGATGGTGGTGCGCCCCAAGACGAGCGTCACGCCGACCTGCACGCTCGTGACCCGCTTGTCCCACCAATACTCGTGCGGCAAACCAGTGACGCCAACCGAGTCCTTTTCGAACGAAGAGGCGATGTACGGCGTGACGTTCTTCTCCATTAGGTCGATCGAGAGCGATCCGCCTCCCGTGATCGCCAAGTAGTCTGGCTCTCGGGACACCACCGCCACGGCGCCGAGCGTAACGGGATCCCACTTGGCGCTGCCGTTCAACGCGCCAACGTGGCGAAGCTCGGTCCAACTCGGCGACGCCGTGGACACGATATCGACTGACGCAGCCGTCACCACGTCGACCAAATACGAACCGCCCACGGACCAGCCCACCACTTCGTCGGAGGCGCCGGCGGCAAGGACGGGGCTCAATACGTTGACGGCATCCGTATCGGTGTACGCCGTGGTTTCGAGAGACACGCGCCACGTCGGCCCAGGCGCTCCAGCCTTCGCGGGCGCCGCGGCCCCGTCGGACTCGGTGGCCTGCCCGCTTGCCCCTTGGGCGCCTGGCTCATGCTCGGAAGCCGCGCCGGAGTCCTCTTCCAAGAAGATGACCTCTGGCTTTACCACCGCCTTTTTCCGACCGGCGGTCTTCTTACCTGAGGTCTCCTTCTTGGCTTCAGCCTCTTTCTTGGCTTCAGCCTCTTCCTGGGTGCGAGCAGCTTTTGTCGCGGCAGCAGCGACCTCCCCATGCGCCAGAACACCTAGCGCTAGGGAGGCGGCAGCCATGACACGACGAGTGTCACGCGCCCCCGTTAGTTGCAGCCGCATCCACCTTTGGCTCCCGAATCGCCCCCGACGGCGCCTTCTTGAATGGCATAAACATGCCCTGCGCCAGGGCGCGACAGGTCGCCCAGCAACATGGTGGGGTGGGCCAGCTTGCCGCGTTCGTACGGCTTGACACTGGCGCAGCCCCCACCCGTCACGACCAACAACATAAACAGAAGGCAGCGGTAGATCACGGTTTGAAGGAGAGCTCGATGGCTTTGAAGTGGGTGTCGTCTGCAGGGGTCAAGGTCACTGCAGCCGGTCCCTTGGTGAACGTTTCGAAACGAAAGGGGCCACCTCCGTCGTTCTCCGTCATCTCGAAGTAGACACGGTAGATTCCGTCCGGGATGGACATGTCCTCGAAATCCTTACAATTCCAGGTGGCGGTGTGCGCCTCATGGTCGTCCAAAGTCGCCTGGGAAACGATGTCCACGCGGCTACGGGGAACGTTGGCGTCCTCGGTCGCCGTGTTCCATTCGGGGAGGTCGCCCTCCCGCTCCTCCGCCCAAACCTCGAGCGTGCGGATGAACTTACCGGCCTCGTCGTCCGCGAGCCAAATAGCGCCGACGTTTCGCGGCTCGTATTCGCCGTTCTCTGTGGCTGTCGTGACCTTGACGCTCAGCGAGCAGTTCGGCGAGGCGAAGAAGCCGCCGAAGCCGCCCGCGCCGCCGCTGCCAGCACTGCCCCCGACGCCCCCCATGCCGCTTCCAGCGGAGGTTCCCCCCGTGGTCGAGGGCACGCCGCCACTCGCACCGGGGGTTCCGCCGGTCGGGCCCCCGGTGGTACCTCCCATGGGGCTGCCGCCCGTGCCGGCGCCGTAGGAGTCAAGGGGCCAGAATAGAGCTTCTGCGGTGGAGGGATCGGAACAGCCTGACGCGATGATTCCACCGAGCGCCAGCCAACCGACACCGCGGGCTTTGGCGCGAGCTAAAGCGGACAGGGGCATCATCCAAACACCTGCGCTGAGGAACCCCGCGTGCCGCTCCGAGGCTCGCCGGCGCGCTGGCGATGGGACCTAGTGCCCTCGTTCGGGCTTCGTTGGGCTACGGC
The DNA here is from genome assembly GCA_035281385.1 of Polyangiaceae bacterium. Classification (GTDB taxonomy): domain Bacteria; phylum Myxococcota_A; class Polyangia; order Polyangiales; family Polyangiaceae; genus PMG-095. The sequence goes on from DATEDZ010000270.1 coordinate 58,946, forward strand.
GTGGTTCATGAATCTCACTGCTACGCGTAATAGGCACCCACAGGCGCAAGGTTCGAGGGTTCAACAACCCTACCTACATACTATACTCCACTAGGTGCCAGTACTCTCGAAGAACCAGGCAGCTTTTGCACTGCGACGTGCTCTTCCATATGGGGTGCAAGATTACATCGGATAGCGCGTTGGAGAGCCCGCTCGTGGGGGTGGATCGCCCGGAGTCAACGTCGAGGCGTCCGGATCCGCGTCGAGCACCCTGATGAGCGCCCCGAAAGCGCTGCTGACCGTTTGCGCGACGGTCGGCCCCGGTCGGTCCATCAGCTCGCCCAGCGACGCCACCCCGTACTCCCGAATGCCGCACGGTACGATCAGCGAAAAGAGTCGCATGTCCGGCTTTAGGTTCAGCGCAAAGCCGTGCATGGTGATCCAGCGCGAGATGCGCACGCCGATCGCGCCGAGCTTGACCAGGTCGGCGGCCGAGCTTTCTCCACGAAAGCGGCTCGGGCTCTGGCGGTTTGCCCACAGCCCGATGTGCTGCTCGATGCGCCCACTCTCGACGCCGTGCTCGGCCGTTACGCGCCGCATCACTTCGGTCAGATCCCGCACGTAGCGCCGCACGTCCTTGCGATCGGGTGAAAGATCCACGATCGGGTAGCAGACCAGCTGTCCCGGTGCGTGCAGCGTGATGTCGCCGCCACGGCCGGTCTCGACGACATCGACGCCGAGCTCGCGCAGCTGGTCGCGGCTGGCGAGCAGGTGCTCGGCGTGACCCCCGCGCCCCAGCGTGATCACGGCGGGATGCTCGACCAGTAGCACCGTATCGCCCACGCTGCCGGCCGAACGCGCCGCGTGCAGCTCTTGCTGCAGTGCCAGGCACGAGCGGTAGTCGCGCTGGCCCAGGAAGTAGCCGGAAAGCTGCCGCTTCATTCGGGCGGCTCGTGCCCGGTCGCTCGCAATTCTTCGCGCAGCCTTTCGATGCGCTCGGTGAAGGTGCGCGCGATGTCCGGGTCGAATTGCGTGCCGGAGCAGCGCTCGATCTCGCTCACCGTCACCTCGTGCGGCAGCGCGCGCCGGTAGGCGCGGTCGCTGGTCATGGCGTCGTAGGTATCGGCGACCGAAATGATGCGCGCAATCAGCGGAATATCCTTGCCCGCCAAACCGAGCGGGTAGCCGCGCCCGTCCCAGCGCTCGTGGTGCAGATGCACGCCGGGAATCACCGGACCCAAGAACTTGATGGGGTCCAAGATCTCCCGACCGTAGGCCGGATGACGCTTGAATACCTCGTACTCGGATTGTGTCAGCTTGCCGGCCTTGTTCAGGTTCATCACGCAACCGATCTTGCCAATGTCGTGCATGAGCGCCGAGTGGCGCACCACCTCGATCTGGTCCTCGGGCAGGCCCAGCCAGCGCGCCAGGTTGACGGCGTAACGCGCCACTCGTTCCGAGTGCCCAGCCGTGTAGCGGTCCATCTTGTCGATGGTGCGCGCCAGGCTCTGAATCGTCTGCTGGAAGGTCGCCTGCAAGTCCTCGTACAGGCGCGCGTTTTCGATGGCGGCCGCAGCGCGCGAGGCGATGATGCTGAGCAGCTTGCGCTGGCCTTCGTCGAAGCGCCGGCTGGCCGTCAGCGATACCGTGGCCACGAAACCGAGCAGGCGATCGCGCATCTTCAGCGGCACGATGATCATGCTCGAAACCTGGCGCGAGGGATGCGCCAGGAACAGCTCGCGCGCGCGCGCGCCATGCTCGATGATGGGCCCCGAGCCGAGGCGCTCGGTCACCTCGGCCGGGTCGAGCTCACCGAGCTCCTCGCCCTCTTCCAGGAGCGAGCTGTAGTTCAGGCTGCGCAGCGTGAAATGCCCTTCACCGTCTGCCAGCCAGGTCATGACCAGGTCGCTGCGCACCTCCGACAGCGCGCTATCCGAAAGCGTCGAGACGACCTCGTCGAGCGACAGGCTGGCCGCGATCGCCTCGCTCACCTTGTACAGCGAGAGCGCCTCGCGCAGCCTGAGGTTTTCGGCAGCCAGCCGGCGTTTCTCCAGGCCGCGCTGCACGATGTGCACGATCTCTTCGACCTTGAACGGCTTGAGGATGTAGTCGTACGCTCCGCGCTTCATGGCGTCGATGGCGGTCTCGACCGTACCGAAGCCGGTCATGATCACGGTGAGCGTGTCGGGATGGACGCGCACCACCTCCTTCAGCAGATCGAGCCCGCCCATTTTGGGCATCTTCAGATCGCTGATCACCATGTCGTAGCGAGCGCGCTCGAGCTCGGTCACCGCGCTCGTGCCGTCCTCGGCCGTGCGCACGATGTAACCCTCCATACCGAGGAAGTCCGCGATGATGTCGCGGATGAACTTCTCGTCATCGACCACGAGGACCCGGGGACGATCCTCAGGGTGACCAGACTCGACGGCGGCCATTCTGTATGGGGGTGCTATCATCAGAATAGCTCAGAACGAGCTCGGCCCGGGCCGCAGCTCCTAGATTCCTTCCTGGGGGAGGAGGCACGCGCCTCCTCCCCTCAAGAAGCAAAGCTTCTTGAGCCTCCCCTCCACGCGGCGGCTCCGCCGATTGGGACAGCTGGTGTTTTTCGAGCCCCAGCCCAACGCGCCTTCGCGCCGGGCGTAACAGGTTTTCTCAGGCTCGGCGGCCGGCAGGCAGGGGCGAGGGCCGCTCAGGCACCGACGAGCGCCGGTCAGACAGCAAACCACCGAGGGAATTGCGAGGCGGCGAAGTGTCGTGGCTTTTGAGGTAGAGCAGATTCAGCCCGTTGATCAGGCCGTGGGCCAGCATCGGGCCCAGCAAAGAGCCCGTTAGCTGGAACATCGCTCCGAGCGCGAGACCAACCACGCTGGCCCAGGCCACCCAGACCCAGCGGCTCGGTCCGCTGAGCTGCGCGTGAGCCACGCCGAAGAGCAGCGCCTGCGGCAGAAGCCCCACCCAGGGCAGGAGCAACCCGCGAAACACCAGCTCTTCCGCGAGCGCCGAGAGCGTCGCGATGGCCAGGATGCCCGCACCGTCGAGGCGCAGCGTCATGGGGCGAAGGTCACGATGCAGGTTCCTCGCCCAACCTACATTTTCTACCAGGACGCGGGTACCGAGCACGACCAGCACTGCGAAAGCACCGCCAAGCACCAGGCTGAAGGTGTGGGCCTCTAGACCCGACAGTGGGAGCCACGAACCCGGGTAACTGATCAGCGAGGTGCGGTCGAAACCGTGGCCGAGCGCGATCGCACCCGCTGCGATGAGCGCGTAGGCGACCGAGGCTCGTCCCCAGCGGAACATGCCGCCCAATATGCCACGGCTTTGCCGGTTTCGAAACCCCGCCTTCCCCGCGATTTGATAGATCTGCCGGTCAGATGTCGCGCGGCACGCCACTTCACCCCGACGCGTTGGCGCCGCCCGCGCCACCTGCGCCGCCCGCGCTGGCACGCGCGGCGGATGCGCCTGAGGTTCTCCAGCGTTTCGAGTCACAGCTCGACCTGGTCAGCATCATTGCACGGCAGACGCTGCGCACCATGGGCTCGGTGGTGGAGCTCGATGACTTGCAGAGCTTCGGTCGTGAGGGGCTACTCGACGCGGCGCGAAGGTTCGACAGCGAGCGCGGCGTGCCATTTCGGGCCTACGCGAATTTCCGCGTGCGCGGGGCTATCATCGACGGCATTCGTTCCATGGCTCAGCTGCCGCGCCGAGCCTACCAGCGCCTGAACGGGCTATCGGCCGCGCTGCGGGTCAGCGAGGGCGCGGCGGACGACGCCTTCGCCTCTCCGGCCGCACCGAATCGCGCCCAGGCTGACGCGGCGCTCGGCGAGCACTTGGCGGCGATGGCCGCGGCCATCACGGTCGGGCTGATCGCGCCGGCTGTGGCGGGTGAAGAGGGCGAGCAAGTGCAAGTCTCGACCGCCGACAGCCCCGAGGACGCGGTCTCTCGGGCGCAGCTCATCGCGCTCATTCAAGCGGCGATTGCGGAGCTCCCCGAAGAGGAGGCGCAGCTGGTACGCCGCCACTACCTCGAGGGTGAGCGCTTCGATCAGGTGGCCCATTCGCTGGGGCTGAGTAAGTCGTGGGCGAGCCGGTTGCACACGCGCGCGATGCAGCGGCTGGCCAAGCGTTTTCGCGACACATGAAGCAGACCAGGTCCCCTCACGTGTGAATCGCATCCCGGGAGCCAGATGGGCTGTGGTTGGCCGGGGCGATTGCTTGGTGTCGTCTCTCCTCTCGGATCTTCGCGCCGCCCAGTTGCCGGAAATCTGCCCGACCCCGGCAGCGCCTCATGGACGCCCATCTACGGCTGTCGCGCAAGCGCTCGGAAGTGAGCCATGTCTCGATGTCGGCTAATGGTCGTGGCCGTCGTCGGCGGGCTTGCTCTCCGACTTGTTTTCGCTGCCCGGCATGCCGGGCTGGCGCATGAGCAGCTGGCCGTCGCGCATCGGCGGCGCGCCAGCGGGACGAGGCTTGAAGCTGCCATCGTCCACCTCGCGCGAGGTGGTCTTCCAGATTTGCCCTTCGCGCTCGACCTTGATGATGTGCTTCTCGGGTGAGACGCTGACACCGTGAGTGATGACTCGCGAGACCGAACGGTACGGATCGCGCTCGAGCAGCTGCCCGACGACCTGCACCTTGCTGCGCAGCGTGGAGGCTTGCTGGGCGCAGTCTGGGTTGGCGTCACACGCGGTCTGCTGCTGCTTGACCTGCTCGACCATGGCCCCCTTCGCGAGCTCGAGCGTGCCACCGAAGCTCTTGGTCGCGTAACGCATCTCGAACTCGATCGCCGCATCCTTGGGATCGCGCGCCAGCTCCACCAGCTCCACCTTGCGCGGATCGCGCGTCTCCTTCGGCGGATGGTAGTTGCAGCCGCCGCGCGCGAAGATCCACAAAAAGAAGGTCATGATGCCGATCACCCCCAACATGCCGATGGTCTGCCGGTTGGGAGAGTCGATCTGATCCTCACTCATGGGAGGAGGCGGCGGCTTCGGCTTGGCCTTCTTCTTCTTCGGACGGTCCGCGCGGTCCGCGACAGCGCGCTCCGGCTCCGGGGGCTGGGTCGCCTCGGTCGGGGATTCGGGCTCGGAAGCGCTCGACATGCGGGGCTTCGGGTAGCTTGTCTCCAGGATTTCCGCAACCGGCTCGCGCGCCGGCCGAAGCGTATCCATGCATCGATCGGCCGGATTTGTCGCTGGGATTTCGCTCTGGCTGCAGGCCTGCTCGGGGGTCGCGCCTCTGCCCCCGAAAGCGGTCGCCCTAAATCGGGCGGGGGCCGAGGCTCTGGCCCGGGGTGACCTCGAGACCGCGGACGCCCGGCTCAGCCTGGCCCTGGAGTACAGCCCGCGCTTCGTCGAGGCGCTGGTGAACCAGGGTCTGGTGGAGCTGCAGCGTGGCAACTTCGACCGAGCGCGTGAGCTGCTGCTGCGCGCACGGCGACTCAACGAGGACGTGGCCCAACCGCACCACGCGCTGGGAGTACTGGCGGAGCGCGAGGCGCGGCCGGACCTCGCGTCGCGGCACTACCACGACGCCCTGGCGGTGGACCCCGGGTTCGAGCCGGCTCGCGCCAACCTGGCGCGGCTGCTGTTCGACGCTGGCATGCTCGAGGAGGCGCTGGTGCAGTATCGGCGATTGGCCGAGGCCGCACCCTCCTCGCCCGAGCCAGCCGTGGGGCTAGCCGAGGCACTGCTGCGACTAGGCCGGGTCGAGGAGGCAGAAGCCATCATCCGAAAGGCGCGCGAGCGCTTTCCGGAAGTGCCGGAGCTCGCGGTGCTGGCAGCGCGCAGCTTGCTGCGCCAAGGGCAGCTCGAAGACGCGGTAAGGCTGCTCACACCGCTCGCTTACGGGCGCGACGAGGTCGCGGCGAGCGCGCTTTCCTGGCTCGCCACGGCGGAGCTGCTGCGCGGTCAGCCGAGGCTGGCGGTCGGGGCCGCGGAGCGCGCGCTGGCACTCCAGCCGGACTCGCCGGTCGCCAGTTATGTCATGGCGCAAGCGTTCGAGGCGCTAGGTGACCCGGCGGCCCTCGGCTGGCAGCGGCGCGCGCGACAGCGCCACTAGAAGGTCTTATGCTGCGCGCCCCGTGGCTACCCAGGCTCAGCCCCTTCTTCCCCGCGCCCTAGTGCGCGTCAGTAGGCGCGCGCAGCGGGGGCTGTGGGGCCTGCGGCTGGCACGCCTCTACGGCATCGGCGTCGGCATCAGCTACGCGCTGCTCGCCTTCGGGCTGGCTTCCGACCCCAAGCTGGCCACGTCACTCTGGACCCGCTGCTTGACGACCGCGTCGTGGGTCGCCGGGCTGGGCGCGCTCTCGCTGGCCCGGGACCTGGTGGCCCGCGACGAGGCCCAAGGCATCACCAGTCTGGCTCGGCTACGCGGTTTCGGTGATCAGGCGCTGGAACGCGCGCGCACGCTTTCGGGCGCGGTCACCCTGTTCGGTGCCGTCGCAGCGCCAGGCCTGTTGGTCGCGCTGGCAGCGTTGCTGCGCTTCCGCACGGTACCGGGCGCCCTGAGCGCGCTGTCGCTCGCGCTGATGACGCTGCCCTATGCCGCGCTGCTAGGAGGCGTGCTGACGGTGCTGGCTCGGCTGTGCAGCAGGCTGCTGCCCGAACGCGGTCGCTGGCTGCTGCTCGCCCTGGTGCTCGGGCCGTGGCTGTTGGCGCGCGGCACCGGCAGCGCGCTCCCCAGCATCCCGGGCGCCTTCGCCTGGCTGCTGGATCACCTGGCGGGGACCTTGCCATGAGCCGCATGACCTTTCAGTCAGCGGCGCTCGACAAACTGCGTGGTGCGGATTTGGAGCTCCTACCAGGCCGCTACGTGGTTCTGGGTAGCGAGCGTGAACCGCTGCGGGAGCTGGTGGCGCTCGCGGCGGGACTGGTCCCGCCGCGAGCGGGCCACGTTCGGCTGGATGACGGCGCGCCTCACGCGGCGCCGGCGCTGCGTGCCCGGCTGGCAGTGCTCTGCGAGGACGAGAGCTTGCCACCGGCGCGAACCACCCTGCGGAGCGTGGCGCTGGCGCTCGCGGCTCGCGGCTCACCGGTGGGCGACGCTTCGCGCATCCTGGCGGACGCCGGGCTCTCGGAGTGGGCCGACGCGCCCGTGTCCGCGCTCGACGGCCGCGCCACCCGCAGCGTCGCGCTAGCGCTGGCGCTGACGCACGATCACGCCGCGCTCTTGGCGCTTCACGAACCGCTCGCCACCGAGGTGCCCAGACCGTACGTGCTGGAGGCGCTGGATAAGCATACCGAGCGCGGCGCCATCGTGCTCTGCACCACGACCAGCAGCGGCGACGCCATGCTGCTCGGCGGCAGCTGGCTGTGTGTGGAGCTCGGCCGATTGCGCTCGAGCCAGGGGCTGTCGCCGCGGCTCGGCGCTGGCCCCTGGCAACGAATGCTGATCGAGGTGAGCGATGCGCAATCCCTGGCCCAGCTGCTGCACGCTTCGGCGCTCGGTCTGTCGACCGAGCTGGGCAGTGAGCCACGGCAGCTGAAGGTGACCGGCCCCGCGCTAGACGTGACGGTCCGCGAGCTGGTCGGGCTGTGTCGCGCGCACGGGATCGAGGTCCAGCGCATCACCCCGGTATTGCCGCCGGTAGAGGCGCTTCTGGCGGCACGCGCCGGCTTCGCGCGCGGCGCGTACGAGGCTGCTCGTCAGGCCGCGCTGGGTAGCGCTAGCGCTGGCGGCTACACCGGCCAATCTGGGGGCTATACGTGAGCGTGCGCGCGGGCATGGCGCTCGGGCAGACTCGACTGCGCGAGCCGGGCATCTTGAGCGCCTGCCTGCTGGCGCTGTGTTTCGAGCTGGGTGTGGCGCTGCTCGAACGAGCTCAGGGTCGAGTCGGAGCGGCGGATCGCGCGCTTTCGGTCGGTGCGTTCGGCATCGCCTTGCCGCTGCTCGCCTACTTCGTCGTGCAGCGCGCTTGCGCAGGTCTTGGCCTCCGTGCCGCGGTCAATCCGCTGGCGCGCCACGGCCTGAGCCGTCATGGCCTGGTGCTAGGGCTGAGCATCGTGCCGGCGCTGATCATGGCGGCGTTCGCAGCCGTGAGCGGCGTGGCGGTCGTGGCGCTGACGCGCGACTTCGGCGATCCGCTGCTGCTTCGAGACATCACCGCATGCCTTTGGATCGGCCTCGTCTCCGGGCTCGCCTACAGCGTGGCATTCGTGGGGGCCTCCGCGTACGGCCTGCAGGGCCAGGGTCGCATCTGGCTGCTGGCGGCGGATTTTCTACTAGGGTCGGGCAACTCGCTGCTGGCGGCACCGTGGCCAAAGGGGCACGTGCGAAACCTGCTCGGCGGAGCACCAGTCTTGCAGCTATCCCAGCTGAGCGCGCTCTTGCTCTTGCTCGGCACGAGCTTTGCGTGCCTGTGGCTCGGCACGCTGCGTTGCCGACGTTGATTGCCAATCGCTGGCGCTACCCTGAGTCCGAAGCTAGGCTCTGCGCCGCTTGCACAAGATCAGCTATCGCTTCGATGATTTCGAAGCCCTGGGACAGGCACTCGACGCCGAGGACACGGATCTGGAGCTCTTCGGCGCGGAGACGAAAGATGGGCAGTGGCTCCTCGCCACGTTCCTGGTCGGGGAGGAATCGACGTCGGTCGCCGGTCGCGTGGTCGATCGCGGCGACGCACTACGGCTCACTTTCGAAGAGCGCGACCGCGTGCGGCTGCGAGACTTCGCCTGCGGCAATGGCCGCCCGTCGCAACGGCCGAGCTACCCGCTCCAGCTCGCAACCCTACCTCCGGGCAGCCGGGCACTGGTGGTGAGCGGCAGCTTGGCGGTCGCCAACCTGGTACGAGAGCTGATCGAGGGTTGGGGCGCGCTCGCCGAAACCGTGGGCAGCGTGGAAGATGCGCTGGATAGCCTGCGCGCCCGCAGTGTCGACGTGATCGTCCTCGACTCCAGCTTGCCGGGGCTCGGCTGCAACGACCTGTGCGACGCGCTGTCTCGTTCCGACGTGGGTCGCAAACCTTGCGTGCTGCTGCTCGGGCAAGACCCAACGTGCGCCGATGCCCATGCCGCGCTCGCGGCCGGCGCCGACGACTTCGTGCAGAAGCCGTTCCGCGCCCAGGAGCTGCGCGCGCGCCTCGTCGGCCTGCTCGAACAGCGCGAACGTCTGTGCGGATAGCCGCACGGGATCGAGAGAACAGGGAGACGGGGAGGCGGGGAGGTCAGTACGGGAAGGGCTACGACGCGTGGCACGACTTACGATTTCTTGGGGCGCCACGACGCTCGGTCACTCGCGCCGATCTTCACGGTGCCGAAAGGGCGATCTGCAATGCAACGCAAGAGACGCGACGGTTTGGCGCCCCAAACCTCCCCGTCTCCCCGCCTCCCTGTTTTCTCGCTCGTTACCCCGTGACGCTGTCGTTGCTGGCGTTGAAGCCCAGGGTCCGTCTCCCCGCCTCCCTGTTTTCTCGCTCGTTACCCCTGGTCGCGGAAGGCTTCGGCGGGGCGCAGGCGCGAGGCGTGCATTGCTGGCCAGACCGTGGCCAGCAGACACACGATGATCGCGAACACGCCGACCAGCACGAATTCGCCTGGCCGCACCTGCACCGGTAAATGCGAGATGAAGTAGACCTTGGGATCGAGCGGTAGCGCGTAAACCAACAGCAGCTTGCACACCACGACGCCCAGCAGCAGGCCAAAAGCAGTGCCGAAAACCCCGATGATGCCGCCCTGGTACAGGAAGGCGCGCAGCACCGCGTTGTCGGTGGTGCCCATGGCTTTCAGCACTGCAATTTCCTTCTTCTTGTCCAGCACCACCATGATCAGAGTCGCGATCACGGTGAAGGCCGCCACGACGATGATGAGCGCCAGCACCAGGCTCATCAGCAACTGCTGAATGCGCAGCGCCGTGAACAAGCCGTGATTCAGCTCTTCCCAGTCGAGCGTGTGGTACACGCCGTTGGCCAGACGCCGGTCGATCTCGCGCGCGACGCTGCGCGCGGCCTCGATGTCCGACACCTTCATTTCCACTCCGGTGACGCTATCGCCGGTGTCGTAAAAGGCCTGCGCTTCGTAAAGATCCGTGTAGACGAGCTTCGAGTCGTATTGATCGAAGCCGGCGTCGAACACGGCCGTGACACGAAACTGCTTGGCGACCGGCGCGCGCATCGCGCCATGTGAGTAGGAGAAGCCGATGGTCGGGCTGGTGACGCGCAGGCAGTCGCCTATTTTGACCTCGAGGTTCTTCTTGAGCGTGATCCCGACCACGATGCCGGGGATATTTTTCGCCGCATCGGGCTCTTGACAAGGATCCTTGCCAGCATCATCGGGCAACGGATCGTCGGGGGGCAGGTCGCCCGCGAAGCCGCCCTCGGGCTCGATCGCGCCCACGGGGGCTCCCTCCGGAACCACGAAATCGTCGCCTTCGGGCGCTTCCGGATCCATCGGCTCGAGCGGCTTTCCAGCGCTGGCGCTGCCGCCTGGCGCAGCCGACGGCGGGCTGGCGCGCGAGCCGACGTCGGCCAGCGCCTCCGCCTTCACGATCTCTTCGAGCTGCTTCAGCACCGAGCCCCTGGCGTTTTCAGCAGGGGCAGCGCTGGGAGCCGCGCTCGCCCCATGGCTAGCCGAGTCACGCGGCAGCGGTGGTAGCGGATCGCCATCCGGAGCCGCCTCACCGAGCTTGCGCTCCAGCGCCTCGTCCAGCAGGCCCTTGCGGCGACGCTCGGGCGGCTTGGACTGTGCGAGCCGCAAGCCGTCGAGCGACCCTTCCACGATGTGGCGCGGCAGGTCGAGCACGTCCCTGACCTTGCTGGGGTCGACGCCCTTGAGCAGCACGCCGGTCGCAGTGCGGTCACGATGCGTGATCATCATGGGGTTGATGACGAAGGGCGCCACACCGGTCACGCCGGGCACCTTCTTCATGTCGTCCATGACCTTGCGGTACTCGCGAAAGTCGCTTGCGTACTTGAGCACCAGCACGTGGGCGTTGACGCCCAGCACCTTCTCGCGAAATTGCGCCCGGAACCCACCGGTCACGCTCATCACCGTGGCCAGCGCTCCCACGCCCAGCGCGACACCCAGCGTCGCGAACATAGTCCCGACCGAAATGAAGGCGCGCTTCCTCGAGCCCATGTAGCGCAGCGCCAAGTCGAGCGGAAAACCCATTACGGGCCCGCTGTAGCAGCTTTTCCGAACGCCGCGCAGCGTCTGTCGTGGCCGGCTGCGCACCTTTGCCGACTGCACTGGCGGTCAGCGTGAGAAGCGCCATGTGTCGCTCCCCTGCAATGGTTGCGGACCGCTATTCACGATTAGCCAGAATCAATCGGTCAGGGAGCAGGCATTTATTCGTTTAGGGGCTCAGGCCCACCCCTTGCAAAGTCGGCGAAGTCTTTTTACCGGTCACCGACGTCGATTCTAGCCACGGTGGAATGGACCAGCAAACGCAATTGTACGGTAGAACGACTACCGGGGCCGGACGTAGGACCCTCTTGAGTTGAGTCGATGACGGATCAGAACAAGCCAAGTGCCAAGGTGCCGCCGCGACCCGTGCGCAGCGTCGGCTCCAGCGGCGACTGGCCGTCGAACGCCTCGAAGCCGGCTACAGGAGGCGGTCCGGCGAGCTCGCCCTTCGGTCCGTCGCCTCACGGCACGCCTCCCCCGACCTCCTCGCCCATCTCGCACCGGAACACCGAAGTGGCGCCGAGCTCGCAGTCGGGCGGCGGCCTGAAGGTCGTGACGATCTCGCCGGGTAGCGTCTCCTTCCCCGACGCCGAAGAGATCACCAGCTCACGCCTCAAGGCGATGCGGCAGGACCCTTATCTGGGGTCGACGATCGACGGGCGCTACAAGGTCGAAGCGCTGCTCGGCGAAGGTGGCATGGGCGTGGTGTACCGCTGCGTGCACACCATCATCGGCAAGAAGGTCGCGATGAAGGTGCTGCGCGCCGATCTGGCGCGCGACGCGGAAGTGACCGAGCGCTTCCTCAACGAGGCCAAGAGTGCCTCGACGATCGGTAACGCGCACATCATCGACATCAGTGATTTCGGGCAGTTCCAGGACGGCTCCACCTATTTCGTGATGGAGTTCCTGAGCGGCCAGCCGCTGACGCGCGCGGTGGATGGCGGCCAAGCCGTGCCGGTGGCGCGCATCATCCACATTGCGCGGCAGTTGGCCGAGGGTCTGGCCGCTGCCCACGCGGCGAGCATCGTCCACCGCGATCTGAAGCCGGATAACATCTTCCTGATCGACCGCGGTGGCGAGAAGGACTTCGTCAAGATCCTCGACTTCGGTATCGCCAAGGTTTCCTCGGGCGGTGGTGAGGGCGCCAAGCTCACGCGCGCCGGCGCGGTGTTCGGTACGCCGCACTACATGTCACCGGAGCAGGCGGCGGGACAGCCGGTGGATCACCGCGGCGACGTCTACTCGTTCGGCGTCATCTTGTACGAAATGGCGAGCGGTCGCGTGCCGTTCGATGCCGACAACTTCATGGGCATCTTGACGCAGCACATGTACAAGGCGCCGGTTCCAATCCGCGCGCTCGTGCCGCAGCCGCAAGAGGTGCCGCCTGGCCTGGAAGCCATCGTGCTCAAGTGCTTGTCGAAACGGCCGGAGCATCGCTACCAGTCGATGGGCGAGCTGATCGGCGACCTCGACAAGCTGAAGGCCGGCAGCGTGCCGGATGCAGTGCCGGAGATGATGTCACGTTCTGGCGGCTTCAACGTGCCGGCCGACTATTTCGCCAAGTCGGCCATGCCGCAGCCAATGCCGGCCTCCCCGTCCACCGAACGCCGCAGGAGCCGCTGGCCGCTGGTCGCGGGCCTGGCCGGCGTCGCGGCGGCGATCGCGATCGTCAGTGGCATCTTCGCCAAGAGCACGCAAAGCGGCGCGCAGCCCGAGGCTCAGACGCCCAAGCCGCACCAGGTTGAAACTGCTGCTGCTGCCCCGCCCGAGAGCCTCACGCTGAGTAAACAGGTGGTGCTGGCCGTGGTGCCGGCCACCGCGCACGTCTTCCACGGCGACAAGGATTTGGGAGTCAGCCCGGTCATCATCGAGGTCGAGGAAGGCAAGACCTTGGAGCTTTCGATTCGCGCCGACGGTTACAAGGAGCGCGAGTACATCGTCGACGGCTCCAAGGTCCGCGACAGCGTGCAGCTCGAAAAGATTCCGGGCCGCGCCGGCTACACGCCGCGTCCACCCCAGCCAAAAAAGGGCGCAACCGACCCGAAGCTGGAAGCCAAGCCGAAGAAGAAGCCGGGTATGGGCGGTGGTGAGATCGTCAATCCCTGGGACTGACGAGAGTTGTCAGTTGTCAGTTGGGGAGTAGGAAGTTGCCGGCTGCGTGCTAACACCAGGCCGTGACGAGCGTCTCCACACAGCAACTGCAAAGCTCCGTGCCAGCGGAGGTGCGGGAGCTTTGTCAGCGGCTGAAGGAGGCGGGGCATCGCTCGTGGATCGTGGGCGGATGCGTGCGGGACGAGCTACTGCGTGCGGGAGCGGAGGGCGCTAGCGCGCCGCGTGGAGACTGGGACATCGCGACTTCGGCGCTGCCGGAGCAGGTCACGAAGCTGTTTCGACGCGTTATCCCGACCGGTATCCAGCACGGCACGGTTACGGTGTTGATGCGTGACGGGCAATACGAGGTCACCACGCTGCGCGGTGAAACCAGCTACACCGACGGACGGCGCCCCGACGCGGTCTACTTCGTGGGCGACATCAAGGACGACCTGGCGCGCCGCGATTTCACCATCAACGCCATCGCCTACGATGTGCTGGAAGACCGACTGATCGATCCCTTCGATGGCGTGCGCGATCTGCAGCAACACGTCTTGCGCGCGGTGGGCAAGGCCGCCGAGCGTTTTGCCGAGGACGGGCTGCGTGTGCTGCGGGCCGCGCGCTTCGTGGCAACGCTGGAAGTAGCGCTGGAGCCTGAGACGGCGCGCGCGATTGCGCCATCGCTCGACAGTTATCGCAAGGTGAGCGCGGAGCGCATTCGTGACGAGTGGCTCAAGGCCATGAAGGCGAAAAAGCCGAGCCGCGCCTTCGGGGTCATGAAGGATCATGGACTCTTGGCCATCACTGCGCCGGAGATGCTCGAGTCGGTTGGCTGCGCGCAGAACGAGTACCACGCCTACGACGTTTGGGGTCACGCCATGGCGTGCCTGGATGCTGCGCCGGGCGCGCCGGTGCTGCGCGTGGCGGCGCTGCTGCACGACGTGGGAAAGCCGCGTTCGCGCGCCTTCAGCGACAAGACCAACGATTACACTTTTTACGAGCACGAACGCATCGGCGCTGAAATGGTGGAGCCGATGCTGTCACGGCTGCGCTTCTCGAACGAGGAGCGTCAGCACATCACCGCGCTCGTACGGCATCACCTGATTTGTTACGACAAGACCTGGTCGGATGCGGCCGTGCGGCGCTGGTTGCGGCGCGTCACTCCCGAGCTCTTGCCCGATCTGTACCAGTTGAACGAGGCGGACGTGCTGGGCAAGGGCCGCGACGTCACGGCGGATCTCGAAAATCTCGCAGCGCTGAAGCTGCACGTGCAGCGGGTGCTGGACGCGGGCGCCGCGCTCACCACGCGGGACCTGGCCGTGGACGGGCGCGTGTTGATGCAGGAGCTGGGCATGCAACCGGGACCCGATTTGGGACGCATTCTGCGCGCGCTATTGGACGAGGTGGTCGAGGACCCCGCCAAAAATCAGCGTGAGACGCTGCTCGAGCGCGCCCGAGCATTGCTCGCGAGCTAGCGCGGATGGATCGCGATCGCGTACGCGACTGGCGCCACGGGCAGGCGTGACTTGGCGGGCACACCGGGCCCGAACACGACGCCGCTCGAAGGGCCGCCGTCGAGATTGAGCGCCCGGCTGCAGCCGAAGCCCTGCGGCGCCGGAGCTCGCAAGAGCGCGGCGCTCTCGAACAACGTGGGACCGTCGCCGCGCGGCGCCGCAATCAAAATGAAACGCAGCCGCCCTTCACTGACGCAGACCACGGTGCGGGCAGCACGGCGACCGTCGTCGCGGTGAATGCCGGACGCGCCTTCGGCCTCGACGATCAACGGGTGACTTTGGATTGCCAGCTCGGGTTCGAAAGTCAGGCCCGAGAAAGGCCCCACGTAGACACCGGTCTTGCGCACCGCGAATACGCCACCTTTGGACGTGTCGGCCTTCGGTGAAAACTCCTCACCCTGGCTCTTGAGCCAGCCGCTGGGCTTGAAATCGGCCTCGAAGTAGCCACCGTTGATGACCGCCAGCATCTTCTCCGTCAAGAGCTTGTTCAGTAGGGCGCCGCGCGGCGCTCGCTCGACTTCGAGCTCGGTCCATTTCAGGTCGACCGTAATGTCGCTGAAGCCCCACACACTCGCGCGCTGGATGGTGCCGCTCTCGACGTGCAACCCATGCGCGTCCACCGCGCTGGTCACTACGGGGTCCGGCGGCGGAGCGACCGCGACCGAGGGCACCACCGACGATGCCGGGCGCGAGCTGGGCTCGGACCGCGACGCGACCGACTTGCTGCAGCCCAAGCCGGCGAGCGCGAGCCATAGGGCGATGCGCAGCGAAGAAATGCGCATCAGCTAACCCCACGCCTGCGTAGCGAGCGCAAAACGCTGTGCGCACTGCCAGGGCAAGCGAGCAATGCCGCGCGCCATCTCGACGCGCTGCGCTCGTTCCTGTAGTCCGAGCTCCACGAGCCAGGCGCGAAAGCTGGCGTGCTGGATCGGAACGTCGATGCGAAAAGGACCCGACATGGCGCCGAAGATCGCGCTGGCCAAGCTGCGCGCCTCCTGCTCCGTTTCAGCCAGGAGCGGCCCCAGCACCGAGGAGGGCGACTGCTCGGTGGCCATGACGAAACCCCGGCCTTCGAGCACGAACGCGGCCTGCGCCTCGCGCCAGCGGGCGCGCAGCATGCGGCCGCGATCGCAACCGCTGAAACGTCGATCGAGAGCGATGGCGGGCTCGGCATCGACCAAGGGAACGGCGGGACCCGCTTCGATTGTTCCCAGGTTCGGTGTCCCGGTCAGGATCGCGACCTCTCCGCTCACCGAAAAGCCGCGAGAAGCGTAAAGCGGCCGGCCTTGCTCGGTGGCACACAGCCCAACGCTACTGTCGCGCTCGCCGGCCTCGGCGAGCAAGCGGTCGAGGACCATGGCCCCCAGTCCACGACGCTGGTGCTCCGGCGACACCACCATCTTGGCGAGCGAAGCCGCGCCGCCGTAGTCGCCGAGGGCCCCGTGCGCGACCAAGCGTCCCTCCTGCTGGATGCCCAGCACCACGGCTGCCTCGTGAAGCACGCGCCACTCACTCTCCGCATCGTGCCAGCCAACGCTGTGCGCAAGCGCCACGTTGAGCGGCAAGTCCGCCCTCCGCAGCTGCTCGATCACGCCTGCTTGCTTCACGGTGCGGCCGGCAGCGAGCCTAGGAGGCTGGTGTTTTTCAAACCCAGCCTCCTAGGGCCTTGTCCTGGGGAGGAGGCACGCGCCTCCTCCCCTCAAGAAGCAAAGCTTCTTGAGCCTCCCCTCCACGCGGCGGCTCCGCCGATTTGGACAGCTGGTGTTTCACACCAGCCTTCTAGCAGTCCCGGATGCGGATGGCTGGTCGCTGGCTGTTCGAGCACGTCCAGAGCGAGCTCTGGAGCTAATAGCAAGCACGAATTGTCGTGGCGACGCGGCCGGTTCGGGGTAAGGGGCGTCCATGTCCGAGTCGCTCATTGCCGATGGCCAGGTGGTCGTCATGCACTACACGCTCCGCGCCGACGACGGCGAGGTGCTGGACGCATCCACACCCGAGGATCCCATGGCCTACCTGCACGGCGCCGAGAACATCGTGCCCGGGCTGGAGAAAGCGCTCGCCGGCAAAGCGGTCGGCTTCAAGGGCAAGGTGGTGGTCCCGCCGGCCGAAGGTTACGGGGATGCCGAGGACGCAGAGCCCGACGCCATCCCGCGCAAAGCCTTCCCGCCAGACATGGACATCGAGCCGGGCATGACCTTCATGGCCGAAGGCCCAAACGATGAGCACGCGCCGGTCTGGGTAGTGGCGCTCGAGGGTGAGAACGTCTTGGTCTCCTCCGAGCACCCGCTGGCAGGTAAGACCCTCCATTTCGAGGTGGAAGTGATCGCAATTCGCGCCGCCACCCAAGACGAGCTCGCCCACGGCCACCCACACGGTCCCGATGGGCATGGTCATCACCACGGCCATCACCACTAAAGCTGGCGAGCGGCCAAAGGGGCACTAGGCTTAGGCCGGTTTGTCAGACCAGCAGCTCACCAGGCTACGCACCCCCGTCTTCTGGCTGCTGGGCGTGCTCACGGCCTGTAGTCTGCTCGGCACCGCGCTGGCCCCCTATCTGCTGGTCAAGAGCCCGCTGCTGCTAGTCGCGGTGTCCCCGGCGGCGCACCACGTGGCGCTCGCGGCGGCGACGGTCGATCCGATTCCGCTCATCAGCGTGGCGGCGTTGCGCCGCACACTGACCGGCATCGGCGCTTACGGCCTGGGCCTGCTCTACGGCAGGGCAGCGCTCGGTTGGCTCGATGAGCGGTACCCGCGCCTGGCGCGCCTGGTAAATTGGGTCGAGCGCCTATTCAAGCGCTGGGGCGTGGGTATCTTGGTGCTGGCGCCTGCACCGACCGTCGCTTTGTTCGCCGGGGCGACGCGCGCTCATTTCGCCCTTTTCCTGCTGGCGCTGCTGCTCGGCCACGCCTTGTGGAACAGCGTGACGTACTTCGTGGGCGACGCTCTGGCTATCTGGACCGATTTGCTCACGAGCTTCATCGGTGAGCATCTGCTGGAAAGCACGCTCGTTTGCATCGCGCTGGTCACGCTGCAGCAGGCTATGAGCCGGCTGTTTCGCCGCCGCAGGCCCGTCGATCTGGGACCCTAGCTACTCGAAGAGCCAGCCGAAAGAGGCTTCGGCGTAGGGCTCGATGTCCTCGAGCTGGTTGGTCTCGGCGTCCATGGCGCCCTTGATGCCGGGGCCGCCGGTGAACGCGGCCGGAGCCGAAATGCTGGAGGAGCCCAACTTGGTGGGGTGGAGCAAGCCTCCGAGGGTCAGCGCCAGGCGCCAACCTGCTTCGGATCCATTCGGCCGAAAGCCGTAGCCGAGCCCCGCGTGCAGGATCATCGCGGTGGTGTTGCGCGTGTACTCGCCGGTGCGACCCGCCCCGTCGTTGAGGTCGGCGGAGATGCGGTAGTGCGTGAAACCCAGCCCGGCGTCGCCAATCAACGAATGCGTGTTCATGAACCAGAAGCGGCCCCGGAACGGAACCGTCAACGAGAAGTAACTGCCGTCCGCCGATGCGGTGTTGTTCCTAGCATCGGCGTTGTTGCCACCAAATCCCAACCCCAGGCTCAGCTCGAGCCAGCACACGCGCGGCTGCACCGCACCGGCCAGCGTGACCCACGAATTGGGGCCGAGGGCGTTGGCGTGACCGCCCCACAGCAAGGGGCAGGCCTCCTTCGCGGGCGGCGGCGCCTCAGCGACGGGCGCGGGTGCCGGTTCCGGCGGCTTTTCCGCCGGCAGCGCTTCGGCCCCGCCGGTGACCTGAAAGACGACGCGACGGTTCTTACCCCAAGACGCCTCGCACTGGGCTTGATCGGCCGGCAGCTTGTCGTTGCACGCGTCCGGCTCGGGCACCTGCGGCGAGTCCTCACCCTTGCCGATCGACGTCACGCGATCCCCGGCAACGCCGTTCTTCAGCAGCCAGGCGCGAACGCTGGCCGCACGCCGATCGGATAGGTCGCGATTGTAATCGTCGGAGCCGCGCGAGTCGGTGTGGCCCTGCACCTCGATCTTGACCGTGGCGTGAGCCTCCAAAAACTTCTTGAACTCGGCCAGGGTCGCTTGCGTCTCCTGGTCGGTACGCAAGTCGGCCTTGTCGTATTCGAAATTGATCACGCCCTGGTAGTCGAGCTTGCCTTCTCGGAACGTGATCGCCTGCTGCGGCTGCGCGGCAGCTGGCGGAGACTCTTCGGTCGTCATCGCAGCGCTGGCGTCACCCTGCGCATCGCCCGACGACTTCACGTTGCCAGTCGCGCTCGCCGAAAACTTACAACCGCCCAGCGCCAACACGCCCAGCAGGGCGCCTGCCGCCAGCCGAAGCCCACTCTGGTCTTCCAGCATGCCGGCATCCTACTCCACTCACTCAATCAACCTTCCCGGATCGGGGTTCCGCGTTACTTATAGATGTCGCAATCGCGACTATTCCAGAAACCAAGAATCCGCCCGGACTCGCAGCCCACATCAACGAGCCGACGGCACACGTCAGTCGAGCGCGTTCTTCAATCGAGTACCCGAAAACTCGAACGTCGAGGCACCGACGCGCGACGATCCGAAGCTCCACCCTAGCTCGTTCTCGATTCTGGGCTTCAGATTCACCAGAAGGGCTTCTCCTGGGAAGCGCTCCGCGTGCGTTTCTCTTCCGAAGCGTTTCGCGTCGAGCATCTCGAGAACTGGCTCCGCGAATGGCTCGATTCGGACGAGAAGCCTCAGTGAGTCCCGGTCTGGTCCGTGTTCAGGACACAAATCTCTCGGAGGGCCGACGCCTGCGCTGTCGCTGTCACGCAGTACCGCTGTGCCTGGGACGAGAGTGCCGAGATTCTCGTTCAGGACGACACCCCCGAAGTTTTCGGCGGCTGTCACCTACCAAGACGAAACGTACCTGTTGTCGATTCGCTAGCCCCGCGTTGCCAGGACTTCACCGCAGTGCCCCGCTACAGGTAGCAAGCCGATTCAGGTGCCGTTCACCAGCTTCACCAACGTGCCAACGATGCGCTTGAGCTGTTCGTGGAGCACGACCTCCACCCCCACGATGTAGCCGCACGCCTCCGCAACCTCCAGGCAGGCAAGCGTCTCCCGCGCCGAGCCCAGCGCCGAGTGGTACCGCGCGCCCCGGTTCCCTCCCCGGCTGTACATGCCCTCCGCAACGTTCAGCGCGACGGAGGAGCTGCACCTCCGCAGCTGCCGCCCCAAGTCCCTGTCCTTCAACTCAATCCGCCGCAATACCGGCTGCAACTGCCTCAAGACCTGCAAGATGACGGGGTAGATGCGCAACATGGTGACCTTTCTCAGCGCCGTGAAACCCCACGGCCCTGCCAGTCACCCCGCGTGCTCGGACGCGCCGGGTCCAGGCTGCCTGCGCGCGCCAGCAAGCAGGCACCGGCGCGAAGCGCCGGCCACGGGCCTGGAGGCGGCGCGCCCGAGCAGGCACAATGGAACAGCCAGGCAAGACCAGCCTCCCATCACCTTGACCGGCCTGACCGGTCAAAGCACTTCACATGGGCTGGCCAAAGTACGCGCGTCCCACGTCCCACATCCCACGTTCACGTTGGGCGTTACACGCTCGCGTTACTCCCCTCGAACGCCTGCACCTGGCGCTGCCCCAGCAGCCTTCTGCAATTAGGGCTGCGTTGCGGCAGCCCTTCGCTTTTAGGTACCGCTGGTCGCCGGCTTCGGCGCGCCGAAGATGCTGGCGGGACGGCGCTTCTCCGCCTTGTCCTTACGCTTCTCGCTCCAAGTCGGGATGATGGCGCGCTGGCGCGGCGGCAGCTCCTTGCCGGTGAGCACCGCCTCGATCTCCCCGGCGTCGAGCGTCTCGCGCTCGAGCAGCGCGGTTGCCAGAGCGTCCAGCTTGTCGCGATTGTCGCTGAGCACCTTACGCGCGATCCCGTATTGCTCGTCGACGATACTACGCACCTCTTGATCGATCTCGGTGGCGGTGGTCTCGGAATAGTCCTCGCGGCGCGAGGTCATTTCGCGGCCCAAGAACACGCTCTCTTCGTTCTCGCCGTAGGCGACGGGGCCGAGGCGCTTGGTCATACCCAGCTCGCAGACCATGGCTCGCGCCAGGCGCGTGGCGCGTTTGATGTCGTCCTGCGCGCCAGTCGTGATCTCTGCAAAAACGATTTCTTCCGCGACGCGACCGCCGAGCGCCATCGCGATGCGCGCCTTGGTTTGACGGCTGGTCATCAGGTGGCGGTCCTCGGTCGGCAAGAACATGGTCACGCCCAGCGCGGCGCCGCGCGGGATGATCGACACCTTGTGCACGGCGTCGTTGCCTTCCACCAGCTTGCCCACGATGGTGTGGCCGGCCTCGTGCCAGGCCGCGGTCCGACGCTCGTCCTCGCTCATCACCATCGAGCGACGCTCGGTGCCCATCAGGACCTTGTCCTTGGCGAGCTCGAAGTCCTCCATGGTCACGGCTTCCTTGTCCTGGCGCGCGGCCAGCAAGGCCGCCTCGTTCACCAGGTTTTCCAGGTCCGCACCCACGAAGCCGGGCGTACCGGCCGCGAGGATGTTCAGATCCACGTCACCGGAGAGCGGCACTTTCTTGGTGTGCACCGCCAGGATGCCCTCACGGCCACGGATGTCGGGCCGCGGCACGGTGATGCGGCGATCGAAGCGACCGGGGCGCAGGATGGCCGGGTCGAGCACGTCCGGACGGTTGGTGGCGGCGATGATGATGACGCCCTCGTTCGACTCGAAGCCGTCCATCTCCACCAAGAGCTGGTTGAGCGTCTGCTCGCGCTCGTCGTGACCGCCGCCGAGGCCGGCGCCGCGGTGACGGCCAACCGCGTCAATCTCGTCGATGAAGATGATGCAAGGCGCGTGCTTCTTGCCCTGCTCGAACAGGTCACGCACGCGGCTGGCGCCAACGCCCACGAACATCTCCACGAAGTCGGAGCCAGAGATGCTGAAGAACGGCACGCCCGCCTCCCCGGCGATGGCGCGCGCCAGCAAGGTCTTGCCGGTACCGGGCGGACCCATCATCAAGACGCCCTTCGGAATGCGACCTCCCAAGCGCTGGAACTTCTTCGGATCCTTGAGGAAGGCGATGATCTCCTCGACCTCGTCCTTGGCCTCGTCGATGCCGGCCACGTCGGCGAAGGTGATCTTGTTCTGCGACTCACTGAGCAGGCGCGCGCGGCTCTTACCGAAGCTCATGGCCTTGCCGCCACCCGCCTGCAGCTGACGCATGAACAGGTAGAACATCACGATCACGAACAGCATCGGCAAGAGCACGGTCAAGACCGGGCCGACGAGCGGGCTGCCCTCGTCCTTCTGGTAGGTGACCTTGATGCCCTGCTTGACCAGCTCCGCGGCCGCGTCGTCGTCCTTCACCGGGCCGACGGTGCGGTGCTTGGTCTCCGGCTTACCGGGCTGCTTGACCGAGAACGTGTACTCGCGGTCTTTGATCTCGACCTCTTCCACGTGCTTCTGGTCTCGGGGCGCTTTGGTGAGCGCGATGAACTCGCTGTACGAGATGCCCGAGGGAGCTGGATTGTCGATGCTCAGGAAGTGCCAAATCGAAAGGAATGCGACCAGCACCACTACCCAGAGCAGAAGAGTCTTCGGAGGTTGCTTCACTCGTACCTCTACAAACGAAAAGAGTCGGCGGGGCCCGTCGGATCATGCCACCCAAGTGCCTCAACGTCGATTGCCCATTCTCACTTTTCTGAGACGTTTCGCCCTTATCACTGGCTTTTCCGTGGCCGTTTGGACTGCAGATCGCGTCCACCGGGGAGGCGGACGGTCACCGAGCGGCCCAGACGCCTCGCCCGAAGGACCTCGCGGATCTGTGCGCGATTCAAGGCGGGGGCTTCTTCTTCGAGCTCGAGCTCGCCCAGATTGGGCAGCTCAGTGCCTTCCAAGGCGTCTGCGAGCGCGTTCAGGTGCCTCACGATCTGGGGTGAGAGGTCGGTGAGCAGTGGAAGTAGCTCATGTCGTACCCGCACGCGCAGGAACGCCGCATCCGAATTCGACGGATCCTGAGCGAAGTCGAGCCGATGCCGACCCAAATGAGCGATCACATCCTGCTTAGTTGCACGAAGCAGCGGACGGATCACATCGGTCTCGTGTTCCGGCCGGACCTCGGTCTCGTTTTTTCCGCGGGGCCCCGGCCCCGCTCGCCCGCCTTGCGCACGCGCCGGCAGCACCGCAAGGCCCCTCGGCCCCGAACCGCGCAGCAGGCGTAGCAGCAGCGTCTCCGCGCGGTCATCGGCGTGGTGAGCGGTGGCGATCAAGGCATCGTCAGGAGCGGCTGCCTCGCGCAGCGCCGCGTAGCGAGCCTCTCTCGCCCGCGCCTGGAGATTTGCGCCTCGGGCTAGCGCCAGGCGCGTGCGGCCGAACGGAACCCCCAAGCGCCGAGCCAGCGCCTCGGCCAGTTCCAGCTCGCGACGGGCCTCCGATCTCAGCCCGTGATCGATGCCATGTGCACGCAGCTCGTAGCCGAGCTTCGGCGCGAGACGCGCCAGCACTTCGAGCATAGCCTGCGAGTCACCACCGCCCGAGACCGCAGCCAGCACGCTGCGCGAGCGGAGCGGCCCACACTCCTCGAGCAGGGTGCGCCGCACGATCGTGATCAGGCTCGGCGGGTGCGAGCGCGCCATCGAGGCCTCAGGCGACCTCGAACTCTTTGCAGAACTCTAGAGCTTCGACACGCTCGAGGTCGATCAGCAGGTGGGGCTCGGTCGGATAGCCGTTGCCACAGCTGCGCGACTCCGGCGCAAAGTGAATGCAGCTCTCGCAGCCGAAGCGCAGCTCGAATTGTCGAGCCTCACGGCGCAGTTGCTGGTCGACCCGGCTCGTGGTCATTGAAAAGGCTGCGCCGGTTGGCCGCGCTGGAAGAAGAAGCGAAAGTTGCCGCTCACTACGTCGCTGGTCACGGCCGCAGGATCCTCGGCGGTGAGCAGCTCGCGTGGGTCTGCGAACTTGACCGCGAAGGTCGCGTCGGTCAGGCGCGCATCGCTGTCTTCCTCATTCGGATCACCGCTGAAAATGGAGTTGAAGGTGATGTCGCCGCTCACCGAGTAGGTAGCGCTGTTCTGCTCGTGGCAGGTCTGGTGCAAGTAGAGAGAAATGGTGACCAGGGGCGTCGGAGCACCGCTGAGCGGTTGCCCGGGTGGCGCCACGCCTGACGGCAGACCGACCGGAATCGGCTGACCGAGCTGCGCCCGCACCGCTTTCAAGTCGTTGACGATGACGCTCAGGCCGTCGGAAGTCTCTTGGTTGTTGTCTCCGCGTTGTACGCGGATCAGCAGCTGTTCTTCACGGTACGGATTGGCCGCGAAAAAGTCGGGCTTCAAGTCGAACGGGCCGTTCCAGCAGCCTTGCACGTACAGGCGATCGGTCTTCACGCTGCCGGTGCCGTCGCCCACCGTGCAGCCTGCGCCGCCAAGCAAACCGAGGGCCATGGCCAACCCGGCGTGCCAGCGGGTCACCGCGACACCTGCGCCGTTGGGGCGTGTGCCGGCTCCGCACGACGAATCAAGCCGCCGCCCAGCACCCGCTCATCCGCGTAGAAGACCGCAAACTGGCCGGGCACGACCGCCTGCACCGGCTGCTCGAACACGACGCGCGCGCCGCCGCCTTCGCCTTTGACCACGCGCGCCGCCACGGGTTTCCCGCGATAACGCACCTGCACCTGTGCCTTCATCGGCAGCGTGAGATCCGGCGCCAGGCTGACATCCGAAAGCTCCGCGGCGCTGGCCTGCAGGCGCTCGACCGGCCCGAGCTCGACGCGTCCCTGCTCGGCATCGATGCCCACCACGTAGCTCGGCTTGCCCAGAGCAACGCCCAGGTTGCGGCGCTGACCAATCGTGAAGCGATGCACGCCGGCGTGCTGGGCGACCACGCGCCCGGTTTCGTCGACGATCGGACCGGGACGCAGGCGATCAGCAGCGCGCTCACTGACGAAGCCATCGTAGCGACCGCTGGGCACGAAGCAGAGCTCCTGACTTTCGCCCTTGCCGGCACCCGGCAACGCCAGCCGGAGCGCCTCCGCCCGCACCTCCGCCTTGTCCGAGTCGCCGAGCGGAAAGCACAGCCGGGCCAGCGTGGCCTCCCCGAGCATGTGCAGAAAGTAGCTTTGGTCCTTGCCGGGGTCCCGCCCGCGATGCAGCTCGGTTCGGCCCTCTCGCTGCACCAAGCGCGCGTAGTGGCCGGTCGCGACGCGCGAGGCGTCGAGCCGATCCGCCAGCGCCATCAGCTCGTGAATCTTGACGCCGCGGTTGCAGCGCACGCAGGGGCTCGGCGTTTCGCCCGCCAGGTAACCGTCGACGAACGGCCGAATCACCTCACGCTGAAACAGCTCCCGCCGATCGAAGGCGTAGTGCGGAAAGCCCAGCGAGCCTGCCACGCGCCGCGCATCGTGGATGTCCTCGGGCGCACAGCAGCGGCTCTTCACGCTGCCGTCGTCCGGGTAGTCCCAGAGATGCAGCGTGACGCCCACCACGTCGTGCCCCTGGGCGAGCAGGCGCGCCGCCGCGACGGAGGAGTCGACGCCTCCGCTCATGGCTACCAAAATCCGCTGTCGCGACACCCGCTGACAGTAGCATCAATGCGGAGAAACGACGGTGCGGACGGCGCTGGAAGCGCGGTCGACCAACTTGGCGACCAGATCTACGGCCTCGCTGTAGCGGTAGATCCCGGCCTGGAGCGCGATGAGTTGCGCGGAGTCGAGCCCACCTAGGCGACCGCGCGTGGCCCGGGCGATCAGAGCCTCACCGCGATCGATGGCGCCCCCGATGCCTTGAAGCGCCTGGGCAAATGCGGCTCCGGAGCTCGAGGCGGACGGCTGGGGGCCGATGCTCCTTTGCGCACCGCTCGTGGTTTCCGGCTCGATCGGCACCAGCTCGTAACGCGGACTTTCACTCCCTATCCTCATGGGGCCCCGTCGGTCAGCCGCGCTGCGAGTTGCTCAATTTTTTGCATCGGACGTGCGATTTTCCGTCACGCCCCTTCTTGTGCCTGCAATTCGAGCTGCACGCTGCCAGCCCCTGAAGCCCGGAGCCCGCTCAAAGCTCGGTCAGCCAGCGCGACAACGTGCGGCGCGAAGGCACGCCAGACGAGACGCGCTTGATAGTCCCATAGCGATCGATCAGCACGAAAGTGGGCACCAGCGAAACACCGTAGCTGCGCTTCACGCTGCCGTCGTCGAGCGCGAGCGGATAGGTGATGCCCCAGCTTTGCTTGATCTGCTCGGCCTCGCGCGCGTCCTGGTCGATGCTGACCCCGACCACCACCACGCCGTTCTGCGTGGCCTCACGATGCACATCCCGGAGCATCGGTGCCGCGCTTTCACACGCTCCACACCAGCTGGCCAATACCTCCATCAGCACCGGCTTGCCGCGGTGCTGCTCGAGCTGGAACTGGCCCTCGTTTCCGACGAGCTGCAGCGAGAACGGCGCGGCGGGCGTGCCCTCTTTCGGTCCCTTGCCGGTGCGCGCGATCAGCAGCGTGAACAGCCCGGCGATGGCCAGGTAGAGCAAGCCGTCCATCAGCCGTGACAGCTTGCTACGACCGGCTGGGGCAGGGGCCCCAGCCTGACGAGACATGTGAGTCTTGGAAGGAAAGATCACGATCGGTGAGGGTAGGAACCACCCACGAGACAAACCGGCGCGGCCGGCGCACGTTGCAGTTCTGTTCGCAATAGTCGCGGGGCGCAACCAGACACCTGCCCAGACTCAAACGCTCCAGGCAAACCTGACTCATCTGTCACGGAATCCGCCGTCGAAGACCTCAACCAGGCCGCGGTGTGGGAAGGCTCAGTCAAGGTGCCAGGAGCCGCCGGCCAAACCCAAACCCCAGCGCCGCGAGCGCGAACACCACCAGCCCATGCGCGAAGCAGGCATGAAACATCTCATAGCTGGAGCAGGCCACGGTCATACCAGAGCCCGAAGCCAGCCCCGCCACCACCCCGATCAGCGCCCCTGAAATGCCCGGCGTGTACGGGTCGGTACGGCGCCAGGCGAATAGCGCGCCGCCGGCCACCAGCGCGCCCATCACGAGCCCGACACCGGCGCAGCCCAGCACATGACCCCCGGCGTAGCCCTCGGTGAATCTCGCGAGCTCAAAGTGCTCCGTCGACATCAAGGCGAGGTAGCCGATGAACAACGCTGGTAGTCCGAATAGCAGCGCCAGGCGCAGCGTGCGTGACCCGCGCTTACCCGGCGGGCGCGCCAAGGTCACGAACACCAGAACCGCCTGTGCGCCAAGCCAACCGATCGCGCCGTACAGGGCGGTGCGCATGATCGGTGAAGACTGACTGTCCGTGAGCGCGTACCAGGTGTAGTACCCGAGCAGCAGCAGCGACAGACCGAGTGTCAAAAGGGCGCGGCCTGTCGCTGAAACGCCGCGCCCCTTACACAGCCCCTTGGTACAGGCGCCCCGAATGGCCTGCGAGCACTCTTCACTCGGAGTGACGGTGGCCCCCGGCCAGGGCAAATCAGCAAGGGGGTCCCGCTGGGTCACCGTCGTCCCCTCCTGACAGGACGCCCGCCGATTTCGAGTTCGGGCTTCGTTTTCGCTGCGGTCCGATGCTCACGTACGTGAGTACGCTCCGCTTCGGTCCTCGCGAAAGCCTCGCCAGAACCCGAACTTGACGGGCGGGCGGGCTTGAGCCGTGTGATGGGATCGGTCATGACGTGCGGGTGAAACTCTCGAGCTCCTTACGGAGCTGGTTGTAGCCGCGGTGCACTCGGAGTTTGACGGCGGTTTCGGTGGTACCAAGCACGCTGGCGGCCTCTTGCATGGTTAGCCCCGTGATCTTGGTGAGCTCGATGGCCTCCCGGTAGCTCTCGGGGAGTCGCTGAAGTGCCATTTCTAGCGCATCCGACATTTCCGTTGGAACGGCAGGGGTTTCGGGGCGTGGCTCGGGCAGGCTGCCATCGGCGGAAAGATCCTCATTTCTCACGGCAGCAGCCCGCCGCTCGTCCAGAAAGGAGCGCCGCGCGATCGCGATGGCCCAGGGCAGCACGGGTGCGCCACGTAGATAACTGCCGCGGGCGCGGTGCACTTTCGTGAACGTGATTTGCAGGAGATCCTCGGCGCGGGCGCGATTGCGAGTCAGCCTTAGCAGGTAACCCATCAGGGTCGGGGAGAGCTTGCGATACAGGCCGTCGAAGGCGCCCGCGTCGCCATCCACGTAGCGTTCCATGAGCTCTTCCGCGGTGCTCGCGGAAGTGTCTGGGCTACCCGGCGCGTCCACGCCGGCATGTCGTATACCGGCCCACAGTGGAGCGCCAGAAGTTGCCCACAAGACCGTCTTACGCGACCCCGTTCAGCCAAGTTTCGTGGTTTTTGATCACCCACCGGCCTGGGGCTGGCGTTTTGCCGGGAAAGCCGCGTAATTGCTGGACGTCTGAGTGGGCCTCAAATCAGCGATTTGAGGTCGAGCATCTCCTCGACGTCAGGCATGAGGACCAGCTCGACGCGGCGGTTCTGCTTGCGGCTGTCGTCGCTGTCGTTCTTTGCCACCGGATCCGTGTCGCCGTAACCCGCTGCGTGGAGCCGTTCCACACCCAGGCCACCTCCGCCCTCTTTGTTGTCGATGGGCGCAATCAGGTACAGCAAGACCTGGCGGGCTCGCATCGCCGAAAGGCCCCAGTTGTCGCCGAACCTTCCGCCCTTGAGCGGCTTGTTGTCGGTATGACCGGCGACCTGGAAGTAGCGACCCGAAAGTTGCTTGTCGTTTCGGATCACTTCGGCGACCGCGTCGAGCACCTTGTTGCCTTCCTTCTGCAGCTTGTCGTCGCCGGAAGCGAACAGCACGTCACCGGGCAGGCGGATCACCATGCGGTTGCGACGAATTTCCACTTTGAGGCCGAGCTCGGTCAGCTTCTTCAGTTTGTCGCGCAAGAGCTCGAAGCGCTGCTTGATGCGCTCGAGCTGCGCGGCGCGCTCCTGATACTCTTTGAGCGCGCGCTGCAGCTCCTCGACGTTCTTGGCCAGCTCCTTGTTCTGTGAGCCGCTCTGTTCGAGTTGTTGGTTGATGGTGTCGAGGTTGACGCCCATCTTCTGCAGCTGCTCCTTGAGCTCGGCGATCTGGCCTTGGGCCTTGACCAGCTCCGCTTGCGTGCGCTGGCGCTCGGCGGCTTCGGACTGGTGTCTTTGGCTCAGCTGCTGATACTTGGCGAGCTGTGCCTGCCACTCGTCCTCCGAGTAGCCGCAGCCGCCGAGCCACGCCACGCACACGAAAGCACCGACCAAGCTCCGAATCGACATCGCCTTCATCTCCTGGCCTCACGAGGGAGGGGAGCCGGGAAAGAAACCGATTTATAGGGGCCTGTAAAGGGCGCTGCCAAATGCCCGAGACTTGACGGCTTCGCCGGCCCGAGCCGCGGCTCCTGGGCGGCCGCAGACCCAGCTCCGCCCGGCGATCGTGTGTGCCGGATTCGGCCATGGGTATGCGTGCTACCGGTGCCGCTGGCTGAGTTTCAGTCACGATTCCTTCACCGCGCCGTGCGCGGATTTTTCGCAAAGTTTCGGATTCGTCATCGCGGCGTCACGAGCCACATCGAGATTCGGGGCGCTTCAATGCGTCCCTTCCGCCTCGCTCCCGCGCTGATCTCTGCGCTGGTTCTACACACGACAATCACGCCCCTCGCTCGAGCCCAGCCGGCTCCCAAACCAACGGAGGAGGAGGGCGCCGACGCGGAAGAGGCGCCGATGGACGACACCGAAGGGGCGCCCCCCCAAGCTCCTCCGCCCGCCGGCTCCAAACCCCCGCCGCCTCCCGCCGAGGAGGAGATGCCCGCCGACGAAGAAATGCCGAGCGACGCGGAAATGGAAGCGGAGATGGCCAAGGAGCTTGCCGCCGAGGACGCCGCCGGCCAGGCCGCGCTCACGCGGCGTCCACCGAAGGGCAAGGGCGCGCTCGTCGGCGTGGTGCGAGACGCCGTGGACAAGGAAACTGCTCCGGAAGCGCAGGTCAGCGTCGTCGGCACCAAATTCAAGGCCATCGCCGACTTCGACGGTCGCTACCGCCTCGAGCTGCCGCCGGGCGTCTACACGCTGCGCTTCTTCGTCGACCTGTACCGCCCCACGGTGCTCAAGAGCGTCGAGGTCAAGGCTGATCAGATCGAGCGCTTCGATATCGAGGTCGTGCCGGACGAAGACGCCGTCGAGACGGTGGAGGTGGTGACGGAAGCCGACAAATCCAGCCTGGAAGGCCAGCTTCTGACTCGGCAGCGCTCGGCGTCCGTCGGCGATGGTGTGGGCCGTGCCGAAATCTCCCGCACGCCCGCCAGCAACGCCGCCCAAGCGTCGCAGCGCGTGCCAGGCATCATCGTGGTGGGCAATCGTTTCGTGTACGTACGCGGTCTGGGCGAGCGCTACACGAATTCACTATTGAATGGCGCGCCCCTGCCGAGCCCCGAACCGGATCGGGCCGCGGTACCGCTCGATCTGTTTCCGTCGCTCATCTTGGAGAGTGTGAACGTCGTCAAGACCTTCACGCCGGATCTGCCGGCCGACTTCGCGGGCGGCTCGGTTCACATTCAAACGCGCGAGCTACCGTCGAAACCGCTGTTCCAGATTTCGCTGGGTGCGGGCTTGGATCGAACCGCGACCTTCAAAGATCGCTTGAGTCATCCGGGAAGCAAGACCGATTTCTTGGGCTACGACGGGGGTACACGTTCGCTCCCAGAATCGATTCCGCCCTATGTTCTGAAGAAAGGCGACGAGCGACCCGGTGGTGATCCCGACAATCCGGACGACGATATCGGTGACGAAGACTTACTCGCGGCGGGTCGTGAGATCAATTCCTCGATGCACCCGCGTCGTTCGCTTACGCCGCCCAACTATTCGTTTAGCGCCGTTGGTGGCAATGGCTGGAAAATCGGGGAAGACCAACGCCTGGGCGTGCTGGCCTCGGTGAACTACGGCCGCTCCTACAAGATCCGCAAGAGCGACCTGCACGTTTTCACGCCCGACATCGAGCTGGGACCGAACGGCGAAGAGACGAGCACCGTGCGAGCCGACAAGGTGATCAAGCTCGAGCAAGGCGAAGACAAGGTGAACTGGGGCGCGATGGGTAGCGCGAGCTACTGGCCTCTGCAGTCGCAGCGCTTCACCTTGACGCTACTGCACACTCAGCTCGCCGACGCCACCACCCAGCTCGCGCGAGGGCTCTATCAGGACTTGGGCGGTGAGGTCGCCAACGGCCAGCTGCGCTACGTGAGCCGCGCTCTCAACGTGGCACAGCTGCGTGGCGAGCACGAATTCAAGGTCCTCAATCGTGCCGAGCTCACCTGGAATGCCGCCTACTCGGTCGCGGCTCGTGACGAGCCCGACACCCGCAATACGGTTTTTCAGTTCAACGCCCCGCAGCAAAGCTGGAACGCCATCAACGTCAAGGAGAATGGCTCGCACCTCTACGCGGACCAGACCGAGAAGGCGCTCGGGGCTGGCTTGGATTGGACGCAGCCCCTGACGTCGAATCCCGACGTCGCGAAGGTCAAGCTCGGCGGCCTCGTTTCGAACAAGGACCGCACTTTCAAGGCGCGGCGCTTCAGTTTCATCAAGCCACGTACCGCGCCGGTCGACGTTTTCCAGTGCGGGTCGGTCTACAAGCTGAACTGTCCGGAACCGATCTATCAGTTCGGCAACATCGGCGAGATCATCGATCTCGAGGAGAACACGCAAGAGACCGACGCCTACGACGCGGGCCTCGATGTCTATGCGGGTTACCTGATGCTCGACGCACGACCCTGGGACGACTTGCGCGTCGTGACCGGCGCTCGCGTCGAGCACACCGACCAAGAGATCACTCCATTCAGTCAGTTTTCTACCGGCATGGATCCCAAGGGCGCCAAGATCGACAGCACCGACGTGTTGCCTGCGCTGGCCATGACTTACTCCGCTACCAAGCGCACGAATCTGCGCGTCGGCCTTTCGCGGACGCTGGCCAGGCCGCAAATTCGTGAGCTGTCACCGTTCGCTTTCGGCGACTACTTCGGCGCGCGCCCCGTGGCTGGCAATCCGCAACTGCGGCTAACGTTCATTCAAAACGCGGACCTGCGCTTTGAAATCTTCCCCACCCCGCGGGAGGTGCTGGCTTTCAGCTTCTTTTACAAGCTGTTCGACGATCCGATCGAGCCCTATGTCTTTGCGTCCGGTGACGGCTTGGTCACCTACCAGAATGCGAACGGGGCCCGGCTGGTGGGCCTGGAGCTCGAAGCGCGAAAGTCGCTGGAATTTGCCTCGAAAGCGTTGAAGGACTTCACGGTCATCGCGAACTTCACGTTGGCGCAGTCAGAGATCGAGCTCGATCCTACCCAACTCAGCCAAGTGACCAATCTCGAGCGTCCCATGGTCAATCAGGCGCCGTACGTTGCGAATCTGGCCATCGACTACTTGGGAAGCGAGAACGGTTTCGGGATTCGCTTGCTGGGCAACGTCGTCGGTCCGCGCATCGTGGAAGTCGGAACCCAGGGTTTGGATGATGCGTATGCGCAGCCGGTCCCTTCGCTCGACGCGACCGTCAGTCAGGACATCGGTAAGCACGTTCAGGTCAAACTGAACATGACCAACCTGCTCAATCCGTGGACGCGGGTCACGTTGGGTGAGGAGAACCGCGAGGATCGCGAAATGGTGCGCTTCAAAGAGGGGCGCGTGTTCACGCTCTCCGGCACGTATACCCACTAGGTTTCTTGAGAGCCGGTTTTCCGTCACAGATAAGTCAAGTTTTACTGAGCCGTCGGCCTCGAGCAGGTTTTCCGCCGGGTCTCGCGACTATCGCAGGCTAGACCGCAACGCGCGCCGGCCTCGCCGGTTTGTTCTCGTGGGTGGCTGCTGCTCTCGCCGATCGTGATCTTTTCTTCCAAGACCTACATGTCTTGTCGGGCTGGGGCCCCTGCCCCCGCTAGGTTCCTTGAGAGCCGCTTTCCGTGACAGATGAGTCAAGTTTTGACTGCAAGGTTGGTGTCCGAGCACGCGACTGAGGACTCCTGCGACCATCGCGGGTTTGATCGCAACGGGTGCCGGCCTCGCCGGTTTTGGTCTCGTGGGTGGCTCCTACTCTGGCCGATCGTGATCTTTTCTTCCAAGACTCACATGTCTTGTTGGGCTGGGGCCCCTGCCCCAGCTAGACCTTGATCTAGCGATAAAACCACGCGCGTGCGCGTGGTTTTATCGCTGTGGGTAAAAGGCAAGCCGGTGGCGTCCGGTGTAACCGGAGGTCGGGTTGGGTTGTGGAGACGGTCAAGGGGGCTTTCGGGGTTGGGGTTGCG
>DATEDZ010000271.1:0-3708 GCA_035281385.1 Polyangiaceae bacterium
TGATGCTCGAATTGAGCCCGGCCGAGGTCGAGCTGATCGAGCAGCGCCACAAAGACATCGCGGAGGTGGGTTTGGATGTCCGGACCCGAGGCGCGAGCTCGGTCAGCATCCACGCAGTGCCGCGCTTACTATCGCGCGCCAGCCCCGAGCGGCTACTACGTGATCTGCTGAGTGAGGTCTCACGCGCCGGAGGCCGCGGCTTCTCCGACGCGGTGGATCTTGCGATCGCGACCATGGCTTGTCACGGTTCGATCCGCGCGGGCGACGCGCTATCGACGGGTGAGGCCAAGGCGCTGCTCGAGGCGCTCGACGACGCGGACTTTGCCGGGCATTGCCCGCACGGCAGGCCCGTCGTGACGTTTCTGAGCTACGCGGAGCTCGAGCGCAAGGTGGGCAGGCGTTGAGCGCCGATGCGCCACTGTTGTGCATAGTCGGTCCAACGGCGTCGGGTAAGAGCGCGCTGGCCCTGCGGCTCGCCCGCGAGCTCGATGGGGAAATCCTGAGCGCGGACAGCATGCAGATCTACCGGGGCTTCGACATCGGCACCGGTAAGCCGAGCGCTGGCGAGCGCGAGCTGGTGCCGCACCACCTACTCGATGTGGCGGAGCCGCTCGAAATCTGGGACGCGGCGCGCTGGGCGGAGCGGGCGGCGCAGCTGGTCGTCGAGCTTCGCGCGCGCGGCAAGTTGCCCATCGTGTGCGGCGGCTCATTTCTCTGGGTTCGGGCCCTGATTTACGGGTTGGTCGAGGCTCCGCGTGGGGATGAAGCGCTGCGGGCACGCCACCGCGAGCTGGCGGAACAGGGCGGACGCGCGGCGCTGCACGCCCGCCTGGCGGCGATCGATCCGGCGAGCGCCCAGCGGCTGTCGCCCAACGACTTCGTGCGCGTGAGCCGAGCGCTCGAGGTGTTCGAGCTGACGGGCGTCCCGATGAGTCAGGTGCAGGCCCAGCACGGCTTTCGTGAGCAGCGTTTTCCGGCTCGTCTGGTGGGTATCCAGCGCGCGCGCCCGGAGCTTAACCAGCTGATCGCCGAGCGCGTGAAGTCGATGCTCGCCGCGGGTTGGGTCGCCGAGGTGGAGAGCTTGATCGCGCGTGGCCTCGGTGGAGCCCGAGCCATGGCCTCGGTCGGCTACAGGCAGATCAGTGAGGCGCTCGGCAGTGGCGCGGCGCGGAACGAGGCGGCGCTGTCGGAGGCCGTCGTGCGGGCCACGCGCGTGTTCGCTCGGCGTCAGCGCACCTGGCTGCGCGATCAGCCGGTCGAGTGGTTGCCACCCGACGCCACGAAGCTGCCGTGATACGCCGCGTCCTCCAGGCTCTCGGCCAGGGCGCTGCGCGTCAGAGGCCTTACACAGTCGAGCATGACCGCGACCTCATCGGTGTGCCGGGCGCCGATGCTGTCTTCATACGCGCCCGGATGTGGGCCGTGCGGGATGCCACGTGGGTGGTGCGAGATGCTGCCCGCGCCGACGCCGCGTCGCGACGTGAAGTCGCCGCGCGAGTAGAACAGCACCTCGTCGATGTCCACCGAGGAGTGCGGGTAGGGGCAGGGCACCGCCTGCTCGTGGAAATCGAGCGGGCGGGGCACGAAGCTGCAGATCAGCACGCCGGGAGCGTCGAACGTCGCGTGAGCCGGCGGCGGCAGGTGCACCTTGCCGATCTTGGGCTTGAAAGCGTCGATCGACAGCGCAAAAGGGTAAAGGCTGCCGTCCCATCCGACCACGTCGAGCGGCGACACCCGAAGCTCGTACTTGTGCAGTGCGCTGTCGCTCTTCAGCCACAGATCACGGATGCCTTCATCGAGGGGCGCAGCCAGTATCGGGCCGCGGAAATCGCGGTGTGAGTAGGGCGCGTCCAGGCGCAGCTGCCCCACCGTGTTGCGGTAGCTGCCCGGTAAGCCCAGCGGCCCGCGCAGCTCCAGCACCAAGAAATGCTGGTTTTGCCCATCGATCAGGAATCGATGCGGCAGCGAGCGTGGCACGTACAGGTAGTCACCGGCGCGATACGGCACGTCGCCGAGCAGGCTGCGGAGCGTGCCGGCCCCTGCGTGCACGAAGTACAGCTCGTCACCATCGGCGTTGGCGAAATACGCGGCGTCGCTGCGCGTCGGCATCGCGAGGCTGAGCGCAATGTCGGCGTTTTCTAGCAGGCGCGCGCGGTGGCGCGGAAACGGATCCAGCACGTGCGCGCCGCGCGGGCTCGCGTAGTGGCGCCTCAGCAAGCGCTCGGGCCTGCGATCCGCGGTCAAGAGCGGGACCGGTGCTTCGGCCGCGGGCTGCGCCTCGTGCGGGCGCTGCTCGTGGTACGCGATCGTGTAGGGGCCGTCGAAACCTTGCCGCGTGATGCAGTGCTCGTAGAGCAGCTTGCCATCGCTGGCCCGCAGCTGAGTGTGCGGCGACTCGGGGATCAGCCCCTGGCTCAGGCGCTGGAGCACACTAACCTCCTCGCTTCGACTGCGCCTGCTCGCGCTCGATGCTCTCGAACAGCGCCCGGAAGTTACCGGCGCCGAAGCCTTGGTCGCCCTTGCGCTGGATCAGCTCGTAGAAGAACGGGCCCGCCGCGCTGTCGTGGTACAGGCCGGCCGAGTCCTTCAGGAAGATCTGTAGCAAGTACGAGCCCTTGCCGTGACCGTCCACCAGGATCTCGAGCTCCTGCAGCTCGCCCAGGTCCTCTTCGAGCTGGCCGATACCCAGCTCCTCGAGCCGCTTGGGAAGCGCCGCGTAATAGGTGGCGGGCGTGCGCATGAACTCGACGCCGCGCGCGCGAAGGCGCCGCACGCTGCTCAGGATGTCCGAAACCTCGAGCGCCAGGTGCTGGATGCCGTCGCCGCGGTGCTCCTCGTGGAAGGTGTTGATCTGCGAGGCCTTGAAGTTGGGCCGGTACGGTTCGTTGTTGGCGAACTTCACCGAGGAGCGCGCATCGAACATGACGACGGAGCGCAATCCGGAGCCGTCGCGCAGCTCGAAGCGCGCCACGTCGCGCGTGTGAAACTGCACGTCCCACAGCCGCTGGAAGCCGAGCACGTACTCGAGCCACAGCAAGGCGGGCATCATGGTCTGGAAGTTGGTCGTGATGTGATCCACGCGCAGCACGCCGCAGGAGTTTTGCCCACCGCGCGCCGGGTCGTGCATCACGTAGCCCGGGAAGAGCGTCGCGAAGCCCTTTCGCTCCACGAAGCGGAAAGTAGTGTCGCCGAAGGGGGTGGTGATGGAGAAGGTCTTCAGCGTTCCGGAAGGATCTTCGAAGCGCTGGATGTCGCTGATCGGCGTTCCGCCTCGGCGTTCCAAAAGCTCGAAGGCGCGCTCGGCGTTGTCGATGCGAAACGCCACCGTCCCGATGCCGTCCGGATGTCGGCGCAGAAAGCGTTCCGCGCGCCCGCCGGTGCCCTCGGGCGTCGAGCAGATCACGATGTAGCCGCCCGCCTGAAACGCCACCGAGCGCTGCCTTCCAGCCGCGGTCAGCTCCCGGCCGCTCGCGCCGATTTCGCTGAAATCCAGACGCTCCACGTAAAACTGGCGGCTACGCTCGAGATCTCGCACGTAGTAGTGCACGCCTTCGATGCCCAGGATGCCGAGCGGCTCGACTTGCGGCATTTGGACTTAGTCTCCCATCATCTGCGCGCGCCCTCAAGCCGCGGAAATACCGCGCGAAAGCCCTCTCGGGAAAGGACGCCTCAAAGATCGAGCGTGATCCTCAATGCGTCGTCGACCTT
>DATEDZ010000272.1:0-3177 GCA_035281385.1 Polyangiaceae bacterium
CGATGCTCCGGCACTCGAGCGGTGATGTCGCGCTGCCACCACCAGGCCCTACGAGGCTATCGAGGCCGGGGACCTCATAGTTCTCCGTAGCGTTGGCCTTGCCCGGGCAACCATTGACCTGCATGGCGGTTTCGTAGCCCCCGGCGTCGGTGCCCCCTGAAGCACCAGCGCCGCCCGGCGACCCGTTTCCGGGATTTCCGCCTTCGCCCTCAGATGCCGTGCCATCTCCGCCGCTACCCGCCTGCGACAAGGAGCCCCCCCTCCCGCCGCTTCCTCCCCTGGACCCACTCCGATGTCCGTACGCGGTGAGCACCCTACCCACGCGATAAATAGCGCGATCCCGCAGACCCAGCCCGCAACTAACCCGCGCTTAATCCTCATCATCCGCTGAATGCACGCACGGGCTCAGGCACATTTGAGAAAATGCGTGGGGCCCACCGGACACAGTCTACTTCGGTCGCTTGCCCAGGATCTGATCGAGGCGTTCGCGGTAGAGCGAGTTCGCGTTCTGGCGCTCGAGGCTGGCGGCGCGCGCCTCCGCTTCAGCGTGGCGACCAAGGCGCACGAGCGAGTCGACGAGCAGGAGCTCGCGCTCGATACGGAGGTGACCGCCCGGGAAGCGGCGCTCGTGGTCGAGGAGTGCGAGGCGTGCCGCGCCGGGAGAGTCAGCTAGGTTGCGACGCGCCTGCTCGAGCAACCGGATCTCTTCCTGGAGCGCGTTGGCCGACGCCGACTCAGAGGCGGATTCTGCGCTGAACGCTGGCGCCACCGGGGACCGCACGGCTGGCCCGGGTGGTGCCGGTGTGGGCGACGAGGGCACCTCGCTCGGCTGATACTGAAAGGCCGGAGCTTCAGCGATTGGCGCAGTGGCTGAGTTGGTGCTCGAGGCTCGGCGCGCGCTACCCGTCTCGCTCGGCGCCGGCTCCGACGTCATGAGCCGCGTCACGGCGAAAGAACCGCTTGCGCCGAGCACGGCTCCGAGCGCCAATGCGGGCCACCAACCGAAAGCAGCCGCGATCGGAACGACGCCGAGCGCTGCGACGCGATGCCCCGAGCGCCGTCGTGCTTCCGCGCCGAGCGGCACAGGCGGGCGCGCAGCGCGCAGCAAGGCCAGCGCATCATCTTCGGCATCGCCGCCTTCGAGCCAACGCTTGGGCTCGGTCATGGGCGCCTCCGTTCGTCCTGCCGGCGCAGCTTGAGTGCGGCCTTCGCAAAATCGGCGCGCGCGGCGCTCAGGCGCGAGTAGACGGTCCCGAGCGGCAAGCCGAGCTGCTCGGCGATCTCGGCGCAGCCGATACTCTCGACCTCGAACATCACGAACACGACAAGTCGCTCCGGCTTGAGCGCATCGAGAACCTGCTCGAGGCGTCGCTCGGCTTCGCGTGCGAGCAGCTCGGCATCGGGGGCTTCGCTCTCAGCCGCCGTGTGCTCCAGATCGACGCCACCACGCTCGCGCTGGCGGTGCGCCTTGCGCCGGTATTGCGAAGCCACACGCAGGCAGATGCCGAAGAGCCAGGTCGAGAGGCGACTCGAGCCGTCGAACGTGGCCAAGCGTCGGTGCACGACGACGAACACGTCTTGCATGGAATCCTCGAGGTCCGCGAGGTGAATGCCCAGG
The DNA here is from genome assembly GCA_035281385.1 of Polyangiaceae bacterium. GTDB lineage: Bacteria > Myxococcota_A > Polyangia > Polyangiales > Polyangiaceae > PMG-095. Next base: position 1,619 of record DATEDZ010000272.1, read on the forward strand.
CGCTGCAGCGAGCTCCACACGAAATCGGCATGCAATTCATGAATTTGACGGACGTCGAGCGGCTTGGCAGGGCCCGCCTCGTCAGAGATCGGCACCCCCCCTGAATGCACGGCTCGAAGTCGCCCCATCATGGAATCGACGCCGTGAGCCCAGCGCTCGCCCAGAAGCCCAACCGCTTGGCTTGGTACACAGGCTCGTTGGTTCTGCGAAGCGTGAAATCATGACGGATCATGGGAACGAGCGCCTGCATGCCCAGCTCGAGACCGACCGGCCCCACTAGCCGTTGATTCAGCCGGATTCCGCCGCGCAAGGCGAACCAAAAGTGGTCGGTGGGGGGAAGCGGGTCGACGTCGTAATCGTAGGTGAGGGCCTGGATCGCGCCCAGTTGAGCCTCGACACATAGCCCGAGCCTCGTGCGTCTCTCCCCGAAGAGCGTGAGGCAGGGGCCGAGCGAGGCTTCCATCAATCCAAAACCGAAGCGATCGTCGTCGGTCCGAACGGTCGGCAGAAAGCCCACCGCGGCTGCGAAGCCGACACGTCGCGAGAGACCAAGCTCGGCGCCTGTCTCCACCCCTGCGCTCACGCGCGGCAAGACGCCCTCGACCGCCAGCCCGCGCAAGGCAGCCGTCATCGCCAAGTCTGATCTTCGCGCGCGAGGGGGGTCGGGTGAGGGTTCGCGAGCCGTCTGTACCGGGACGAGATCCACCGGCGTCGGAGCTGGCCGCGGCGGTGCCATCGGAGCCGGAGGCGGCTCCGGCCGTCCTTCTGCGGCTGATTTCGGCGGTGGAGCCGCGAGGCTCGCTTGGGGATCGATCATCAAGACGACCGCCAAGGTCACGGCATCGACAAGTGTTGCGCAGGTCGCCTCCGACGATTCGAGCTGCCGCGCACCGAGGGAACCTCCGTCCGGTCCCGTGACGTTCAAGCGCGCAAGCCAGCGATCCTCGCTGCGCTCCGCCCAACCTTCGATGGATCGCTCGGCCGGAGTACCGAACGGATCGCGCCCCAACCGTGCTCTAACGCCGTCGGCAATGTCCTGACCGGCCGCGCAGGTCTCGGCGCCCGGCAGGCGAACCCAAGACCAGCTGAACGTTTTCGCATCTGCCGCGTCGCTGCGCGAAGCGAAGGTGGAGAGGCCGAGCCCGAGCGCCCCGCCGAATCCAAGCGCTAACGAAAACCGTTTCAACGCCCCTCCGTCTACTACAGGCGGAGGTCCGCCGGATCCCCGCATTTTCTCAATGGCACGAGACCTTACGCCGACCTCGAGCCCAGCCGTCGAGTCCTCGAAAATCTTGCCCTCGTCCGCGATGACTCCCACCGGTTCGGCTGGCGGCCAGCAAGATGATCACTGCAACGATTGCATTCTCTTGAGCTCCGCTATTGCGCGGGCGTGCGTCGTGGCGCTGGGCGTGCCCGGCCACCCGAGCGGATCTCGCTGACGCCTGATGCCATCACCTGAGTGAAGCACACCTCTGGCCGTCAAATCGCGGCGAAAAGCTGCTCGGAGCCCACCCGCTCGGGACACACCGTCGTGGCCAGCGCGGAGCCGCCGTAGAGAC
>DATEDZ010000273.1:0-30360 GCA_035281385.1 Polyangiaceae bacterium
ACTGCGAGCCAAACATGGTCAAGCGGTCCCCGAGTGGCTGGAGCTGAAGCCGGAAGTGAAACTCGGCATCGAGCCCATCGACGTGGCCTTCACGCGCAACGGTAACCGCCTGGTCGGCACGGTGCCACCCACCGACAAGCCAGGCCCGTGGGTGCTGCGCGTCGAGGTGCGCGATCAGTTCGGTGCCCTGCTCGGGCGCGATTTCCTGGAGATTGCCAAGGCTCGGCCGGCGCTGGCGAAAGTGCAGCCGACGCGGGTGGCGGTTAAGTAAGGGGGGTAGGGGTTAGTCGCGGACTACTTGGACCCACATTGCCGCGACGCTCAGGCTCTGCAAATCTTGCCGTGCGATGAGCCGGCGCGTGTGGTCGGTAGTGGCTTTGTGCGGCGTTTTGGGTGCTGCACTGCTGGCGTTTGCGCTCAGGCCGCGATCCGCTCCTGCGGCGGTCAAGAGCGCGCCGGCCGTACCTACGATGCCAACGGCGCCCGCCATCGCGCCGCCTGAGCCGCCGCCCTCGCGCTACAGCTTGCTACCGGCGCTGCACGTCGAGAACCAGACGACGCACGAAACTATCGACGTGAAGCTCTATGACGCGTTCGGTAACATCGACGAGGTCGCAGCGACGCGGCTCGACAGGGTGCTCTGCGACGGACGCGATCCCAAACATCCCCTGACCACGCGCATCAACCGGCGCACTCTGCAGCTACTGTTCAAGGCTGCCTACCATTTCGGGCTCTACGAAGTCGAAGTCGTGTCGGCGTACCGCAAGCCAGGCCGGCAGCGTGAAGGCTTTCATGGCAAGGGCGACGCCATCGACTTTCGCTTGCGCGGGCTGGACGCGCCACTGCTGGCTGCTTACTTGCGCGATCTGCCGCGCGCCGGCGTCGGTGTCTACACGCATCCGAAGACCCGGTACGTGCACCTCGACAGTCGCGACGCCAGCTTCCACTGGCTGGACGCCTCGCCGCCGGGGCGGCGCTGGCGCGAAAAGTCGATCGGCGCGCCAGATCTCGCCGCGCGGGACAGCAGCTACGCGCCCGCCATGGACCTGCCTATAGCGGTAGCCGAACGATAAAACACGCGCCGCCCAGGCGGTCGTCTCGACACGTGCTCAAGCTGCCGTCGATCTCCTCCACGATACGCCTTGAGATCGCCAGCCCCAAACCGGTCCCGACGCCGGCCTTGCTGGTGAAGAATGGGTCGAAGATGCGATCCAGGTCCTGATCGCTGATGCCCGGCCCATTATCGGCAACCTCGAGCACCACCCAGGCATCGTCGATGCGCAGTCTCAGGCTGATCACGTTCTGGTTCCGCGGGCGGGTGGAGATGGCCTGCATGGCGTTGACGATCAGATTCAGCATCACCTGACCGAGCTTCGTGGCCGACGCCTTGACCTTGGGCGCGCAGGTGACGTCCAGCTCCAGCGAGGCGCAGCGCATGAGCTCCCCAGAAACGAGTCGCAAGCTGAGTCTGAGCACCTCGGCCACATCAACCGGCTTGAGCGCGCCGGAATCACTGCGCGTCGGCAGCTCGATGCCGCGCACGATGTCGACCACGCGATCGACACCGGTGCGTGTATCGGTTAACGCCGCCTCGATCTCCTCCAAGCGACCCCTGAGCGAGCCTGCAATGCCTTCCGTCGCCGTCTTGCGCAGCTCGGTCTGCGCAAAGGACAAGCTGCTCGTGACCCACATCATCGGGTTCTTCATCTCGTGCGCGATGCTGGTCGCCACGACGCCCAGCGCGTAGACGCGTTCGGTTTCCCGCAGCCTAACCTCCATAGCCGACAATTTGCGGCTCATGGCGTAGATATCCAGAGCATCGGTGATTTCGGCTTTCAGCTCGCCCGGCTCCCAAGGCTTACGCAAGTAGCGCCGCACGCGACCGCGGTTGATGGCCTGAATCGCGGCGTGAATATCGGTGTAGGCGGTGATCAGCATCCGCACCGTGTCGGGATACTCGATACGCACCTTTTCGAGCAGCTCGACGCCCGTCGTTCCGGGCATGCGCTGATCAGCGACGATGACTCCGACCTCCTCGCGCTGCATGCATTCGAGCGCGGCTTCCGCCGAGCTCGCGAGCAACAACGGAAAGTCCTTGCCACAGGCGGCCTCGCACACGATCAGATTCGCTTCGTCATCGTCGACGAACAAGACCTTGGCGATCATGCAGCTACCTCCACGGCTGGTAGTCCAATGCTGAAGACAGCACCGCCACCTTCTCGTGGATGATACTGCAGCGTGCCGCCACAGTCGGTCACGATGCGCCGACACAGGTAGAGACCGAGTCCAGTGCCCTCTCCGACCGGCCTGGTCGTGAAGAACGGCTCGAAGATCAGGACCGCTACCTCCTTGGGAACACCAGGACCGTCGTCGCTGACCGTGACGCTCACACGCTGAGTCTCGTCCGCAGTCCTCAGCCAAATGTTCTTAGCGCCCGAACGCACCGCGTTGTCGATCAGGTTCAAGAACACCTGATTCAGCTCGCGCGCCGAGGCGACGACGGCGCGCGTGCTTTCATAGGCCATGTGCACGGCGATTCCGGACATCTTGTGCTCCAAGAGCTGGACCGAGGAGCGTAACCCAGATTGCACGTCACACTGCAAGATAGCGTTGCCTTCTGCCGGCCGGACGTGCTCTTCCAGCGCCCCGACGATGCGGTCGATCCGTAACGCCCCCTCTACGATCACGCCGAGCAGCTTCTTTTCTGCCTCTGGCCGGCCCTTGGCATCCGGTAACGTACGGGCAGCGTTTAGCACGGCATTCAGGGGATTTCGGACCTCGTGCGCCACTCCACCCGCCAGCGTGCCGGCGGTCGCCAGCCGCGCCTGATCGGCCAGCTGCAAGCCTACCGAGCGCAGCCGCAGCTGGGCGTTGATGCGGGCGAGCAGGACACGACTGTGAAACGGCTTGGTAACGAAGTCGTCGGCTCCGGCCGAGTACGCCTCCAGCACGTTGTCGGTGCTGGACAGCGCAGTGAGCACGATCACGGGGGTGCTGCGCAGCCGTGGATCCTGCTTGATGGCGCGGCATAAGTCGGTGCCGCTCGTGCCTGGCATCATCACGTCGGTCAACACCAAATCAGGAGCGCGCGCTCGCACCTTGGTCAGCGCCTCGGCACCGTCAGCGGCCGTCTCCAGGTCGAAGAGCGGGCTCAGCGTCGAGCGGATGTACTCACGCAAATCGGGTTCGTCCTCCGCCACCAGTACCAACGGCCTTCGACCGCGATCCATGCGCACGACTTCCGAGTCCGGCGGGGCCACTTCGGACAGCACGGACAGTTCGGGGCTCGCCGCAGGCGCGACGCGGTCGTCGGCGCGCCGGCGAGGGTGCTGCTCGAGCTTGACGCGCCGTCGCTCCAGCACCGCGTCGCGGAAGTGGCCCCGCCCTTCAGGCAGGCTGAGCGTGAAAGTCGAGCCAACGCCTACCTGGCTCTCGACCGAGACGTTGCCCCCGTGCAGCTCGGCCAGCTTCTTGGCGAGCGACAGACCAATCCCGGCGCCGCCCTGGCGGCGCCGCTCAGAGCCTTCGACCTGGTAGAAGCGATCGAAGATGCGCTCGAGCTCCGGCGCCTCGATACCCGGTCCGGTGTCCTCGACCTCCACACTAAAGCCGGACGCGCTGGCGATCACGCGCACCGCCACCTTGCCCGAGTCGGGTGTGAACTTGAGCGCGTTACCGAGCAGGTTCGTCAGCACGATCTCGAGCCGGTGGGGGTCGCCATGCACCAAGGCCGAGGCCTGTTCGCTGCTGAATTCCAAACTCATGCCGCGCGCCTCGGCGGCACCGCGAGCCGCCTCGACCACGCGCGAAGTCAGATCGACCAGATCGACCTCTGCCACATGCAGTCGTAAGCCACCCACGTCCAGACGCGCCAGATCCAGCAGATCGTCGATCAAGCGCAACAGCCGGTGCGCATTGCGGCGAATGACCGAGAGCGCCGAGCGCAGCTGCGGCGTGACGTCGCGGCTAAGCAGGTCCTCAACTGGAGTCAGAATCAAGGTGAGTGGCGTGCGCAGCTCGTGTGAAACGTTGGCGAAGAACTCGTTCTTCAGCCGGTCGAGCTCCTGAAGTCTCTCGAGCGTGGTCGCGAGCTCCGCCGACGTTTTCGCCAGATTGGAGCGAGCCTCGTGTTCGCGCCTGGCCGCACGAAATCGAATGATGCCGGCCGTTACCGCGATCACGCTCGTCAGAGTCAGAAAGTACAGATTGTTGAAAAACGGCGCAAATTCGACCTCCCCCCGCCACAGCTGCGGCAACGTGGGAAATAGCCAAATCGCGACGATCAGACCACTCCCGTATAGAAACTGCTGCCAGCGCCAGAGGTACAGCACGGCCATCGCGAGCGTGCACAGGTTCAGCCCTGCATAATAAGGTGAAAGGCCGCCCTCGAGCCGCAGGATCATGATCTCGATGCCCACAGCGCATAGCAACGGCGCCCCCGCGCCGAGCAACACCGGATAGCGGCCGACCATCGGCAGGTATGAAGCAGCGATCGCGGCGCATGCAATGACACTTGCCCCCAAGCGAATCAGCAGAAACTCGCCCACCTTGTCTGGCACGCAGAACAAGTCGAGTGCCACACCGCCGGGCATCAACACTGCTGCGAGCACGTAGCCCAGGCGTGCTGCAGAGAGATTCACGTCCGCGAGCCATTCTTCGAAGCCGCGCTCCGGAGACATTGTCGGCTCCTTACTTCCAAATCCGAAGAAACAAATTCACACCGGTTGGCTCCGCATCGACTTCGAAGCGGATCGGAGCCGGCTGAAGCGCGCCCGCGAATTCGGCGAGCTCAGCCGGATTGCGATGGATCAAAAACCAATCGAGCGCATACTCCATGAAGTAGCGAGTGGGGTTGTGGGTCGCGACGTTGCCGATGCACAGCTGCCCGCTCGGGCCGAGGGCGTCGTAGAGCCCGCCGAGAAGGGCGGAGAAGCTCCTATAATTCAAGTAATCGAACAGCCCCGCGCTGTAGATGAGATCACGCTCTCCGAGCGTGTCCTTGAGCTTCTTCGCCGTGAGCAGCCGGCGCACCGATTCTCGGATGAAATGAAGCTTGACGCCCGTCTTGACGGCTAGGGGAGACAAGGTACGCTCGCAGTAAACCAGCACTCGCTCCTCCTGATCGATCAACGCCACGTCCAGATATCGGCCCAGTTCGGGACTCTGCTCCAACAGCGCTCCGAGCTCCCGCGCTGGTCCACAGCCGATGCTCGCCAGGCGCACGTGCCCGCGCACCTCGACGGCAGCGCGAATCTTCGCACCGAGATAATTGAGGCGATTGACGTTGGCCTGAGCCGCGATCTCCTGGGTTGCGTACAGGTTCATGGCTTTGGCAAACAGAGAATCGCCTTCCGCATGATCGCGGTACAGCATGTTCATCATTTCATAGTCACCGGCATAGCCCAACGGCTTGGCGTAGGCCCGCTTCACGAAGGGCGAATGGAGCGCCAGGTGATGGAGCTCGGCCTTGTAGTATTTGCGGTAGCTCGGATGATGCTCTTCCGGCAAACCGGCCACGAACTGTGTGAGCTCTCGAGACGCGGCGTTCATGTGCTCGACGACCCGCGGACCAATTTCCTCGAGGTACGTCTTGAGCGTTTGCTGGCGCGTGAAAAGATCGAGATTGTCCAGCGCGTGTTCTTCGAAATCGAGAAACGACTTCAGCTTCTCGAGGGACGTCCGCTGGTGGTTCACCCAGAGCTTGAACTCGTTCGAGACGACGTCGTCCTGCAGGTCGAGAGCCGCGTCCAATCGCTCGGAAAAGCTGTGCCGCGTCCCGAGCCGATAGAGCTCCGAGAAGTCGATGGTGCTCGACTGCAGCTCGATACCGAGCACCAACTCGTTGCCGCGCTCGGCGACGCGGCGGACGAGCGCGTCGCCCTCGTACAGGACCGAATCACTGCAGACGATGCGCAGGCGTTCGAGGCGGTCACCGGGCAGAACCAGCCCAACTCGATGCCCGGCGCCTTCGATGACCAACGCGGCGCCGGTCAGCGAAAGATCTTCGACTCGCGTATCGCTCGCGCCGAGCGTGGCGTGGCGAGCAGTCGCGGCCAGCCCCTCGAGCTGCAGCTCCTCGATTCGAACTCGCCGCGCGCGTAGTCGCCGCGCGCGCCGGGAATCGGAAGGCGGCGGGTCCGTGCGCGGGACCGAGCTGAGCGGCCTCCGGGGATCCGCATCGTCGTTGGGAAGAGCTTCCTCATAGCGAGGCGACATCTCGACTTCGTTGGCGGCGGCAATCACGGGGACACCTGCTCTGCGCGCACGCGACGCGCGCGCTCATCACGATCCTTCTGTCTCAAACCGGGAAACGAGTTTCGCAAGCGCTCTAGCTCCACAACGTTCATCGGCTTCACCCGAGACGTCCGGCTCGCGCCATGGCCTCAGGACAAGAACCGAAATCGCACCATCTTAATCAGAGATCCGACTCGCGCGCACCTGACACGTAGTCCTAAAGTGCGTGTGGGTTTGCCACCCCAAACGGCTTACTAGCACGTCTGTTAAGGTCGCTTGCGCGGAGCTGACTGGCGATTTGAGGGGGGGGCATTGCAAGTTTGCGCTGCATTCGTTTCAGATTCGCAACGCAGCGATCATACGAGCCTATCTACCAGCAGTTCGCGACGAAACGTCTGTCGCTACGCCGTCCGGAAAACCACGTACGCAAAAGCGCGATCGCACGTTGCGGTTTCTTACGCGTTACGGTTTGGAGACGCTGTCGGCTGACGCGGAGCTCAGAAGCCCGCGCCGACCGTGAGCGCGGCGGTCGCCCAGGGCCGGGTGCGCTCGGTACCGATCGCTGGCACCAGCGCGCTCAGATTCAAGCCTAGACGCGCGTCGGCATCGCTGATCGGCAGCTCGTACTCGAGCGCTCCGCGCAAGACTCCGACACCCGCGTTGTCGTCTTCACCCACCGCGCCACCGCGCAACCAGCTCGCGCCTGCACCCAGAATCGGATGAAGCTCGTAGCGATGTCGAAAGTCGATCCAAAGCTCTGCCGTATATGCGGAGAGACCTTGGTCACTCTCCGCGCGCAGCCAAGAGCCCGACAAGCGCGCTCCGACCGCGCGCTGCCCAATATCGAGCGCCGTGAACAGCCCGGGGCCCGACGGCTCGATCAGAACTGCGGGGCCGACATGAAAACGCACGGTCGAGCTCGTCGGGCTCCACGGGGGTTCTGACCAGCGTTCGGGATCGGCGCGTCGGTAGTGGGGAGTCTCCTCGGGCCGGTAGGGCTCGTCCGGCCGATACGGTGACGGCTCGGGGGGCTGTGCAAAGTCCGCCAATGCCTGAGGCGCAGTGGCCATCGTGGCTAGCCCCATCGCTAGCGAGATCCAGTGGAGCGGGAGGCGACATCGGGACCGTGCAGGCGTGGGCATGTCGGGACAACGGCGCCAAGATTCCAACCTTACAGCCACGAATAGCGTCACGGGATTCGGACGTTCGGTACACGTAAGCAGGGGGGCGGCCCCCCTGCGGCCGGATCAGTTTAGCCCCAATTCGACATTCGCGGTCTCGAGTAGGGCTCCAGGCTAAGGCTTCAGGCTTCAGGAAGGAGCGAGCGCACGGTTTCACATTGTCACGGCCGGTGAAGTAGAGGGGGTCTGCTCGGGAGGCTGGAGCTCGCAGCACCCCCAGCCTGGAGCCTGAAGCCAGCGTCAAGCGCCTGTCACAGTCCGCCTGCAGCTCAAGCCGGGAGGCCTACCCCACAACGGCTCGTCGCGTAGCTCCTCGCGCCGGCGTTTTTTCCCGAGGATTCACTGACTGACGCGCGTGTCACCGCAGAAAAACTGCCCAAAGGCTTGATTCTGAGCCCCGGGTGCAGGCAGACTGACGCCCGTGTCAGTCACCGATCTGTCTCGTGGATCGGTCGGGCCCCAGCCCGACCTGGTCATTGGAATGGACGTTGGGTCGACGACGGTCAAGGCCGTCGTCATCAATCCGGACACGAAGGAGATCCTCTGGTCGGACTACCAGCGGCATCACACCAAGCAGCCCGAGAAGGTGCTCGAGCTGTGTGAGGCCATCATCGCCGCCTTCCCAGATCACCCCCCGGAGAAGTTCCGGATGTTCGTGACCGGCTCGGGCTCGGGACCGCTCGCAGGTCCGACCGGCGGCAAATTCGTTCAGGAAGTGAACGCGGTGACGCTCGCGGTCGAGAACAAGCACCCCGACGTGCTGAGCGTGATCGAGCTAGGCGGCCAGGACGCCAAGATCATCATGTTCAAGCAGGACGCCAACACCGGCGCCAAGACCGCCACCACGAGCATGAACGACAAGTGCGCGTCCGGGACCGGCGCCACCATCGACAAGTGCATGATCAAGGTCGGCGCGGAACCTGGCTTTGCGACCTCGCTGCATTTCAGTGACGAGAAGCTGCACCACGTCGCCGCCAAGTGCGGCGTGTTCGCCGAGACCGACATCGTCAACCTGGTCAAGACCGGCATCCCGAAGGACGAGGTCCTCAATTCGCTGGCCGACGCGATCGTGCTGCAAAACTTGAGCGTTTTGACGCGCGGTAATACGCTCAAGCCCAAGGTGCTGCTACTGGGCGGCCCCAACACCTACCTGCCGTTCTTGCAGGAATGCTGGCGCCAGCGCATCCCCGAGACCTGGCGCGACCGCGGCTACGACTACCCCAAGGACGTGCCGCTCGACGAGCTGATCTTCGTGCCCAAGAACGCCGATCTGTACGCGGCGTTCGGCGCGGCCATCTACGGCATCGCCGAGGGCGGCACCGACTGCTTCTTCAAGGGCATCGCGTCGATTCACGACTTCATTCACAACGGGCGTCGCGCGCGCCTGGGCGAGCAGGCCGGTCCGCCGCTGTCGGCCGCCGAGCAGGAGACGAAGGAGTTCGTCGAGGCCTATTCGATTCCGAAGTTCAAGAAGGCGGTGCTAGAGCCCGGCCAGATTGTGCGCGGCGTGATCGGCCTGGACGGCGGCTCGACCTCGTCGAAGGCCGTGGTGATCGGCGAGGACGGCGAGATCCTGCTCAAGGCCTACCAGCTCTCCAAGGGCAATCCGATCCAGGACACCAAGGAGCTTCTGACCAAGATTCAGGAGGACGTGGAAAGCCAGGGCGCTACGCTCGAGATCCTGGGCTTCGGCGCTACGGGCTACGCGGCGGACGTGCTCGACGAATGCGTGCTTTCTGACGTGAACATCGTCGAGACCGTCGCGCACATGATGAGCGCGGTGCACTTCTTCGGCGACGTCGACGTGATCTGCGACATCGGCGGGCAGGACATCAAGGTCTTGTTCATGAAAAACGGCGACATCCAGAACTTCAAGCTCAGCAACAGCTGCAGCGCCGGTAACGGCATGCTCCTGCAGGCCATGGCCGACCAGTTCGGCATCCCGGTCACCGAGTATGCAGAGAACGCCTTCAAGGCCGAGCTGGCTCCCAAGTTCAGCTACGGCTGCGCGGTGTTCTTGGATTCGGACCGCGTGAACTTCCAGAAAGAGGGCTACCAGAAGGAAGAGCTCTTGGCCGGGCTCGCTCAAGTGCTGCCCAAGAACGTTTGGCAGTACGTGGTGCAGATCCCGCGCCTCGCCTCACTCGGCACCAAGTTCGTGCTGCAGGGCGGAACGCAGTACAACATGGCCGCGGTCAAGGCCCAGGTCGACTACATCAAGCAGCGCGTACCGGGCGCGCAGGTGTTCGTGCACCCGCACACCGGTGAAGCCGGCGCGATCGGTGCGGCCATCGAGACGCTGCGTCGCTACAAGCGCTCGGGCAAGACGCGCTTCATCGGCATCAAGGCCACGCTGGATCTCGAGTACACGACCAAGAACGACGAAGAGACCGTGTGTCACTTCTGTCCGAACGAGTGCAAGCGCACGTTCATCGACACCAAACGTCAGGACGGCAGCACTGCCCGCTACATCTCCGGGTTCTCTTGTGAGAAGGGCACCGTCGAAAGCAAGGAGGCCATGCTCTCGCTGGTGGCCGAGCGCAAGAAGACGGCCGCCGCTTACCCGAACCTGGTCAGCTACGAGGCCGAGCGCGCCTTCGTGCACCTGTATGACCAGGCGCCGCTGCCCGAGGCCGGCACTCCGATCAAGGATATTCAGGTCACCAAGGGTCTGTTCCGGATCAAGCGCGAAGAAATCACGCGACCGTTCCAGCGCTCGAGCGAAGAGGCGGCCAAGCGCCGCAAGTCGCTGCGCGTCGGCATCCCGCGCGTCCTGAACATCTACTCGACCGCGCCCTTCATCCGCACCTACTTCGAGGCGCTGGGCTTCGGCCGCAGCAACGTCGTGTTCAGCGACGCCATGAGCGAGGAGATGTGGGTCGAGGGCGGCAAGTACGGCTCGATCGACCCGTGCTTCCCCAGCAAGGGCGCGCAGGCCCACATCCACAACCTGCTGTTCCACAAGCACGAGCCGGAGCGCAAGCGCGCGCTCAACTACATTTTCTTCCCGATCCTCACGCACGTGAACAACTTCGTGGAGGATACGCAGGACAACGCCAGCTGCCCGATCGTGGCCGGCACGCCCGACGTGATGAAGGCGGCCTTCACCAAAGAGGTCGACTTCTTCAAGGAGCGCGGCATCGAATACCTGGCGCCCGCGCTCAGCTTCAGCGAGCCGATCCTGCTCGCGCAGCGCCTGTTCGAGACCTTCGGTGAGCGCCTCGGCATCACCCAGGACGAGAACGACCACGCTTGCCGTGAAGGCATGAAGGCCCTGCACGCCTTCGACGTCGACATGCAGGACAAGGGCCGCGCCATCCTGGAGACGGTCGAGGCCGAGGACCGCATCGCGATCCTGGTGCTCAATCGCCCCTACCACGCCGATCCGGGCTTGAATCACGGCATTCCGGACGAGTTTCAGGTGCTCGGCTATCCAATCCTGAGCATCCGCAGCATCCCCAAGGATCGCGAGTACCTCGATCGCTACTTCAAGGAAGAGCTCAAGGACGGCACGATCAAGAGCCCGCTCACCATCAACCATGTCTGGCCCGAGAACTACTCGGTCAACAGTTCGCAGAAGGTGTGGGCCGCGAACTTCGCCGCCCACCACCCGAACGTCGCGGTGCTCGATCTCTCGAGCTTCAAGTGCGGTCACGACGCGCCTACTTACGGCCTGATCGACGCCATCTTGCAGACGAGCAAGACGCCGGCAGCGGCGCTGCACGATCTGGACGCCAACAAGCCGGGCGGCTCGATCAAGATCCGTGTCAAGACTTACGCTCACTCGCTACGGTTGCAGCAAGAGCGGCTGGAGGATCAGGCCGGCAAGAAGCGCTCGCTTGCCGAAACCGTCGACCGCAAGCGGCTGGAGCTACTCGAGCTGAAGCGCCAGCAGCTCGCCAGCATGAAGAAGACAGACGAGGCGCTCGAGCGCGCCATCGCCGAAACCTCCGAGCGCATCATGGGCTACGAAGTCCGGCGCCAAGCCGAGGTCGAGCTCCCCAAAGGCACCGTCCGCCTCGGCAAAAAAGCTGCCGACGGCAGCATCGTCCCGATCGAAGCCACCCCGACGTCTGCCTCGGCCGACGCCGTCACCGCCGCCGAGTAGGGTCGCCCGCGATCGCGATCGACCTTCGCGATCGCGATCGACCCTTTCCGATCCTCTCTCTCACATCAGCACCTATTTCCGCCCATCAGCCTTCTGCCATTCGTGCCGCGTCTCGGCAGCCTGCCTCTCTTCCAAGCTCGCCTCACCTGCGGCAGATCTGTACGTGGGTGCATGTGGTGATTCGCGCTTGCTCGGCCAGAACGCGTTCCGCTTCGCCTGGCATCGTCCTTGCTCTTTCTGATCAGCATGCCGCGCGGACGCCTGCTGATCGTCGACGACGAGCAAGATATGCTTGACTGCGTCGCCGAAGTTTTGGGTGAGCACTTCGAGCTCACCTTGGCTCACGATGGGCTCGAAGCGCTGTACGCCCTACGCACGAACACGTTCGATGCTGTCTTGCTCGATCTGAAGATGACCGGTGTGGATGGCTTCGACGTGCTCAACTACTTGTCGAGTTGTACCCCTCAGACACGGGTCATGATCGCGTCGGGTCTGCCCCGGCTCGATCGCATTGCCGAGCAATACGGCGCAAGCGATTGGCTGGTCAAGCCGTACCACCTCGACGTGCTCGAAGAGCGCGTCGAGCGCTTGATGGGGGGGGCGCCTGGACGATTCTAGAGCTGGCCGTGCTGGGCCGCCGGACCTCGCGAAGGCGCTAATCGTCGATGACGTGCCGGCCAACTTGCTTTCGCTCGCAGCAGTCTTGGAAGGACTCGGCTGCCGTGTCGAATCGGCCCGTTCGGGAGACGAGGCGCTACGCCTGCTGCTCCGCGAACCCTTTGCCGTGATGCTACTCGACGTCAGGATGCCGAGCATGGACGGCTTCGCAGTAGCGCGCTACGTGCGCATGCATTCGCAAACGCGTGATCTGCCGATCATCTTCCTGACCGCGGATACCAACGACCCTGACGAGAACCAGCGACGGGCCTACGCCTGTGGCGCCGTCGATTTTCTGCTGAAGCCCATCAATCGCGACGCCTTGCGAAGCAAGGTCAAGGTCTTCGTGGAGCTTGACACTCAGCGCCGCGAGCTGGCGGATGCCAATGACCGCTTGCAAGTGGCCAACGCCAAGCTCCTGGCCCTGGCCGACGCCGAAGCGACGTCATCGAGCGTGCTGAGGCAAGCGCACGACGACCTCGGCATCGCGTACCGCGAGCTCCGCGAAACGCAAGTCCAGATGAGCGAGATGACGAACGAGACGACGGCGCACGGCTTGCTCGACGGTTTCCCAGTCGTCGAGCGAGCGGTACGCGCTGACCCGGTGGCCTACGTGACGAGCCGAATCGAGCTGGCGCAAAGCAGCCTAGCGCGCCTCCGCGATCGCAAGCTGCTGACGCACCAAGGCGAGGCCGAAGTGCGAAAGATCAAGAAGCTACTCGGCGAAGTGGCCCTAGAGCTGAAGCGCCTGCGAAGCTCGAGCCGCAAGTCGGTAGCCAGCGACTCCTAGAACGCCGATCAGTTTGCAGCCACTGCGCTTTAGACTAGATGCCGTAATCGGAGTCGACGCTCCTCGACTTGGCCTTGCGGGGCCGCGCGGCGGGGGGCTTGAGCGAAGCCGAGCTTCCGGTTGTGATGGCGCTCGGCGCGGCGCTGGAAGGTGGCGCTGCCGATGCCCCGGGCTCCGCGGCCCTGGCTGCAGAGGCTGCTGGCGCCGGAGAATTGGGCTTTTCCGCGGCAAGCTTCTCGGCCGCGGGGCTCGGGGCGCGAGCCGCCGTCTGGGGCAGAGCAGCTGGCGCGCGGGAGTCGGGTAGCGGAATCAGCCCCCCCGCGACGGCTGCGAAAGCCGCGGATGCGCCTGCGACGATCGCGGCGCGCCGCCACTCGGCGCGCCGCGAAGGTTCCCCCAACCGGCCGGTCGCCGCAGCGCGGAGGAAAGCCGCGCCGGGCGCGGCTGCGGGTGGGCTCGAACGTCGCGACTCGGGCAGAAGGTCGACCACGGTGGCCGGCGGTGTCTGGGTCCGGAGCGACGAAACCGCAGGGCGCGGCTCCCGCTTCGCCAATGTCGGTGCCTCGTCCACCCAGCCTTTGGCACTGCTGTCAGCCGGCTTGCTGGGCAGCGCCACTCGCAATGCGCTACTGATCTCACTCGAGTCCAGAAAACGCAACTCGGGATCCAGCGCGATGCTCTTCTCGGCGATCAGGCTCAGCGCTTGCAGCCTGGCGTCGGCGCTCGTTCGTTGTGGTCGCGGTCGCCTGTCATCGACCAGGCGCTTCACGACCGCGCCCACCGAGGTGTCCGGGAACAGCTTGCTAGCGGCCAGCGCCTCCCACAGCATCACCCCGATGCTGAACAGGTCGGCTCGCGGATCTCCTCGGTCGCCGAGCAGCAACTCCGGAGCGGTGTAGCCATTTTCGAGCGGCGGCACGCGCGGCGTCAAATGACGACTGATGAGCGGGACGAGGCGCGCGGTGCCATCGTCGTCGACGTAAATGTGCTGCGGCGAAACCTCACCGTGCACGAAAGGCACGCCGTCCTCGACGTCGGCGTGCAAAGCCCCGAGTCCACTTAGCACATCGAGCAGAATGCGAACCACCTGCTCGATCTCGAAGCGCTTGAAGATCCCAGCAGGGTTGAAATCGGACAGCGGTCGACCCTGGTTGCGGACTGGTGTCAGTCCGGCTCCGCCTGGCAGTGGGAGCATCCGCACCAGGTTGGGGTGGCGGATCTGCGCGATGCGCAGATTGCGCCCCGCGAGCAATGCTTTGGGATTCGAAGGGGTCACGGGCGGACGGCGATGGAGCCATGATCGAGTCGCCTCCATCAAGCAACGATCTCGTGCACACCCGCGTCACATGGGCGCTGCATCCCGGCCATCAGCCCTCCGTCAGCTGAACTAGGGTCTGGCTGAGCTCAGGCGCTCTTGCGGTGAGCGCGCGGTTTACCGCCGCTGGTCTTGGCCTTCTTCGGCTTGATCGCACCCGCCAGCACCTGGCGCAGGTTTTCGTGGAGCGGGGCGCGATAGTCCTCCGCGCGCGCTTCACTGAACCGCTGCTCCATGCGCTGCCCAAGCGTTTCCAGCTCTTCGGCTTCGATCGCGTCCTCCACCTCGGGAAAGAGCTCTTTCTCTTCTTCCTCCACGTGGTGCTCGACCATTTCCTCGAGGACCTTGAGCTTGAAGTCGAAATCTTTCTTGCCTTGCGCCTCGTCGGCCTCGTACAGGCTGAACTCGATGACTCCATGCTCGACCAACGCCTCACCGAGGAGGTCCGTCATGCCCAGGGCTTTCTCGCAAGCGGGATAGAAGATCTCGCGCTCGATCGCGTCGTGCGCGACCAACGTGGCGGCGAGCTCGCCGAAAATCTCGGTCTGCTTTTCGTCGCCTTCGTCGTCCTCCAGAACCTTGAACAGTTTCTCGACGTCGCGGTGTTGTTGCTTCAAAAGCTCGGTGGCTTTCATGGTTGTCGTTCCTTTCAACGGCTAAACACGCCCACGAGGCCAAAGACCACAGCGAGCACGATCGCGACAGCGATCACACCCACCCAGACGCCCGCCTTGAAGATGCCCTCGATGGCCGCGCAACCAGAAAGCGCTAGAGACGCCGCGGGAATCAAGACGATGCTGGTAGCCCGTAGAGCGCGCGAGGCATGCATGATGCTCACCTCCAGCACGCGCCATGCCAAGGCAAAATGCCTGGCGCTTGCCAACGGTTATCTTTGCAAGCTCGGCTGGGGAGCCCCGTCGAGCATTCGGCCCCGTCAGGATACCAGGGCGGGCCAGTTTTTTCGAAAGGCATATGGATTTCCGTGTGTTTCCGGCCGAGCGCTTGGACTGACGTCCGTGTCAGCGCGGAAATTCTGCGGGAACCCTTGCTTTCCCGCCCCCCGCTGGGAGTAGACTGACGCCCGTGTCAGCCCCGGGAGCCAGCATGACCCAGCAGATCGACCTCGGAACCACCAAGAAGAAGAGCCTGCCCCTCGTCAACCAGGGAGCCGGTCAGGACGTGATGCTCGACATCGACGCCGAGCTGAAGAAGTTCGAGGACGAGGAGCGAGCCAAGCTCGGCCTAGAGGTCGAACAGCGCTGGCTCGAGGACATGGCGAACCTGATGTTCACCAAGTCCGAGAAGAGCAAGATCACGCTGCTCATCGGCGGCCTGACCATGGCGCACGACTACCTGGTTTCCGGCGCTTTCACGAGCCTTGGTTATAATACCGTGCCCCTCGACGCGCCGAACTACGACGCGCTCCGCGCTGGTAAGGAGTTCGGTAACCGCGGTCAGTGTAACCCCACCTACTTCACGGTCGGTAACCTGGTGAAATACCTGGTCTACCTCCGGGACGAGAAGCACATCCCGACCAAAGAGATCATCGACCGCTTCGTGTTCCTGACGGCCGGCGCCTGCGGGCCCTGTCGCTTCGGCATGTACGTGACCGAGTACCGCAAGGCCTTGCGCGACGCGGGCTTCGACGGCTTCCGCGTGATGCTGTTCCAGCAGCAGGGCGGCCTGTCGCAAGCCACGGGCGAGGCGAGCGGCCTGGAGCTGAACGCGCCCTTCTTCATGGGCATGCTCAAGGGCCTGATCGCCGGCGACGTGATCAACGGCATCGGCTACCGCCTGCGCCCGTACGAGGTCGTGCCGGGCGCGACCGACAAGGCCTGCGAAGAAGCTAAAAAGATCTGTTACGACGCCCTGCTCAACAAGAAATCCATCTTGCTGGCGCTGCTCAAGAGCAAGGAAATCTTCAAGAAGGTCGAGGTCGATCGCACCCGCTGCAAGCCCAAGGTCGCCATCATCGGCGAGTTCTGGGCCATGACCACCGAGGGCGACGGCAACTACCAGCTGCAGCGCTTCCTCGAGAAGGAAGGCGCCGAGTGCGACATCCAGTTCGTGACGGCGTGGATCCTCTACAACATCTGGGAGGTCCGCTTCGACACCAAGAACCGCGCTCTCTTGCGCGGTGCCGACGACGCCAAGCTCGGCCTGGCCGGCGCCGGTGAGTACGGCGTCTTCGTGCGCAGGATTGGGCTGTGGGCCGGCGACAAGGCGCTGCGCGCCGCGTTCCAGACCTTCGCCTACGCGGGTGGCTTCTACGGCTACCACCTGCCGGACATGGACGCGGTCGCGGACGTGGCGGCGCCCTTTTACAACAATGATCTGCGCGGCGGCGAAGGCCACATGGAGGTCGGCAAGCTGATCCTCAACGTGGTCAAGAGCAAGGCCACCATGACGCTCAGCGTGAAGCCCTTCGGCTGCATGCCGAGCTCCAGCGTCAGTGACGGCGTGCAGTCGCTGATCACCGAGAAGTTCCCGGGCACGATCTTCTGCGCGGTGGAGACCAGCGGCGACGGCGCGGTGAACTTCCAGAGCCGCGTGCAGATGTACCTGTTCAAGGCCAAGCAGGCCGCCCAAGCCGAGCTCGAGACCGCGCTGAATGACACCGGCCTCACGCTCGAGCGCATTCAGGCCTTCCTCAAGGACAACCCGCGCTACGCCGCATCGCTGCACGTGCCCGTGCATTCGGTTGCCCACACCGCGGCCGACCTCGTCTACGAGATCGCCAAGGTCATCGACAAGAGCAAGCTGGAGCTGCTCACCATCCAAGCCCAGCGCACCTTCAAGGCCGCTCGAGATATTGCCCTCAAGACGGGCAGTGAGGCGCCCGAGAAGGCGCAAGCTGCCGTGGCCTTCGCCCGCGAGGCCGCTGTCGAGCTTTACTCGATCGCCAAGGAGAAGGGCCCCGGCGCCGCAGAGGCCGCCCTCGGCAAGGCCAAGGCCAAGCTCGGCAGCGTGCTGCCGATGTTCAAGACCGAGAAGGCCGCGGACCAGTACGCCACCGCAGCCGAGTAAAAAAGCGCGGCGAAAGCCGTGCTACGACGCCCGGGTTGCCGCAGGGTCCCCGGGCGTCGCCGTATTTGCAGTCGCACATCGCTCCTTCGCTCATCTTGTTCTCGCTCTCCCTCTCTTCCAAGGTCAACCGGACGCCAGCGGTCGCAGGCTTGCCCCGCGAACGCCACGACGACCTGAAAGTCTTGGCAGACCAGATCACGATCGGAACGGAGACCCAAACCCCACGCGACCCCGGCGAGCCCGGGCGCAAAACCCGTGGTTCAATCGATAGCGTCGCAGGACGCTTGGGCCACCGCGGTGAAAACCAAACCGGTAAAACCCAAACCGGTGAAAACCAATTGCGGGACCAAGGCCCATGAAGGGGCTACTCAGCAAGATCAACGACCCCAACGTCATCAGGATCTACCTGGCGACCCTGGGTCTAGGTACCGCATACGGCATGGCGATCAGCGTGATCGCGGTGTTCTTGACCGACCACGGCTACCAAGAGACGGACATCGGGTCGCTGGCGGCCTGGTTCGCGGCCGGGATCATGCTCACCGCGCTGGCGTCCGGCACGATTGTCGGCAAGTTCGGGTCGAAGCGCGTGCTCGTAGCAGCGCTGCTCACCTACGCGACGACGGTCTCGCTGTTTCCGTTCGCGCCGAGCTACGGAGCCATCGCGGCCCTGCGCGTGCTCGACGGCGCCGCTTCCGTCCTGGTCTGGGTGGCGTCGGAGACGATCCTGGTGGCCCGCGCCCGACGCGAGATCAAGGCGTTCGTCACCAGCATCTACGGCATGTCGATCGCGGTCGGCTACGGCATCGGCTCGGGCTCGGCCTTCCTGGCGGCCAAGCTGCTGCCGAACGAGCGCGTGTTCCTGGTAGCCGGGGCCATCTCGGTTTTGACCGGCCTGTTCGTGCTGCTGCGGCTCGACCGCAATGCAGATGCGCACCACGAGGCAACCGAAGCCGGCAGCGCCGAGTCGCCGACCGAACGAGCGCCGCTCGACGTGCTCATCAACCGCATCAAGACCTCGTGCTTCGCCACCTTCGCATACGGCTACTTTCAGTCGAGCGTCGTGCTCTTTTTGCCGCTGTTCATGCGGGACGACAAGGGTATCCCCGAAGACAAGACCCGCCTCATCACCTTCTTTTTCGCAGGCGGCATGCTGCTGGCCATCAACGTCGCCGGTAGGGTCGGGGACCGCTACGGGCACCTTCTGGTGATGCGCTATCTGGCTAGCGTCGGCACCCTGATGGTCGCCGGCTTCGTGTGGCTGAACGGCTTCGTCGGCATGGCCATCGCGGTGTTCGTGGCCGGCGCGACACTGGCAAGCATCTCGCCGCTCAGCCTGGCGCTGCAGGGCCTCGTCACTCGCGAGTACCACCGCGCCACCGGCGTCTTCAACGCCTTCTACGCGGCCGGCATGGTGCTCGGGCCGCCCATCTCGAGCCAGATCTTTCACCGCTATGGCGGCGGTCCGATGCTCTATCACCTGGCCGCGCTGTGGGCAGCATTCGTGATCTTCGCTCAGATCTTCCGGCGCGATGATCCGCGCGCGGCGAGCAACGGCGCCACCCCGAAGGTGCTTCCGGTTTCGGAGCTGTAGCGCTTCGCGATCGCTTGGCACCCGCTCGTAGAGGAGCGGCATCGTCCGAAGACCTTCTTCATCATCGTCGCGGTTGGTCGTCAACGGCGAGGCGCGACGAGCCGGCAAGGCGGGACCCAGAATCACGCCCCCCACCAAAGAGCGACAAACCCAGCAACCGGGCCCCACCGCTGGCCGATGGCCGGGGGTGAGCGGAGAGCGTGCTAATCTGGAGGCAATGGGCCGGCGGAACACCGCTGACGAGCCGGAAATCCCGGTCGTGCCTCCAGGCGAGGACGAGCTCCCGTGTGACGACGGGGAGCCGATGGAGACAGCGCGACACCGGCAGCAGATGGTGCTCTTGATCCAGTCGCTAAAAGCAGCGTGGAAGCGGCGGCGCAACTACTACGTCGGCGGCAACATGTTCGTGTACTTCTCGGAGACGCAGGTCAAGAAGAACACGTTCCGGGGTCCGGACGTTTTCGTGGTGCTAAATACGAAGGACCGCGACCGCAGGAGCTGGGTGGCGTGGCAGGAGGGCAAGTTGCCCGACGTCGTGATCGAGCTCTTGTCGGATCGGACGAGGCGCATCGACCGCGGCGAAAAGATGCACATCTACGCGCAACTGTGGAGGACGAGCGAGTACTACCTTTACGACCCTTGGTCACACGAGTTCGAGGGCTACCGGCTCGACGGGCTAGGCCAGTATCAGCGCATCAAGCCGGACGCGAAGGGGGACCTCGGGTGCGAGCGGCTCGGGCTCGCGCTCGGCCTCAGGCCTGGTTCGTTCGAAGGCGTCAGCACGACGTGGCTCCGCTGGCTGAGGCGGTCGGGAGCAGTCCTCCCCTCACCGGAAGAGCTCGCCGCAGGGGCGAGCAGCAAGGCCAGGACCGCGCAGAAGCAGGCCAAGACCGCGCAGCGCATCGCGGCGCAGGAGCGGAAGCGCGCCGAGGCTGCGGTACGCCGCGTCAGGGCGCTGGAGAAGCGACTCAGAGGCTGAGCTCTAGGCAACTACGCCAAAAGCGAGCGTAGCTCGCCGAGCTTACTATGCAAAACCTGTAGCTTGATATTCAGGGATGCACTGGTGCAGGCGGAGGGATTGAGGGCCTGGCCGCGGGCTCGCTGCGGTCGGTTTCTCCGGTCCGGTCGAGGGCCATCTTGAACAGCACCGGGCCGACCATTTCGTTGATGGCGACCGCTGCGATGACCAGTGAGCCGAAGCCATCACCGATCGGCCCCGGGAACGAGTTCTTCACCACCACGCCGAGACCCAGCGCCAGCCCCGCCTGCGAGACCATCGACGACCAGCCCCATTTTCGCACGACCGGTGGATCGCTCGCCAGGCGCGAGCTGAGGCGAGAGGCCAGGAACGTGAACCCCGCGCGCGCCGCGCACAGCGTGAGAGCAGTCGCCCAGGCCACCTTCAAGAGCGGCACGTCGAGATGCGCGCCCGCGGTCGCGAAGAACAAGACGAATACGACGCTGCCCATCTGCTCGACCGCGTGCAGCAGCTTGGGCCCCTGGTTCGAGAGGTTCTGCACCACGAAACCGGCAGTCAAGAACGTGAGCAGGGGGTCGACGTGCACGTACTTGAGCCCGGCCGTCACGCCAAAACCGAGCGCCAACAGCACCAGCAACAGCTGCCCGCCGACCAGGCGCAGGTAGATGGCCAGCGCTAGCCCCAGCGTCGTGCCCATCGAAATGCTGCCCAGGATCTCGTGACCCAGCACGTTGAAATCGCTGATCGAGATGGCCGCGCCCGCCGAAATGAGTGGACGGGCCAGCATGATGGCCGTGGCCACCATCATCACCACGACCACGTCCGAGAGCATGATGAAGCCCAGGGAAAAAGTGGCCAGCGGCCCCTTGGCCCGCGTCTGCGACAGGATGCCCATGCAGGCCGAGGGGCTGCGAGTCACGCACAGGGCGCCCCACAGCAGGGCCACCCCGATCAGGGGCCTGAGCTCGAGGTCTTTGGCGAATGGGATGAAACGCGAGAGCAGCAGAAACATGGTGCCCATGCCCAGCAGCACCACGAAGGTCTGGATCAGGCTGGCAAAGGCCAGGCTCTTGGCCACCGAGCGCAAGGTCTCGATGCGCAGCTCGACACCACCCGCCAGTGCGATCAAGGCCAGGGCCAGGGTATTGACGGGCGAGAGTTGCTCGACCGTGTGGTGATCGACCAGGTGCAGCATGTGAGGCCCGCCCACGATTCCAGCAAGCAAGTAGCCGGTCAGGTGCGGCAGGCCGAGCGGCTCGAGCAGCTCACTGAGCAGCGTGCCCGCCAGGACCAGAAAGCCGATGGCGGTCATGGTGCCCAGGCGTGAGTCGATGCCCGGCGTGAAGCGGGTCAAAGCGAACAGCACCCCGAACGACGTCGCCAGCGCCAGCAGCTGCACCGCGCGCGTGGCCAGCCCCTTCTTGGCGCTGCCGTGACCGCTCATCCGTGGCTCTCCTGAGGGGGCAGGCGGGGCGGCGCGTCGCTGGGTCGGGCAATCTGATCCTCGGGCACCACGTGCAGCTCCCCGCGCCGGTCGAGCGAACGCCGTAGCGCGCCCGGCGAAAGCAGCTCACCCATGATGTTCGACACCACCGCGAACAGCAGCACGGCATCGGAGGCGACGCCCGGCACGCGCGTCGAGAAGGCCAGCGCCACCGCGATGGTGAAGCCGCCCGAGGCCAGCATGCTCAGGCCGAAGTCCGCCCCGGTACCGCGCGCAGGTCCCAAAGCCAGCAGCGTCCCGAGCAGCAGCCGCACCGCGATCTTGGCCGCGAGGGCCAGGCCCACCAGCAAATATACGCCGGTCGGAAGCTTCAAGTTCAGGTAAGCGCCGGCCAGCAGCACCACCGGCAGCAGCACCGGCTTCTCGGTGGGCGTCAGCATGGCCTTGATCTCGAGTCGATGCCGCGATGCCGCGAGCGTCAGGCCCATCGCGAACATGGCACCGAGCAGCGACAGCCCTCCTCGATCCGCAGCGCCTGCGACGAGCAAGGCGGTGCCGAGCAGCACCCCCCAGCTCTCGTCGCGGCGGAAGTCGCGACCAAGCAGCAGCAGGGCGATGAAGCCGAGCGCCGCGCCGAAGCCCAGCGTGACGCCGATGCGGCCCATCACCGGTATAGTGGGGAGCGCACCGCCGGGGGCCATCGCAAAGAGCACGCAGAGCGTGAGCGGAGCCACGATGGAGCTTGCGCGCGCGGCGTCCGCTGCAAAATCGGAAAGCGGGCCGCTGGCGCCGTATCGCTCCACGACCCAGCGCACCGAATGGCGAGTCGTGGCCGAAGCGCACGCCCCCATGCCGAGAGCGATCGCCAAGCGAGAAAATCCCTTAAAATCGCCGGCGAACGCTAAGCCCGCCGCGTAGTAGACGGCCGCAGTCACCGCGGCACAGCTCAGCAAGCCGAGCAGCACGCCCAGCGCAGCGCGCCCCGGGCTGATCCAGCGATCACCGACGCGCGGGTAGCCCACGGCCAGCACGAGCGCGAGCCAGCCAGTGCCGATCAACACCACTGGCTCGAACGTGTGAGCCAAAGAGCGCCCCACGACGTCCAGCATGTGCGGGCCGATGGCGAAGCCGAGCATCAGGTACTCGGAGTTCGACGGCAAGCCGAAGCCACGAATGGCGCGACCGCCGACCAGGTTGCTGCCCAAATAGGCGAGCAGCAGCAGACCGAGCAGCAGCCAGATGCCCTCGCTCAAGCGCGATCCCTCCCGAGCGTGATGCCGGCGCCGGATAGCGCGTCGAGCGCGGCGATGTGGAAGGCGGTACGGGCGTCGAGCGATTCGCAGGTCGCGGCGATGCGGAAGCGAATCGCGTCGGCGTCGGCCGAGACGATCTCCACGCTGGGCTCGGTGCCGACCCTGCCCGCCACCGATGCCAGCAGCGAGCGCACCTCGGTCACCGACGAGCTGGCGTGGACGTAAAGATCGAGCGTCAAGCGCGGTCGTGCGCCCAGCAGCCGCATCGGCCTTACCAACGTCAGCAGGTGCGGCACGCGCAATTCGGTGCGGTCGGTGACCTCGAGCCGCAGCTCCAGCAGATTCAACTGCGAAACACGCCCCCGATAGGCACCGAGCTCCACGTATTCACCGGCGCGCAGCCGCCGCCCGAACAGCCAGATCACGCCCACGGTACCCGAGGCCAGCACGGGGGTGGCGGCCAAACCGAGAGCAACCAGCGAGATCACGCCGACGCGGCCCAGCGCCCCGTCCGCCTCACCCGTGACGACCGGCGCCAGGAACACCAAGCTCGAGACGACGATGCCGGTGCGCAAAAGCACGCTGGTGGGCGCCGCCAGATCTTCGGGCAGCCAGCGCAGCGAGGTCTCGCCGCGCCCCACGCTGGCGAAGAACAGACCCACGAAGCGCACCAGGACGAACACGGCCAGCGCCGCCAGCGCCGCCACCACCAGCAGCGGCAACGCGGTGGCCAGGCGCGCCATCAGCTGCGACAGCGGCGCTACCACGAAGCCAGTCAGCTTCTGCGTGTAGTCGCGCGTCGACTCGAACAGCGACAGGACCACCACCAGCCAGGTGTAGGCAACGCCGAGCTGCGCGAGCCACTTGAGGGTGCCGAGCCCCAGCACCCCGGTCGAGCGCACCATCGCAGGGCTGACGAACTCGATGCCCTGGAAGCGGAAGGTGAGATCCCTGTCTTGACGCGCTTCCAGCCAGTCGCGAGCGCGCTCGGCGAACTCACCGAGCTTGCGGATCAGATAGAAGGCGATCAGCCCGAAGAAGACGACCAGCGAGAACGAAAACGCGCTCTTGGCGATCGCGGCGCGCTTGCGATCCGAGACCAGCTTCTGGTGGATGGCCGAAGCCACCTTACCGGCGTGCACGTCGAGGGAGCTGGCACCGGCCAGCTTCGCCTCCTCCTCGTTCAGCTCGACGATCGGCGTGCGTCCGACCGAAAGCACCGCCACGTCCCCGCGCCGAGCGACCGTCACGTCGCTCGTGGTCTCGCCTTCGTAGGCGCGCTTGAGCTGCTCGCTCGCCTCCCGGGCGCGCACCTCGGGAGACTTGCCGTTGTGAATGGCGCGCAGCGGGAAGACCGCGCTGTCGCTCAGCTTGACCTGGAAGGCCGGGACCGGGGCGGGCTCGGCTTGGGGCGGATCGAGCGCCTCGGCTGAAGGAGCGGGGGACGGCCCTGCGCTCGGCACGGCCGAAGCGCTCGGCACGGACTCGGCCGAAGGCAACGCGGCAGCTTCCGCGGAGGGCGCGAGGTCAGCAGACGGTAATGGCTCGACCGCCGAAGGTGCGACGGGCGGCGCGGGTGGCTCCACGAACCCGGGAGGGACACGAACCCCGGGGGGTGGCGCTGGGGCCGGCGCTGGAGCTGCCGCGGGCGGCGCAGCAGGCTTGAGCGCCGGCTTCGGCGCGACAATCGGGGCCGGGGCCGGAGCGGCGGGCGGCGCGAGCGGTGGAGCCGCGGGAGCGGAAACCGCCGGGACTTGAGCAAGCAGGGGCGAGCCCCAAAGCAGGCCACACGCGAGCAGCACGGCCGCTGCGCAGCTCCCCCAGGCACGCTGGAAAACTCGCTTCATCGGGGGCAGCACGGCCGGCTACTTTCGGGCACGTACGGCCTGAGTGCAAGAGCGGACCTGGTGACCGCAAAGGCTCGGGGCGCAGCGTAGCGCTTTCCCATTTTGCGGCGCGTCCTGCACCTGGCATGTTAAGCGGCCCCATGACCAACACCGAGCACCCTGACCGGCTCGTGCTCCACATCGCAGGAGCGGACAGGACCGGTGTGACCGCGCGCCTGACCGAAATCATCGCTCAGGAAGGCGCGGCCCTGATCAACATCGGTCAGTCGGTGCTCAACGGTTACTTGATGCTGTCGGCGATCGTGGACATTCCGAAGAACTCCTACGCGCTGAGGAAAATTCTGTTTGCGGCGGCGGATATGGGTCTGCGCCTGGAGGTAACGCCCTTGAAGCTCGCGCCAGAAGCAACCGAGCTGCGGGAGTCACCGGCGCTTGCAGTCACGCTGCTCGGTCCGCTCTCCAACGGTCTGGCCACCGCACAGATCACGCGCTTCATGGCCGAACGCTCCATGAACATTCGCGAGATCCGCTCGCTGTCCGACGTGCAGCTCGATGGGCTCGAGCTGATCGCCGACTTGCCGCCGGGCAAGGAGCTGCGCCCGCCCGAGCTGGCCGCGCTGCGCGGAGAGTTCCTGCGCATGGGCATGGAGCTGAGCGTGGACATGGCGGTGCAGAAGGACGACATCTTCCGGCGCACCAAGCGCCTGGTATGCATGGACGTCGACTCGACCTTCGTGAAGGGTGAGTTCATCGACGAGCTGGCGGAGCTGGTCGGGGTCAAGGAGCATGTAGCCGCCATTACGGCGCGCGCCATGGAGGGTGAAATCGACTTCAAGGGCGCGCTGACCGAGCGCGTGAAGCTGCTGGCGGGTCTGCCTTTCGAGCGCGCCCAGTCGCTGATCGACCGCTTCGAGCTCACACCGGGCGCCGATTCCTGGGTGAAGAAGCTGCAGAGCCTGGGTTTCAAGATCGGCCTCGTCAGCGGCGGCTTCACGTTCTTCGTCGACGTGCTCAAGCAGCGCTTCGGGCTGGATTTCGCGTTCGCCAACGAGCTGGAAGTGGAGGGCGGCAAGCTCACCGGCCGCGTGCGCGGCGCGATCGTCGACAGTGAGCGCAAGGCTCAAGTCTTGAAGGACATGGCGCAGGTCTACAGCTGCCGCCTGGAGCAGAGCGTGGCCATCGGAGACGGCGCCAACGACATCCTGATGCTGCAAACCGCCGGCCTCGGCATCGCCTTCCGCGCCAAGCCCAAGCTGCAAGAGGTCGCCAGCATGAGCCTGAACCACCACGAACGGCTCGACACGCTCTTGTACCTGATGGGCTGGAACGAGCGCGATCTGCGGACAGTCTGACGACCCATCGCGCGGAGTCCTTCCGCGATCGCACTTAGAGCTCGTACCCGGACCCTATCCAGCAACTCAGAAGGGGGCTGCCGAAACGCCGCCCAACCTGCAGAAGGCTGTCGTGGCGGCGCTCGGTCTCGACGTGGATTGACGATGATACAGTTTGCTGTATATATGGTTCATGGCCGGGGCGACCAAGACCACTTTTTTCCTGTCGGATTCGCGGCGAGCGAGACTCAAGGCGCTCGCTGTCGAGCGCAACACGACCGTTACAGAGCTCTTGGCGGAGGCGACGGATTTGCTGCTTCAGCGCTACCAGGGCAAGGCGGACCAGGCCACGCTGCTCGCGCGCGCCAAGCAGGCCCGAGCGAAGCTTCGTGCAGGGCTGTATAGCGGCCGCTCGACGAGCAGCGAGTCGATAGACGAGGTCGTCTACGGCCTCCGCAAGTACCCGCGCAAGCGTCGATGACAGCGGTATTCTTCTACGACGCCTGGGCTTTTATCGCCCTGGCCAATCGGCTGGACCCTGGTCACGCCGTGGCGGCCGCGCTCGACCTAGAGCTCGAGCGGCAAGGCTATGCAGCGGTTACGACCGACTACATCTTGGATGAAACCATCACTCACCTCAACAGCAAGGCTTCCCCCAAGATAGCCATCGAGTTTGTCGAGGACCTCTTGTCGCGTGTAAGCGCGTCGGAAGTCCAATTGATTGAGATCAACCCCGAGCGTTGGGCCAAGGCTTTCACGCTGTTCAAGCGGCTCGCCTGCTCCACGCGACAGCTCTCATTTACCGATGCTACTTCGTTCGCCGTCATGCACGAGCTGTCGATCACCCGCGCTTTCACCGCCGATCGGCACTTTCACCAGGCCGGCCGCGGCGTTTACCCTTTGGTCGAGAAACGCCCCTCGGGCTATGCAATTCAGAAGCTGCCGTGAGGAGACCGGCCCGGTTTCCCCTACGACTTGGACATCTAGCGTTTGCGAGCCAGGTAAAGGCCGTCGCCGATCGGAATCAAACTCGAGGTGACGCGGACGTCGCTGCCGATCTTCGAGTTGAGGGCGCGGATGGCGCGGGTGTTTTCGCGCTGGTCGGATTTGTCGGCGACGGCGCCGGACCAGAGGGCGTTATCGACAGCAACCAGGCCACCCGGACGTAGCAGGGTCAGGCTCCGCTCGTAGTAGTCGTCGTAGGCGGTCTTGTCGGCGTCGATGAAGGCGAAATCGAAGCTGCCGGCTTGCCCGTCCGCGATCAGCCGATCGAGCGTCGTGAGCGCGGGTCCGAGCTGAAGGTCGATTTTCGATGCGACGCCGGCCTCACGCCAGTAGCGGCGCGCGATGTCGGTCCACTCGCGGCTCATGTCGCACGCCACGAGCTTGCCATCGGCCGGCAAGGCCAGCGCGACCACGGTCGAGCTGTAGCCGGTGAAGGTGCCGACCTCGAGCACGCGCCGCGCGCCCAGCAGCTCCACCAAGAGCCCCATCAGCTGGCCCTGCTCGGGCGAGATCTGCATCTGGCCCGTCGGTAGCTTGGCCGTTTCTTCTCGCAAGCGCTTCAGAATCGGCGGCTCGCGCAGCGTGGTCTTCAGTAGATAGCCGTGGAGCGCCTCGGTCATCGTGATGGTGGCGACCGACATGCTCCGAACTGTACACCACGGCCATGCTCTGTCTCCCCTCTCGCGCCAGCTCGCTGCTCACGGCGGCGGCTGCGCCGCGCTCGGCCTGTCAGCTGCCTACATCCAGCACGACGCCCAATCCTCCGAAAGCGTCGAAGTCGATCTCGCGCTTCACCTGAGCGGCTTCGGCTTCGAGTCCTCGCTCGGCGTCAGGAGCGACTCCGCCGGCAGGACGATGCTACCGGCGGGCTCCCCTACTACCGGCGGCAAGGGAATCGCAGGCTGCGCGCTCACCCGGAGCGCAGCCTTTCGAGCGGCAGCGCCGGCACGTCTGGGATCGGCAGGACGCTGGTCGCGGGCGTCTGGCCGACGCTCCCGGCCGGGGCGGCGGGGGGCGTGACCGCAACGCCCATGCTGGCCGAGCCGCGCGGACCTTGTTCGACCACCTCAGGCAAGCTCTGACCGGGAGCCACCAGTACCACGCGATTGCGACCGGCGCGCTTCGCCGCATACAGCGCCATGTCGGCGCGGTGCAGCAGCGCTTCGGAGCGCTCGTCGCTCTGCCGGGGATCGAACACCGTCGTGCCGATGCTGATCGTCAACTTGCTCGGCCCGCCCTTGGGAGACGGCATCTCCTCGACCGAGCGACGCAAGCGCTCGGCCACCAGCCGCGCCGATTCCGGGCCGGCGCCCAAGATGATCGCGACGAATTCCTCACCACCGTAGCGCCCGACCACGTCGCCGGGGCGCAGGGCCGTTTTGAGCACGCTTGCCACCGCCACCAGGACGCGGTCACCCACCTCGTGACCGAAGCGATCGTTCACCGATTTGAAGTGATCGAGGTCCATGAACAGTACGCCGAAGCGCTCGCGGGCCTGACAGCGCGACGAGACCTCGCCTTGCAGCGAACGGCGATTGGGCAGTCCGGTGAGCGGATCGGTTTGCGAGTCGCGCCGCAGATTGTCGCGCTCGTTGCGCACGCGCTCGAGCGCGTCGTAAAAGCGTCTGTTGCGGAGCTGCACCCGAATCCGGGCGAGCAGCTCTCGCTCACGCTGCACGTCCGGCACGTAGTCGTCGGCTCCGGCGAGCAGACCCCGCGCGACGTCGTGCTCGCCAGCCGCGGTGCCGATCAGGATCACGGGGTAATGAACGCGTGGGTCCATCGCGCGTAGATCTCCAACCAGCTCCAGCCCGCTCGCGCCGGGCAGATCAACCGCCAGCAGAATCAAGTCGGGTCCATACTCGGCCGCGAGCCGGAGCAGCTCGTCCCCGTCGGGCAAGAACACGCAGTCGTAGCCCTCGTGCTCCAACAACCCGCGCAGCACCGCGCGGCGTTGCTCCTCGGGCTCGACCACCACGACGCGACCGGCCCGCTCTGCGATGGGCGGACTGGAGGACAGTCGAAGTGAGTCAGCGATGCGCGACGCCAAGGGATCAGAACCTTTAGCCTATGAACGGTCCGGGCGGGGCGAACTAAAGGTAGGAGGTCCGAACACCCCCGCGCTTACGGTGTTGACGTGTCCCGCGAATGACGGGCTGGCCGGCGCAGATCGCCGGGTCGTGGACGATGCGGTCCAGGTAGGTCACAGAGCAACCTTGCCTTTGGCGGTCGCCCCAGCAACCGGCGGCCGGCGCGCCCTTTGAGAGCCGCTGCTGAACTGAACGCTTTTCTCGGCGAGGCCACGACTATGGCCCAACTGACTCTCTCGCGCGAAGCTGAACGCGCTTTGTCCGCGTTGCAGCCAAGTTGACGGAGGGACTGTTCGGGGCTTTCATGATGTCATGTCGGCCAACACGGCTCGCATTCAAGTCGGTCGGTTGCTCGAGGTTCGCGTGGCTGCCGGCTACCGTTCGGTGAGCGACGTCGCCGCGCTGTTTCAGCAAATCGGGCGCGAGGTCGCCAGGCTGCCGCCGGGCGCTAAACACGTGACCATAGCGGATTGGCGCCACTGTCCGGTCATGGCCCCGGAAGCTGCGGATTTTCTGACAGCGCGCATGGCGGGCGTGAACCCGGGCACGGAGCGCAGCGCAGTGATCGCTCGGCAAGACGCGCCGGTGGCCGTCCTGCAATTTCTGCGGGTGATTCGCGACGCCGGTTTCTCCGATCGCCGGCTGTTCTTCAGCGAAGATGAGCTCTGCAGCTGGCTCGCAGACGTGCTCTCGCCCGCCGAAGGCGCGCGCCTTCGCGCTTTCTTGAACGAGCCGGGCGGGGCTTGAGCGCGGAGCAGCTGACGGCGCAGCGGGGTCCGGCGCCGGCAATCGAAACTGCGATGTCGTTGTCAGTGCCGGCTGCTGGCGACCGACTCAGTCACGAATGCCTTTTTCGGCGTTCTCTCCGCAGAACGCGCCCGCTTCCCGACCAGATCAGCATCGCCCTGCACCTGCTCGGCGTCGAACAGGACGTCGTACCGCGAGCTTCCTCGGCTTCTCAGCACACGCCGGGGGACTGAGGGCGAAGAGGTCGGGCGAGACCGCTAACACCACGCCGGCGACTGCGCCGGGCACGGCACCCACCACCACGAGCCCGACCGTCACCACGCCGGCCTAGGGTCCTTGAGAGCCGTCTTCCGTGACAGATGAGTCAAGTTTTGCTGAGCTGTTGAGTTCGAGCAGGTTTCTGCCGGGTCTCGCGACTATCGCGGGCTAGACCGCAACGCGCGCCGGCCTCGCCGGTTTGTTCTCGTGGGTGGCTGCTGCTCTCGCCGATCGTGATCTTTTCTTCCAAGACCTACATGCCTTGTCGGGCTGGGGCCCCTGCCCCAGTTAGGATCTTGTTCTGCGGGAGGAGGCACGCGCCTCCTCCCCTCAAAAAGCGGAGCTTTTTGAGCCTCCCCTCCACGCGGCGGCTCCGCCGATTTGGACCGCTGGTGTTTCACACGAGCCTCCTAGCGGCCGTAACGCTCGAAGTAGCGTGCGAGCTGTTTGGCAGCCGTCCCTCGGTCAGCCTGGACCTGCGAGGCACTGCGCGAGGCGAGCGC
>DATEDZ010000274.1:0-2468 GCA_035281385.1 Polyangiaceae bacterium
CGAGCGGGCGCTCCGCCGGGCCCAGCGACTCTTCCAGCCAACGACGAAACCGCGCTGGCCTCGCCAGTTTTGTCTCGTGGCTCGTTCCCACTCACGCCGATCGTGATCTGCTCTCGCCAAAGTCTGCGGCAGTAGTGCTAGTCGTCGCCGATCTGGCTCAGCCCGGCGGACAATCGGGAGCGCAGCTCGAGCAAATCGAACGAGCCCGGCGCCGAGCGCTCGGCGATCCCGCGCACCACGTTGTGCGCGCGATCGCGAGCCACGCTCGACAGCCCTAGCCGATCGCCGAGCAAGCCGAGCAGCGCCATTTCGGACGCCGACGCCTGACCGTCGACCTCGGCGATCCAGCAGCCGGCGGCGTAGGTGAACAGGCGAGTCAAGCGGTTCATGCGCACCGTCTCGACCTCTTCCAGCGTGACCTTGCTGGAAAGGCTGCGCTCCACGGCTGCCAGGTCGTCACCCTGGATCTGCAGCTGCTGGGCGGCGTGTCTGATTGCCGCGGCTTCCTTCTGATCCATCGATCCATCTGCCCAGGCGACCGCCGAAATGACCAGCAGGGTATCGCGACCGATTTTTAGCTCCATCAGATCACCTCCTACGCCGTCAGTAGCGCTCATGCTCCCCAGTAGTCGATGTTTTGGGGTTGGGGCCCCAAAAACCCCAGGCTGGGCCCCAGGAATTCACTTCCTGGGCCGAAAGGAGCTCCCAAAGGAAAGGTAAGTAAAGAACCCGTCCCGTAGGGATGGGCTCTACCTGACGCGGACCAAGCTTCCCTGTTCGTAGACCGTGGGCAGCGCGGCTGTCCACCCGCTCGGGAGCCGCGGACTGGCAAAATCAAAGAGCTGCTCGGCGTCGATCGGGCTGAGGTTCACGCAGCCATGGCTCTGCACCCGACCAAACGCGCGGTGCCAGAACGTGCCATGCAGGCCGTAGCCCTTCTGGAAGTACATCACCCAGGGTACGGCTTGGATAGCGTAGCTCGCGCTTTCCTCGAGGTTTTCGAGGTTATCCATGTCGCTCGAGTGCAGCTTCACCCAGATGCGGTGCTGGCCTTTGGGGGTTGCCAGGTCGCTGCCCTGCGGGCCGCGTCCGGTGGAAGCCAGCGTGGCGAACACTGGATGATCGCCGACGTATGCGGTCACGATTTGACTGGCCAGCTCCACGTCGAACCAGTGCTCGCCGTCCTTCACCTCCGCGGGGCGAGCCAGGCGCGAGGGGCGCGCGACCTCACTCTGCAAGAGCCACTCCTGCTCACCGACGCGCAGCCAGGTCTTGCCGGCCTGTTCGCGCGTTTCCAGCACCGAAAGCTGCGTCTGGCGCGGAACCACGTCACGCAGCGGGTGGCCGCCCGGCGCCTTGCGCAGACGCACCTTGTCGGAGCTGACCCAGGCCACGTTCAGCGCGTCGTCGACTGGCCCCCCTCGAAACACCGGGACGGTCACGCGCCCCAGGTCGCGCAGCGGAATCCAAAAGCCGTGCGTGCTCAGGCCATAGCGCTCACCGCCCGGCTTCTGCTCCTCGCGCGTGATGGCCACGCCGAAGCCGGGGAGCAGCTGCGTCTCCGGCACGCCCTCCTCGGCCACCAGCAGATCGCGATAGCCGAAAGAGCCGTCGCGGCTCACGAAGTAATAGTCGAAGGGCAGGCCGTCGCCGCTCGCTGAACGAGGCTGCTCGGGTGGTGGGCTGGCGCCCGAGGCTTCCGCGCCGTCCTCGCAGATCCATGCCAGCGGTCCGACCGAAAACCAGCGCCCGCTGCAGCCGCCGCCGCGCGCGATTTCGAACACCGGCAGTCGCGCGCCGCGCTCGGCGGCACCGCGCCGCGCCGCGCCCTGGCTGGGCTCGATGAAGAGCGGTTCATCCCGGCGCAATACCAGCGCGCTGCGCACTCCTTCGAGCTTATCGACAGCGCGAGGCTCGACCCGGCGCGCGGCGCTCCGGCCCTGCGAGACGGCCGCAAGCAACGCGGTCGCGGTTACGAGCGCTGCGCCGATGAACCGCCGGGACACGTGTGGCTTCAGCTATAGCTGAACCTGAGCTCGTGATCGCAGACCTTGAAGGCGTCTCCTTCGGAGATCACCTTGCGCTGCACACGTTGGCCGTTGTACTCGACGCCGTTCGTCGAGCCCATGTCGACGATGTAGTACTGACCATTCGAGAATTCGATCATCGCGTGCTGGCGCGACACGTTCGGATCCTTGATGGTGAGGTCACTCGACTGCTTGCCGCGGCCGATGATGAAGCGATCCTTGGTTACCGGAAACGTTTCACCCTGGTAGCTGATGGTCAGCTTGGCGCCAGCGGCGCCAGGAGCTGCGGGCTGTGAGACGCCGGCGCGCGGCGGGGGCGGCGGGGACATGCTGCGACCGCTCGGCATCGGCGGAGGCGGCGGGCCTGGGGCGCGTCGCGTGGGCGCGGGCAAGGCAGAGCCAGGCTGCGGCAGCGGCAGCGGCGGAGGGGCGGCGTGACCA
>DATEDZ010000275.1:0-9482 GCA_035281385.1 Polyangiaceae bacterium
TAGCCTGCTCTCGGCCTGCTCGCCGGACGCCCGGCACGCATGTTGCTGACTTGCTGAAGAGCGAGCGACGCTTCGCCAATTCTGCGGCAAGCGCGCCTCGCAGTAGCGAAAGGTCACGGCATGCTGCGCAATGTTTGGACCGTTGCCAAGGAAACGGTGAGCGACTGGTTGAGTGACGACGCGCCGCGTTTGGCGGCTTCGCTCGCGTTCTACACGCTGCTGTCGCTCGCGCCGATCATCGTCATCGCGGTGTCGATCGCGGGCCTGGCCTTCGGACCCGAGGCGGCCAGGGGCCAGATTGCCGGGGAGCTCGGCGCCATCGTCGGCACCGACGCTGCCAAGGGGGTCGAGACCGTCGTGGCCAGCGCCAAGTCGCCGGGCTCCGGAACGCTAGCCACCGCGGTGGGCATCGTCACACTCTTCGTGGGTGCAAGCGGCGTGTTCGGCGAGCTGCAGTTCGCGCTCAATCGAATTTGGGAAGTCAAGGCCCGGGAGGGCCGCGGCATCTGGGGCGAGATCAAGGACCGCTTCTTTTCGTTCACGATGGTGCTCGGCGTCGCGTTTTTGCTGCTGGTGTCGCTGGTGCTGAGCGCAGTCTTGAGCGCGATCGGCAAAGGCTTTACCGGGCTCTTGCCCGGAGGCGAAGCGGTCTGGCAGCTCGTCAATTTCGCCTTCTCGCTGGCAATGGTGACGGGTCTGTTCGCCCTCATCTACAAGGTCGTCCCTGACGCGGAGATACACTGGGCCGACGTGTGGCCGGGTGCGCTGGTGACCGCGCTGCTGTTCACGATCGGCAAGTCGCTGCTCGGCCTCTACCTGGGCAAGGCCTCAGTGGGTTCGTCGTACGGAGCCGCCGGCTCGATCGTGGTGCTGGTGATCTGGGTGTACTACTCGGCGCAGATCCTATTTCTGGGCGCCGAGTTCACGCAGGTGTACACACGGCGGCGCGGTGGGGAAATCAAACCGACCGGCAAGGGCGAGCGGCTCAACGAAGGTGCTCAGCCACCGGCTGAGTCAGTCGCGCGCCACGCCTAGCGTCGCGCGGCGCTCGCTACGCGCGGCACTCGCTACGCGCGGTCGAGCTGAGCGAAAAACCGGGCAACCTTGGGAGCGAGCCCTGGCAGCTCTTCCATCTCTGTCAGGCGATCGTCGCGCTGGTAACGAGTCTCACCGCCGCTGCATAGGACAGCGACCTCGCGGGACTCTGGAAGCACCAACCACACGACCGCCACCCCAGAGCGCAAGTACCAGCCGGCTTTTTCGCGAAGCACCGCTTCGTCTTCGTCTTGCCCCGCCACCTCGACGGCTAACGTAGGCGGTACATGCCGCAGGCGCCCCACGGATGGTCCGACGCTGGCACGGCGCCAAACAGCGGCGTCCGCAGCGCGAATATCGGCTCCGAGCTTCATGCCTGCTTCGTTTCCACCCACGACGTAGTCTGGATGAGTTTCGGACCAGTGACGCAGCAGGTGCACGACATCGACCGTCACGTCCTGCTGAACATCCGCACAAGGCGGCATATAGAGCAGCCTCCCCTCCACGAGCTCGAGACGACCCTCCGCAGCGGGCCAAGTCGACGGTTCATCAATGACCGTCCCCACTGGACGAAGCTCGATCGGAAATCGAACGCCGGTGCGGCGTAGCATCACCGCATCGTCATCCAGCAGCCGAATCGCAGGCTCCGCCATCGAGAAAAGCCTAACGCACGCACCACGCTACAGCAAGGTCAGGCGGCGTGGCGCTCGGCAGCCGGCGTCTTGGCGCTGGCTGGGCTCCATCCAGAGATCGAGCGAGCCGGCGTGCATTCGCTTACAGACGTGACACAATGACTCGTGGTGGGCGGGATCTCACGCACGTAATCACAATCAGTCTGACGGCTCCGGCGACTGTGCCGTGGCCGCGCTTTTCTGTTTCAGGAGGCTCCGATGGCGACGCATTCCCAAAAGGTCTGGTGGAAGGATCCCAGCGTGGGCCTCGATGTGATCCGCATCTATCTCGGCGTCGGTTTGACGGTGCGCGGCGCGCTGTTCATCAGCCGTCCGGAGGTGCTGATCGATTTCATGAATCGCGGCGACAGCTGGTTCGTGCCGCTGGCGCTTTCGCAATATGTGGTGGCCGCGCATCTGTGCGGCGGCATCCTGCTCGCGCTCGGCCTGGGCACGCGGCTGGCTGCGGTGGTGCAGATTCCGCCGCTGCTCGGCGCGGTGCTGCTGGTGCATATGGGTGAAGGCTTGCTGACTGCCGGTCAGTCGCTGGAGTTTGCGGCACTGGTGCTCGCGATGCTGGGTGTGTTCAGCATCTTCGGTTCGGGTCGCGTCTCACTCGAAGCGTGGCTCGCGAAGCGCAACGCCGAAACACAAGGTGAGCTCGCCGACGTGCACCACCTGCGCGAGGTGCGCGATCAGCACGACTCGGATCCCGAGCACGTGCACATTTGAGTGGATCGTTTCCGACCACTACCTGTGGATGGCTTCGCTGCGCAGCGAATAGCGGCGCTTCAGGTCCGGTTGTCCAGCATCAGCTCGATGACGCGTTCGAAAGCTTGGGCTCGACCCAATTGCAGCAGGTGGCCACCGTAAAACGAGTGCAGCGGCGCGCGCAGGTGCGTCGAAAGCCGCCGCGCGTGAGCAGCCGGCGTGACGCGATCGGCCTTGGCGGCCACGACTAGACAGCGCTCGCTCGACACCAGCGCCGGACGCGACACCGGGTCGATGCGCCGGTAGATGCTCTCGAGCAGCGCGTGCTGGACCGCCGCCTCCTCCGGTACCGGACTGAGCGAGCCTTGCTCGCGCGCGAAGTCGCCGAGCGATGAGAGCGGGATCACCGGCACCACGAAGTCGAGCCGCGGCTCGGCCGTCGCCAGCAAGCTCGCGGTATAGCCGCCCAGGCTCATGCCGATCACGCCCACCCGCGGATGGCCTTGGCGCAGCAGCCAATCGATCAGGTTCTGCAGGTCGAACACGGCCTGCCGGAAGCCCTCGACGTTGACGCGCGGATCCTCCCCCGGAAACTCGGGTACTGCGCCGTAACCGTGACGTGCGCGCGAAGCGTGAAACGGCAGCGTGAAGAGCACCACGTCGAAGCCCGCGCGATCGAAGCGCGCGATCGGCCAGACCCGCTCCTCGAACGCAAATGGCCCGGCCATATAGCCGTGGATCAAGATCGCCACCGGACGCGCCTTGCCGCGCGCGTAGTGACGAGCCACCGCCAGCGCGTTCTCGGGCGCCGACGCATAGCGGTCGCGTACCTCCGGATCCAGGGGCTCATAGCCACTCTCCCAAGACAGATCCACGACCTTACCGTCGCTTCCGAGCGCCCGCACCGCTCGCTCGCCAGGGCTGATCGGACGCGTCGCTGCGAAAAATTGCTCGAGCGGAGCCTCGCGAAAGCGCTGCTCGAGCCTGGTCAGCAGCTTCAGCCGATCCGCGTGGGGGCGTGGTCGCTTTTGACCGCTGCGCGCCGCGTGCGCGGTGACCGCAGCCGTGGCCACGCGATCCACCGCGGCGGCCGCCGAGCCCAAGACTTTGCGCGTGAGCGAGCGGATCACTTCACCTCGGAACCCAATCCAGCAAAGACGTCGTCCGCGCTCAACAGCATTTCGATCGTACCGGATTCCTTGAGCCAGCGTTGATCGTGGGGGCCGGGCGAGACACGCAGCCGCGACGCTACCTTTCGCTTCTGCAAGTGCTGGTGCAAAAGCTCGTTCGGGCGCCGGTAAGGATCGAACGACGAAGTCAGGATCTCCACCCGACGCGGCCCCAGCCGCTGGCTGGCGCTCGCGATCCCCGCCGCGTAGCGTGCGGCCTGACCCTGACCGAACGCGCCCTGGGCCGTACCGAGCGCACAAAACAGCTCGGGCTTACGCAGGAAGACTTCGATGGCGAGGTAGCCGCCGAGGGAAACGCCGGAGACCATGCAGCGGGAAACGGGGAAATCCGAGCCAATGCGCTGCTCTACCTCGTTTTTCAAGCGACCGGTGAGGAAGTCGGCGTAGCGCCCTAACACCGCCTCACCGCCTGTTTTGTAGGGATTAGGAGTGAACGGGCACAGCAGCACCGGGCTCTGGTACGGCCGGCGCGAAAGACGCAGGTTGAGCTCCTGGAGCCGTCCCGCGCCGAAGTAGTCCTGCGCCTCGTGGGTGCGACCGAGCGGTGGATGGCTGAGGCGTGACACCGCGCTGAGCAGGCCGTAGCGCTCCGCGAAGGCGCGTGACCCCACCTGCTGGTCATGCGTTTCGCCGAGGCCGTGCAGCAGCACGAGAAGCTTGGGCGAGCTCGGTAGTGGGCGCGGCAGAAACAACAGCGCGCGACCGAAAGCTCTTTGCCCCGGCACGTCGAGCTCCACCACATCGAGCTCCACCACATCGAGCTCGTCGGACTGTAGCGGCTTGGCGTGTGCACGCGGGGCCAGCCACTCTATGGCCAGGGCGCCGCCAAGGCCCAGCAGGCTGCGTCGTCTCATCGCCGCCGCTCCCCCGGATGCAGCACGATCAGTCCGAAGCCGAGCGCGCTCAGGCCCAGCCCCAGACCGACGCGCCCGAAATGCAGATCCGTGCTACCCACCTGCCCGCCCGCGTACACCTCAATCAGCACGTAGGCGTTGTAAACGAAGTGGCACAGGATGCTGGTGATCACGCTGTCGGTGTAGAGGCGGGCGATGCCGAAGCCCAGGCCGAGCACGAACGTCCCGGCAGCTTGGGTCGGCTCGAGGTGGAACAGTCCAAACATGGCGCTCGGCACGCTGAGCGCCAGCAGATTGCCTCGACCCAGAAAAGCGCGCGTTAAAAGCCCGCGAAACAGCAGCTCTTCGACCAGCGCCGGCACCAGCGCCGTCGCCAGCACGACGCCCACCAGCTCACCCGGAGACACGCTGCGCACCAGCGCCACCACCATCGTCTCGGCGTTGACGTCGCGCGCCACGTGACGGCGCGTCAGCTCGGCCAGCATGCCCGAGAGCGGCGCCAGCCCGAACACGCAGAGCAGCGCACCTGTGAGATCGCGCAGCGACGGCACGCGCAGCGGCGCCACCTCGTGCAAGAACAAGCGATGGCGCCGCAAGAAGCGCCAGATGACCAGGCCCAGCACGCACTCGCTCACCAGCACCGAGATCGAGATCCAGGTCGGACTCGTCACGAGCGGAGAGCTGCTCGGATCGGAGAGCAACGCCAACGCGCGCTCGACCGACAGACCCGTGCTGACCGCGATGAGCCCGGCCGCCGCCCCGACGCCCAGACCCCCGGCGATCACCAGGGCCATCGTGAACAACCACAGGACGCCAGCTTGCAGCGGTGACGGAATCCGCGGCGGAGGTGCCGAGGGGCGTCGCGAGCGGCGAGGCGCGGCGAGCGCGGCCAATCCAAGCACGCGCCCGAGCCTAGCCTGGCCGCTAATGTGACCAAACCGACTTCGCCGGTGTATCGTCAAACCCCGATGACGAAGCCGCTTTCCGCCCTCGTCCAACCCCCCATGACGAAGCCGCTTATCGCCCTGGCGCTACTTGCGCTGTCCTTGCCCCTCGGCTGCTCCGCCGACGAGGAACCACCGGACCCGCTGGCCAGGCGCGCAGGCTTCTGCGAGGCCTGGGGCAAGGCCGCTTGCCAGAAGGACGTGGTGACGGCGTGTGACTCCGCTTCGGTGGAGGACTGCGTGGCGACCCAGAGCTCCTTCTGCCTGGACCTCATCCCGGCGGGCTACGCGTCGGACAGGGCTGAGACGTGCCTGTCAGCGGTTAAAGCTGCTTACCGGGACGCGAATCTGACGGCGGCAGAGATACAGGTGGTTCGCTACCTGGCAGCGCCCTGCGATCAATTGTCGGGTGGCATCAGGGAAGAGGGCGAGAGCTGCGCCAGCGCCGAGGAGTGCGATACCGCCAGCGGCGTATTTTGCATCAAGAAGCTGGGGGCCAGCCGGGGCAGCTGCGAGAAACCAGAGGAGGTCCCGCCAGGCGATGCCTGCGATGGCGCAGCCCAGATCTGCGAGGACGGCTACTTCTGCAACGGCGAGAATTGTGTAGCGTACAAGAAAGCCGGAGCAAGCTGCGAGGGCCAGTACCAGTGCTTGCCCGAGGACCAGTGCCTGACAACGGTTGATGCCGATGGCGCCGAAACCAGCGCTTGCACCGCGCGCCTGGAGCTGAACGAGGTCTGCGCGAGCGATGCCGACTGCCAATCAGGCTATTGTTACCTGGCCGCGGGTGCTACGGAGGGTGAATGCGCGTCGATGATCCGGCTCTCTCGCAGCGAACCTTTGTGCGACGACCTGCAGTAGCGCTTTCCTGGTTGGGGATGGCGCTCGCGCTTTCGGCGCTCGCCTGCGACCGCAAGCCGCAAAAAAATCCTTTCGATCCGCCGAAAGACGCGCCGATTCCGGCGCCGCCTGCCAGCGCCATCCCGAAGCAAGAGACCGCGCCGGAGCTGGAGATCGATAGCGTGAGCACCAAGGTCGGCTTCGAGCGGGCGCTGCTCCACAACCCGGAGGGTCGCGGTAAGCTCGTCAGTCTGCTCGGCGAGGCGCGCAAGTGGTTCGAAGGCAAGGCAGCGCTGCTCGTCGTGGATCGCAAGGCCAAGGTGCCGTGGGTCGCCACCTACCTGGAGGAGCTCGGCAAGCTCAATCCCAGCAAGATCACGGTGCGCACCGAGACGCGCACCGACTACGACCGCGACCAGCGCTTCACGCCCGAAGCCAAGGTGCAGGCGCCGCCCTGCAGCGTGGTCGGCATGGTGACCAGCGATTTCGGGACCGCGGTGTGGAAGCTGTCCGGAGGCGCGGCGGGCAAGCGCGGGCGCGGCATGGCTGGTCCGGACCTATCCATGACCGGCGATACGATTCAGCGCCTGGCCAAGGCCTGCAAGGAGTCGAGCACGTTCTTCGTCTCGGTGGCAGACGGCATCGAGTGGGGCCTGGCCTTCGATCTGGCGGCGTCGAGCCGCGTGGTGCCGGAAGTGCACTTCGAGGACACGGTGCTGCTCGGCGAGATACCGACGCCGGGCCACAAGGTCGACCTCAAGCGTTGAGCAGCCGGCGCGCAGCTTGCGAAATGGCAAGCACGCCCGGATGCGCCAGACGCCGCTCACCGCTGATGGCGTAATAACGTTCGCGCAGCTGCCGCGCACGGCCGATTACGGCCACGCCGTATTGGCGCTTGATCTCGCGTTCGATCACGGTGGGGCCAGCAAAAATGCCGGCGCCGGCCTGGGCGAACGACATGGCCAGCGCGCTGTCCGCGTATTCCGCGGCAAACGTCGGGCGCACTCCGATGTCCTCGAAATAGGTGTCCAGCGAGCGGCGCAGCACCGTTTGCTCCTCCGGGAACAAAAAGCGCTCACCATGCAGCGAGCCCGGAAATGCGCGTTTGAGCCGGACCGCGTGCTCTTTCAATGCGAAGAAACTGACCGTGCTGTCGCCGAGCAGGTGATTGAAAGCGCGCACACCGAGGTGGGAGCCGACCGGCGAGTCGCTGAGCACCAGATCCAGCTCGTGGATCGAGAGGCCGGCCAGGAGCTGATCCACGTGGTCCTCCCGGCACACCAGCTCGATGCCCAGCTGTAAGGCGGGCTCGAGCAAGCGGTACACGATCAGCTTGGGCAGCACGTCGGCCACACCCACCACGAGTCGGCGCGGGCGCCGGCCACCTTGCGTCTTGGCCGCGTCCAAGAGCTCACGGCCGAGCGAGAAGATCTCGTCCGCGTAGCCGTACACGGTGCGCCCGAACTCACTGAGCACGAGCGTGCGCCCACGGCGCTCGAACAGCTCCGCGCCGAGCAGTTGCTCGAGCCGCTTGATCTGCTCACTGACCGTGGGCTGAGCCAGCCGTAGCTTCTTGGCCGCACGGGTCACCCCGCCCTCGCGGGCCGCGGTCCAAAAGTACAAAAGGTGGTGGTAATTCAGCCATTCCACGCCAAAAGCATGGGGCGATCGCAGCTGGGGCGTCAAGCCTCAGTATTGGAATAACCGATGCTTCGCATGCGATTTATCTACTTTAACGAAGTGAATGGTCCGCCCAAGGTGTGTGTTTTCAGAGGCAGAACATGCATTCCGTGGGTAGCCCCGCCTATTGGATCGGCTTTCTGGTCTTCGTGCTGCTGATGCTGGCACTGGACCTGGGCGTGTTCCATCGCCAAGCGCACGTGGTGAAGGTGAAGGAAGCGCTCGGCTGGAGCTTGGTTTGGGTGCTGTGCGCGGCGGCTTTCGGTGGCCTCGTCTACTACTCCTTCGGCAGTGAGCGCGCGCTCGAGTTTGCGACCGGCTACATCATCGAAAAGGCGCTGTCGGTCGACAACCTGTTCGTCTTCGTCGTGCTGTTCGGCGCCTTCAAGGTGCCACCGACCTCCCAGCATCGCGTGCTGTTCTGGGGCGTGCTGGGAGCGCTGGTGATGCGCGCGCTATTCATCGGCGCCGGCAGCGTGCTGCTCGAGCGCTTCCACTGGCTGATGTACGTGTTCGGCGCTTTCCTGGTATATACTGCCTTCAAGCTGGCGCGTGAAAAGGACGTCGCGGAATCGCCGCTCGAGAGCCGCAGTTACCGCTGGCTGGTTCGCCACCTACCGACGAGCAAGGAGCTCGACGGAGAGCGCTTTTTCACGCGCGTCAGCGGGCGTCGCCTGGTCACGCCGCTGTTCATGGTGCTGCTTTTGGTGGAGGTCACGGACCTGATCTTCGCGGTCGATTCGATCCCCGCGGTGTTCGCGGTCACGACCGACCCGTTCATCGTGTTCACCTCCAATGTGTTCGCGATCCTGGGCTTGCGCTCGCTGTACTTCGTGCTGGCCGACTTCGTACACCGCTTCCACTACTTGAAGCCGGCGCTGGCCATCGTGCTCGGCTTCGTGGGCGTCAAGATGCTGGTGATGGGCGTGTACAAGGTTCCGATTCTGGTCTCGCTCGGCGTGATCTGCGGCGTGCTCAGCGGCGCCATCCTGCTCTCGCGCCAGCGCGAGAAGCGCCTGGCCCGCGAAGCCGACGCGCGCGAAAAGCTCCGCGAACCCAGCGGCCCCCACCACCCCCTAACGGCCCGTTAGTCTCCTTACGATCCAGACCAACAGGGAGGCGGGGAGACGGAGAGGCCTGAAAGAGTTTTTGGGGTTCGAGTCGCGTGTTGACTGACGGAGTCGTCCCTTCGCTCCAAATGTCGGACGGAATGCAACACAAGAAACTCCCCGTCTCCCCGCCTCCCTGTTAGTCCGAACCGTACATTGCCGCGAAGTGACTAGCACTACTGCCGTAAATCTCGACTTAATCTCAAGCTATGGGGTACCGAGTTTCCTGTAACCACTTCGTACGCAAAGTGAAGGTCGTCCTAGTTTGTGCGATTCACTTCGTACACAAAGTGAAGGTCGTCCTAGCCTCGAGTTGGGCGATCTTGGAAGGAAAGATCACGATCGTCAGGGAAGGCCGCGAGCCACGAGAAAAACCGGCGGAGCGGGCGCCTGCTGGGTTCGGGTATGCATGAGCCGCCGGACATTTCGAGTGGTCTGCTCGCTCACA
>DATEDZ010000276.1:0-19061 GCA_035281385.1 Polyangiaceae bacterium
GCCGCTACCGGCGCCGCCATCGGTTACGGCGCCCGCCGAGCCAGCAGCACCAGGGTTGCTCCCGCCTGAGCCTGCGTCACCTGCGTCGCCCGCGTGCGCGGTCGTGCCCCCTGAAGAGGGCCCTCGATCGCCGAGCAGGCTCGACTCATAGACAGTGCATCCCCAGGCCAAGAGGATCGAGGCCAGATAGGTGCCGCTGTAGGCTCGTCGCTGTGCTTTCAACGAATGCCGCCTCGATCAGGAAATACGCCCTGGGTAAGCACGCACGGGCGCCTCGAGAGCCACCTTCAATCTTCATCAACGGCCGAGCCAAGTCAACGCAGAAGTCCCCCCGACGCCCTGGTGAGCACAGGTGCGCATCGCGCCGTCATCCGCTTGGGTTGCTCACCACGCGAGCATCGCCTTTACGCAGCGCGCGCTGCCTGGCATGCCGAGGGCCGGCGCGATGCGACGTCTCACCCGTCATGGAGTCCTTGCCACGCTGCTGACGCTGGCGCTACCAGCGCTGGCTCAATCCGGGGAAAGCGTTGCGGCTAAGTCCGAAGTGCCGCGAGAAGTGCAGGTGGTCGGTCGGCGCCACCAGCCCGCGCCCGGCTTCTCGGCCGCGGAGGTGAAGTACCTACCGGGCGGCCTCGGCGACCCGATTCGCGCCATCGAGCCGCTGCCCGGAGTGACGCCGACGCTGTCCGGGGTGCCGTACTTCTTCGTCCGTGGCGCGCCGCCCGGCAACCTGGGCTACTTCTTCGATGGCACGCGCCTACCCGCGCTGTTTCACGCGCTGGGTGGACCATCCGTTATCCATCCGGGCCTGGTCGACAGCGTGCAGCTGTACGCGGGGCCTTATCCGATCGAGTACGGCGGTTTCGCGGCCGGCATCGTGGTTGCGCGCGCCGCCGAGCCGGCGGCCGAGCCGCGCGGCGAGGTGGCCATCAAGGCTACCGACAGCTCGGGGCTGGTCGATGCGCCGCTCGACGACGCGAGCAGCCT
The DNA here is from genome assembly GCA_035281385.1 of Polyangiaceae bacterium. Lineage (GTDB taxonomy): Bacteria > Myxococcota_A > Polyangia > Polyangiales > Polyangiaceae > PMG-095. Next base: position 988 of record DATEDZ010000276.1, read on the forward strand.
GACGCTCGCCGGGCGGTACTCGTACGCGAATCCGGTACTGCACCTGTTCGCGGAGGAGATGAGCGTCGCCTACTGGGACTACCAGGCGCGCATCGATCGGCGGCTATCGGCGAGCAGTCGCGCGTCTCTACGCGTTTTTGGCGCTCACGACGCTTTGACCGACCTGCACGAGCGCCGCACGCGCACACTCTACGGCGTCGACTTCCACCGCGCCGATCTGCGCGCGCAGCACCGCTTCGACAAGGCGTCGCTCGCGCTGCAAGCGCTGGGCGGCTGGGATCGCTCGTTCGCGCGTGACGGGCAAGTCCAGGTGCGCGATGCATCGGCCGTCCTACGGCTGGACTGGACATACGACTTCAGTCGCTCGTTGCTGCTGCGTAGCGGGCTGCGGCTGGCCGTCGACGAGTACGCGCTCGAGCTATCGCAGCTCGACGACCCACAGTCAGCAGCCGACTACCGCCGGCTCTACCCACCACGGCTCGACATGGTCGCGGGCGGCTACGCGGGTCTGGAAGTCGAAGCCGGCTCGGCTGTGACGGTGCGCCCGGGTGTGCGCGTCGACGTCTACGGCTCGCGCGGGGCGCACGCAGTGGGTTTCGATCCGCGCGTGAGCGCCGAGTACCGCGTGAGTGGTATCCTGAGCCTGCACACGGGGCTCGGTGTCGCGCATCAACCGCCGGCGAGCGCGGTCCCATCACCGGGGCTCAATCCGGCGCTCGGACAAGGGCTACAAACCGGCGTCCAGCACAGTTACGGCTTCAGACTCAGGCTGCCGGAGCAGATTTCGCTCGAGGCTACGCTGTATCAGACCGCGCTTTTTCGGCTTTTCGACAGCATTGGTCAAGCGCGCGCGCGCGACGCCGACGGAGCCTTGACCGAGGACTCGCGCGGCACCGGAGTTTCGCGCGGCCTAGAGCTGCTGCTCAAACGCAGCTTGACGCGAAAGCTCGGCGGCTTCGTCAGCTACACGCTCTCGAGCAGTCGGCGCTTCATCGGCCGCGTCAGCGCGCCCTCCGCCTACGATCGGCGTCACGTGCTCAGCGCGGCGCTCGGCTACGACTGGGGCCGAGGCTTCCGTTCGGGGGTGCGCAGCTCGCTTTACACCGGCATCCCGGCCGACGTGGCCTACCTTCAGGCAATGCGCGATCCGCCGCGCACGTCGCCCTACTTTCGCCTCGACTTGCGCAGTGAAAAACGCTTCGTGTGGGGCAACTCGGGCTGGCTTGCGATCGTACTGGAGGTCGTCAACGCCACCCTGAATCAGGAGACATTGAGAGCAAGCTGTAGCGCCTACGGCTGCGAGGAGCAACGCGTTGGACCCATCACCATTCCCAACCTGGGCATCGAAGCGGGCTTCTGAGCGACCGCGGCGAGCGAGCCAGCAGACCCTTTCGGCCGGGCTCATCGGGTCGCTACTGATTTGGTGCGGTTGTGAAGCGACATACCCGCTCGCCGCCACCGCGTGCGACGATTATTGCCGTGCCGTGGGGCACGTCGGCTGCGCGGAAGCGCCCGCCGATTGTGTGCGGTCGTGCGAAGCGCGGCTCGGCGGAGACACGTGCCACGACGCCAGGCGGACCTTGGTGCAGTGCTACGCCGACAGCAAGCCTGGGACCTTCAGCTGCGTCGACGATCAGGTTCATGTCGGCTCGGTGTGCCTGGACGAGCGCCGCGTGCTCGACGAGTGCCTGATGCCGGGTAGCGGTCCGTGCTTCGACGAGTGCGTGCGCCAGAGCGAAGCATGCGACGTGTGGCTCGACGAATGCGAAGACACGTGCCGCCATCCGCCTCTTGGCTGCGAAGCGACGTCGCAGCAATACAGCAGCTGCCTGCTGAACTACCCGGTTGAGTGCCGCGAGTGGCTACAAACGCCGACGCGGCCAGCGGAGGAAGTGCCGTGCTACGAGCAGGCGCTCGCCTTGCTGGCCTGCGACAAGTAGCGCGACTATCACCCTCGCCGGCCGCCGTACGGCGGCGACTTCACGAGATTTCGCGCCGCCGTCAGGGCTATGCCCTGACGGCAGCGAGCACCGCACCCGGCCGGTCGCTCACGAGGTAGTCGACGCCGAGCGCTGAGAGCTCGCGGGCGCGTGCCTCGTCGTTGACGGTCCAGACACCAACCAGTGCGCCTCGCGCTCGCCAGGCTTGCATCCGCTGCTCGGTCAGAAGGACGTGCTCGGGGTGCAGGGCGCGCGCACCCAAGCGTGTGAAGGTCGCAGCGCCGACCAACGCTGCTGCACGCGCCATCGGGCTCTTGGTATGAAACAAGAAGGCCGACGGCACGCGCGGCAGCGCGCGCGAAAGCTGCCACACGAAGCGTGGATCGAAGCTCGAGAGCAGCACACCGCGCTCCGCCCAGCCGTGCTGCGCAAGCAGCGCGATCACGCCGCTTACCAGGTCGCGCCGGCGCACCACGTCCGACTTGACCTCGACGTTGACCAGCTGATCGTGCTCAGCCGCCCAATCCAGCACGTCCGCGAGCAGCGGCACTCTTTCGCCGTGGCCGATATCCGCCGCCCGCGTCTCGGCTAGGCTCAGCTGCTCGATCGCGCGGCGATCCGCGCCGCCGGTGACGCGCGCGAGCGTCGTGTCGTGAAGCACCACGATTTCACCCGTCTTCACCAGCCTCACATCGAGCTCCACGCCGGCCGCGCCTTCCTGGCGGGCGAGCTCGAACGCCGCGTGCGTATTCTCGGGGGCTGCATACCGCGCGCCGCGGTGACCCAGCACGAGCGGAGGCGTGCCGGCCGCGCGCTCGAGCCGCGACAGCACCGGAGACGAGATCATGGCTGTCAGGCTGCGGCGACGTCGCCGGCCAGCTCGGTCGCGATGCTGCGCGCCACGCGGCGCGCTTCGTCGAGCGCAGCGCTCGGGAAGGAGATGCCGCCGACGACCGGGTGTCCACCCCCGCCGTAGCGCGCGCAGATCGCGCTGATGTCGGTATCCAGCGGGCGACCGGACCACGGGTTATAACCGACCGAGATTTTGGGCCCGTTCTTGAGCCGGCCGACCACCACCGAGTACACCGAATCCGGAAACAGCGCATAGGTCACGAACTTGCCGACGCTCTCCAGCACGTTCTCGGTCAGGTCCACGAACACCACGCGCCCCAGTCGTTCGCTCTTCTGCTTCACGCGCGTGACGAAGCGCTCGTGCTTGCGCCCGAGCGGTTTGTAGCGATTCACGACCGCCTTGCTGCGCGCTACCTCGTCCAGCGACCGGTTGAGCAGCGCGGGCACCAGGTCTTTGAAGAAGGCATCGTCACCGTAATGCTCCACCACGCTGACCAGCTGCATGATCGGCGATGCGCGGCTGACGGCGTCCTCGGCCGAGGCAAAGCGCGCCGAGTCCACCATGTCCGCCCAGCGCACCAGCTCGCTCAGGTCCGACATCGAGACGCCGAAGCCTTTTCGGGCCACGTCTGCGATGAGCTTGGTGCACGAAGAGTAGCCGGCGTCGTAGAAAAATTGGCCCGAGCTGCGGCGCGCTTCGTAAGTCAACCGATCGACTTCCGACGCGAAGGCAGTGCGATGGTGGTCGAAGTACCAGGTCAGCTTTTTGGAAGCGCAGAAGCGGTAGTCGAGGATGGCGTTCTCGTCGCCACTGAGCAGCTTCTCGTCGGCGCGGGTCTGGCCGGCTCCGTAGCCGCAGGTGCGGTATTCGAAGCGCGCGTCCGGCGCCCCCAGCTCCCGTATGAGCCACGTGAACGCCACGGCGCTCGAAAGACCGTCGAAGCAGTGGCCGTGGCTGGCGACCACGAAGCGCATGGTTGCGTTTCTAGCACGCTCCGCTAAAGGCCGCGAAAAACCGTGGAATGGCTCGCTGCCGACCGCTTTGACGCAACCGCGGACCCCACCGGCCGACAAGGGGGTTATGGGGAGTTCGAGTGGTACTGCACGGGTGCTCGAGGGAGCGCAGTTGCCTCCACGGCTCGCGGATCTCGCGGCTCCACCACTTCGTCTCTACCTGCACGGGGAGCTGCCGCGCGGTCCAGCTGTCGCGATCGTGGGCACGCGCCGCGCGTCCCCGGAAGGATTGAGCTTCACGCGTGGCTTGGCCTCCGAGCTCGCGGCCGCGGGTGTGGCGGTCTTGTCGGGCGGCGCCGAGGGCATTGACACGGCTGCGCACGAAGGGGCGCTCGACGCGGGCGGCGTGACGGTAGTGGTGGCCCCCGCAGGATTCGCTCGACCCTACCCCAAGGAGAACGCTGTACTGTTTCAGCGGGTCGTCACTTCCGGGGGCACTTACCTCTCGTTGGTGCCGGACCAGGTCCCGGCCACGAGCGCCATCTTCTTTGCGAGGAACGCCTGCCTCATGGCACTCGCTCACGCAGTGATCATGACCGAGACACCCGTTGCCGGTGGCACCAGCAACGCCTCCAAGTGGGCGCGCGAGCTCGGTAGGCCCCTCTTCGTGGTCCCCCACTCACCGTGGCACTGGCAGGGCAAGGGGTGCATCGAGCAGATTCGGCTCGGCGCCCGGCCCGTGCACGGGGCTAGGGAGGTGCTGGATCTGCTGGAGGCTTCGGGACTGCGAAGTCTCGGGGCCCGGCCGGTTCAATGCGAGCTACCCCTGGCGAAGCCGATTTCGGGAATGGATCCGGTGCTCGAGGCGCTCAGGTCCGGCGCCTGCCACGCCGACGAAATCGCCGAGCGGACCGGCTTGTCCGTCGTCGCGGTCCAGCAACGGATCTTGACTCTCGCCCTCTCCGGGGTGTTAGTTCCGGGCCCGTGGGGTTCCCTGAAACTTGTAACATATTGATTTGATTGAGTATTGCCCCGGGGCCTGGTGATCACCGGGTTGCGCGTCTGCCCGAGACGTCGCATTCAGGGGGCGGAAAGGGCGAACAGCCAAGCATGCCCAAGACCCTCGTCGTCGTCGAATCCCCAGCCAAAGCTAAGACGATCCAGAAGTACCTCGGCAAGGGGTACGAGGTGTTGGCGAGCAAGGGTCACGTCAAGGACTTGCCCAAGAAGATGGGCATCGACGTCGAGCACGGCTTTCGGGAAACCTACGAAATCATCGAGGCCAAGGCCAAGGTGCTGCAGGATCTGAAGCACGAGGTCAGAAATGCCGACACGCTCCTGCTCGCGACCGACCCGGATCGCGAGGGAGAGGCCATCGCCTGGCACCTGGCGGAGGAGCTCGGCCGGCCCAAGCTCGAAGTGCGCCGGGTGGAGTTCGAGGAGATCACGAAAAAGGGCGTCGAGCGCGGGCTGAAGAACCCGCGCGACCTGGATCAGAACCTGTATGACGCTCAGCGCTGTCGCCGCGTCCTGGATCGCATCGTGGGCTACGACGTCTCGGCGCTGGTCTGGTCGAAGCTGGCCTTCGGGCTCAGCGCGGGCCGCGTCCAATCGGTGGCGCTGCGTCTGATCGTCGAGCGCGAGCGCGAGATCGAAGCCTTCGTACCCGAGGAGTACTGGAACGTCGGGGTCTCGCTGCGCGGCAAGGCCAAGCAAAGCTTCATGGCTCGCCTGACCAAGGCGGACGGCGAGAAGCTCGAAGTCAAGGACGGCACGCTCGCGGCGCAGGTCAAGGAAGAGCTGAGCGGCGCCAGCTACAAGGTGCAAAACGTCACGCTGCGCGAGCAGAAGCGCAACGCACTGGCCCCCTACACCACCAGCAAGATCCAACAGGATGCGACCAGCTACCTGCGCTTCACGACCAAGCGCACGATGAGCATCGCGCAGAAGCTGTACGAGGGCATCGACCTGAAGAAGGACGGCGGTCTGGTCGGCCTCATCACGTACATGCGCACCGACTCGGTGCGGGTGAGCCCGGACGCGATCGCCGAGGCTCGAAGCTACATCGAGAGAGAGCACGGCAAGAAGTTCCTGCCCGAGAAGCCCAACGTCTTCAAATCGCGCAAGGACGCCCAAGAGGCGCACGAGGCGATTCGGCCGACCTCACTCGAGTACTCTCCGGTGAAGGTGCGCAAGTACCTGACCGACGAGCAGTTCAAGCTCTACAAGCTGGTCTGGGATCGCTTCTTGGCGTCGCAGATGGCACCGGCCGTCTACGACCAGACCGGCGTCGATATCGAAGCCACGTGCAAGGCGGGTTCCAAGCACAAGACGCTGGGCCTCCGAGCCAGCGGCAAGGTGCTCAAGTTCTCGGGCTGGCTCGAGCAGTACAAAAAGGGCAAGACCGACGCCGAAGAGGAGGCTCCGAAAGAGCTCGCCGGCGAAGAGGACAATAAGGAAGAGAGCGCCGGCAATGGTGAGGCCGCTGGCAACGGCGCCAGCGCGAGTGACGACGAGGAGGCGCTGCTCCCGGAGCTTGCGGTGGCCGAGGCGCTGTCGCTCGTCACGCCGCCCGGCGTCCTGGCCGAGCAGAAGTTCACGCAGCCGCCGCCCCGCTTCAACGAAGGCTCGCTGGTGCGCGAGCTCGAAAAGCGCGGCATCGGCCGGCCTTCCACCTACGCCGAGATCATCAGCAAGGTGCAGGCACGCGATTACGTGGAGCGTTTGCCCGGTGGCCAGATGAAGGCCAGCGACCTGGGCAAGACCGTGGTTGACGGCCTGGTCGCGACCAAGCTCGATTTCATGGAGCCGAGCTTCACCGCCAAGATGGAGGAGGAGCTCGACGACGTGCAGGCGGGCAAGCTCGCACGCTTGAAGTTGCTCGAGCGCTTCTACGGTCGCTTCCGTGAGGTGCTCGACCGCGCCAAGAAGCACAAGCGCTGGGCGCCCGACCCGGAGAAGACCGAGTTTGCTTGCCCGGAGACCGGCGACCAGGGCCACAAGCTGCTCAAGCGCTGGAGCAAGAACGGCTTCTTCCTGGGCTGTGAGGACTATCCGAAGTGCAAATACACGCGCGACTTCGGCACCGACGGCAAACCGCAGCCGGTCAAGCTCACCGACTACGACTGTGAGAAGTGCGGCAAGAAGATGATCATCAAGAGCGGACGTTACGGCGAGTTCTTGTCTTGCAGCGACTACCCGACTTGCAAGACGACGCGCCCGGTGCCGCTCGGTGTGCCGTGCCCGAAATGCGGTGGCGACATCGTGGAGGTGCGCAGCAAGAAGCGCGGCGCCAAGTCGTTCTATGGCTGCACCCGCTACGCGGCGACGCCCAGCTGTGACTTCAAGGCCTGGCAGAAACCCGTGCCGATTCCGTGTCCGGTCTGCAAGTGCCCGTTCATGACCATCGGCGGCGGCGCCAAGAATCCCAAGCTGATCTGCGGCCGAGGTAAGGAGTGCGGTCACTCCCAACCGCTCGAAGAAGGCATGCTCGAAGCGCTCGCCAAGGGCGGCAATGGTCAGAACGGCGCGGGCGATGGCGCCTCCGAGGCGCCGAAGCGCGGCGGTAAGAATCGCCCCGCCTCGGTCTCGCCGTGACCTCGCCCGTCGTCAGCATCGTCGGCGCGGGCCTGGCCGGCTGCGAGGCGGCTCTCACCCTGGCGGCGCGTGGCATCTCGGTGCGTCTCTACGAGCAGAAGCCTCGAGCGCGCACGCCAGCCCAGGTCAGCGACAACCTGTGTGAGCTGGTGTGCAGTAACTCGTTTCGTGGCGCGGCGCTTTCGAACGCGGTCGGCTTGTTGAAAGAGGAGATGCGCCGGCTCGGCTCGTTCGTCATGCAGGTCGCGGATCAGACGCGCGTGCCGGCGGGCGGCGCGCTGGCGGTGGATCGCGAGCGCTTTGCCGACGGCGTGACCGAGCTAGTCCGGAAGAGCCCGAACATCGAGCTGTGCTCAGAGCTGGTCGAGAAACTGCCGGAGGCGCGCCCTGCCATCATCGCGACGGGACCGCTCACCGGCGATGCGTTGGCGCGGGACATCGCCGGAAAGGTCGGAGCGACCGCGCTCGCCTACTACGACGCCATCGCGCCCATCGTCAGCGCCGACTCGATCGACTGGGACGAGGTGTTTCTGGCCTCGCGTTGGGAAAAAGGCGAGGACGAAGACGACAGGACCGCTTACGTCAACTGCCCGCTGACCAAAGAGCAATACTCGGCGTTCGTCGCGGACGTGCGCGCGGCGCGCAAGGTCGAGCCGAAGAGCTTCGAGGACGTGCGCTATTTCGAGGGTTGCCTGCCCATCGAGGTGATGGCCGAGCGCGGTGAAAAGACCTTGGCCTTCGGTCCGATGAAGCCGGTCGGGCTCACCGATCCGCGCACCGGTCGCTGGCCGTATGCCGTGATTCAGCTCCGCAAAGAGGACGAGGCCGGCACCGCCTACAACATGGTCGGCTTTCAGACGCGCATGGCCTGGCCGGAGCAGGAGCGCGTGTTTCGCAGCGTTCCCGGTTTGAAGAACGCCGAGTTTCAACGCTACGGCGCGGTGCACCGCAACACGTTTCTGAACGCGCCCAAGCTGCTCGACGCCACGTTTCAGTTGCGCGGCGATCCAGGCCTTTACTTCACTGGCCAGATCTCCGGCACCGAGGGCTACGTCGAAAGCGCGGCCGGCGGTTTGCTGACGGCCTTGTTCGTGGCGGCACGCTTGAGCGGGCAGGAGCCAGCGCTGCCTCCGCCCACCACCGCGCTCGGCGGCATCCTCACCCACCTCGGTCGAAATCCGGACGACTACCAGCCGTCGAACATCACGTTTTCGCACCTCGCGCCCTGGGAAGGCCCGCGCCTCGCCAAGCGCGCCAAGTACGAAGCCATGGCCGAACGCGCCCTGCGTGACCTCGACCAGTATGTGAAACAGGTTCAACCACCCGCCGCCCTCACGGCCTAACGGCTCCGTCCATTCCTCTCGCTCGTCACGGAGGCGTTGCGGGGGTAGGTCGGGGAGACACACGTTTGGTGGCGTCATGTCGCGCCAACCTGCCCTAGCTGGGGGCGGGGTCGGGGCCCCGCCGACTCAAGAGATAAACTGGCGGAATCCCGTGGTTTTTTGCGGACTTCAACCGCTGGTGTTACATTATCGTACTACCCGTCACCTCCAGCTTCAGTTTGGTTTCGGGACGGTAAGCCCGTGCTGGCACTGAACGACCTCGTCACCAAAGTCCAAAGCTATCACCCAGCTGCGGACGTCGAGCTCATCGAGCGGGCCTACAAGTTTGCCGAGTGGTCGCATCGCGAACAGATGCGCAAGAGCGGCGATCCGTACTTCATCCATCCTGCCAGCGTGGCCGGCATCATCGCGGATTTGAAGCTCGATACCGCCAGCGTGTGCGCGGGCCTGCTGCACGACGTCGTGGAGGACACGCCCGCGAGCCTGGAGCAGATCAAGGGCAGCTTCGGGCAGGAGGTGGCGACCATCGTCGATGGCGTCACCAAGCTGGGCAAGATCAACTTTACATCGCGTGAGGATCGTCAGGCGGAGAGCTTCCGCAAGATGGTCGTGGCGATGGCGCAGGACCTGCGCGTGCTGCTGATCAAGCTGTGCGACCGCCTCGATAACATGCGCACTCTCGATCACATGAAGCCCGAGTCGATCGAGCGCATCGCGCGCGAGACTCGCGACATCTACGCGCCGCTGGCCGGGCGTCTCGGCATGCAGCGCATCAAGAGCGAGCTCGAGGATCTGTCGTTCCGGCACCTGGAACCCGACGCTCATCGCGAGCTCCACACCAAGCTGCAAAAGACTCACAAAGAGCGCGAGCACTACATCGAGAGCGTATGCCGCACCATCACGTCTCGGCTGGCCGAGCAGGGTTTTGCGGCCGAGGCGGGCGGACGCGCCAAGCACCTGTACTCCATCTATCGCAAGATGAAGGAGCAGCAGTGCGAGTTCGAGCAGGTTTACGACATCATGGCTTTCCGTATCAACGTGGAAAGCGTCGCCGACTGCTACGCCGCGCTCGGTGCCATGCACTCCCGCTGGACCCCGATCCCGGGGCGTTTCAAGGATTACGTCGCGCTCCCCAAGCCGAACATGTACCAGTCGCTGCACACCACGGTGATCGGTCCGGGCCGGCAGCGCATCGAGATACAAATCCGCACGCACGAGATGCACCGCGTGGCCGAGCACGGTGTGGCCGCGCACTGGAAGTACAAGGAGCGCATTTCGGGCGGCGTGGATCCCAAAGACGCCGAAAAGTTCAGCTGGCTCAGGGAGCTCGCTGACTTTCAGCGCAACCTCAAGGATCCGGCGGAGTTCCTCGAGAGCATCAAGATCGACCTGTTCCCGGACGAGGTTTACATCTTCACGCCCAAGGGTGATCTGCGTGTCTTGCCGCGTGGCTCGACGCCCATCGACTTTGCTTTCGCGATCCACTCGCAGGTGGGGGAGCATTGTTCGGGTGCGCGTGCCAACGGTCAGATCGTGCCGCTGCGCTACAAGCTCAAGAGCGGCGACGTGATGGAGATCATGACGTCGCCCAATCAGCAGCCGACCAAGGACTGGCTGGATTTCGCGGTCACGACGCGCGCGCGCGCCCGTATTCGCGCCCATCTGCGCACCGAGCAGCGCCAGAAGAGCATCAACCTCGGCCGTGAGTTGCTCGAAAACGAGATGCGCAGCGCCGGTATCAGCTTTCCCAAGTTCACCAAGAACGAGCAAGAGGTGAAGCGCTTGTCCGAGGCGCTCGAGGTATTCAATCTCGACGAGCTCTTGCTCCAGGTCGGTTACGGCAAGATCGACGCGGATCAGGTGATCGACCTGCTCAAGGAGGGCCCGCACGCCGGCGAGGCGGGCGAGGCGCCGCCTTCGATGCGGCCGGGCAAGATCGAGCAGCTCGTGCGCAAGGTCACGGGGCGTGATCAGGGCGGCATCAAGGTCAGCGGCATCGACGACGTGCTGGTGCGCTACGCCAAGTGCTGTAACCCGCTACCAGGCGACGCTATCATCGGTTTCATCACGCGCGGGCGCGGCGTCACCATCCATCGCCGCGAGTGCATGAAGGCTTTCGATACCGATCCGGAGCGCCGCATCGAGGTGAGCTGGGACGCGCGCGCCAAGATCAACCGCCCGGTGCAGCTCAGTGTCACCACCACGAACAAGCCGGGCATCTTGGCGATCGTGAGTCAGACCTTCAGCGCGCAGAGCATCAACATCAGCGAGGCGAACTGTCGCGCCGGCGACGACGGCCGCGCGCGCAACATCTTCACCTTCAACTGCACCGACCTGAGCCAGCTCAAAAACGTCATGCGGGCCCTCAGCAAAGTCTCCGGCGTCGTCGAAGTCGCGCGGATTTAGGGAGTGGGAGTTACGGATTACCGGTGCAGGCGCCGTTGGCGCAGGTGGGAGCGTTGCAGTCGCCGCTGTCCGAGCAATCGAACGTGCACTCGGAGTCGGTCTCGCAGGTAGCCTTGGGGCACGTCGAGCTGTCGCCGACGCAGTTGAGCTCGCAGATCGACCCGGCCTCGCAAGTTACAAGCAGCGCGCTGCAATTCCCCGAGTTGTTGCAGTCGTACACGCAGTTCATGCCATCGCTACAGGTGGCCTTACCGCCACAAGTGCCGCCGTCGTTGCAGGTGAAGTCGCATTCTGCGCCGGACCGGCAGTCGACGTCCGTGCAGTGCCCCGAGCCGCTGCAATCGAAGGCGCATGTGGCGCCAGTCTTGCAAATCGTACCGTCACAGCTGCTGCCGCCCGTCCTGCAGTTCAGCGCGCAGGTCGAGTCGGTGTCGCACACCACGTTCGCGCAACGGCCACTGCTGGAGCAGCCGAAGGTGCAGGTCGCTTCGTGGTTGCAGCGCACGTCGTCGCAGATGATGCCGCCGCCGCTGCAGTTCAGGTCGCACGTCGTCCCGATTTTGCATTCGGCGCCAGTGCAGTTGGCGCCAGTGCAGCTGGTGCCGTCCAAACAATCGTTGCCCATGACGTCCTTGCTGCAGCCCGAGCATACCGTGGTATCCCAAATGCAATCGTCGGTGCAATCGAGCTCGGTGGTCGGATTCTCGTCGATGCCTGCGTCGGCACAGGTGTGAGAGGGGGCTCCGCCGGCGCCGCCCGAGCCCGCGCCGTCACAGGTTTCCCCATCCTCGACGACGTCATTGCCGCAGACCGAGCACGTGGAGATATCCCAGCCATCGCAGGTGCTCTTGCACGTCGCGGTGCCGCCGCTGAATGGCATGGCGACCGTGCTCAGCTCGAGGCAATCCCTCGCATCGCCCACTTCGCAGACCTCGCAGGACGAAAGCGAGCCGTCGTCACACATAGGCGGCCCCTTGTCGACACAGTCCATGATCGCGCCCGATTGCTCACACACGAAACAGGAGCCCGCGACCTGCATGCAGTCTTCGCTGGTCGTGCACGTGTCCATCGGCGTCGTCGAACCGACGACGCCACCCACGGCGATCGGCGCTTGCCCGCCGTCGACCATGGTCGGCGCTCCGCCTTCGTCGGCCGCGCCCCCGGTGGCTTTGCCCGCGCTGGTGCCACCGAACGCGCCAGATTTGCCGCCGCTACCGCCGCTCTTGCCGCCGTTGCCGCCGCTGATCTTGCCGCCGCTACCGTCCTCTTCGGGCTCCAGCGTGTTGGCCTTTTCGGCGCACCCGCCGGCCAGAAGTGCACCCAAACCAAAACACAAAAGGCTTCTCGTAACGCTACCCGTCCAAGAAAAGCGCTTCATACCTGCCGATCAACCCACGATCTTCGCATCCGTGCAACTCAATCGCTACGGCTACGCCAGGCACCCCGTGCCTTCGTCGGTGCCTTCCAGCGCCCCTTCTTCTTCGGCGCGGCTTCGACCTACGCGCCCCCGGTCACTCAGAAGCCCCGGCCCCAGCCATGGCTTGCCCTCAGCCCCGGCCGACCTTCTTGGCGAACGGACCTCCGCCGGCCTTGCGCACGCCGAGCGCGATGCTGCTCTCCGATGCGTGCACCTCGTCTTCGGTTTCGATGATTTCGTCTTCAGCGACCTCGGTCTCCTCGACCGGCGCTGGCGCGGGGGGAATGGCTGCTGCGTTGGCGCTGGAGTCCGTATCGGGGCGCAGGCTCCAGCCGCCTTCCGCCTCGGCTCGCTTGGCTTCGGTCTTCTTCGGTACGTAATCGTGACCCTCTGCGATGAGCGGCACGACCACACGCTCCCAGAGATAGTCGAGCGGGACATGCGTCACCAGGCTGCTGGGCGGAGCGGCGGACAGCAGATCCTCCTCGGTGAATTTGTCCGATTTCTTGAGGGCGGTATCGATGATCTGACCCAAGAGCTCGGAAGGCAGCCAACCGGCCAGCTTCACCATCCCCAGTGCAGACACGATTTCCTCGTGGGAAATCAGCAGGTTTTCGATGGCGCGATCCAGGATGTACGCCGTGTAGCGCTCGGCGCGCGAGTGCAGGTGCGAGTCGTTCGGCGAAACCTTCCAAGGTTCACCGGAGACATCGAATGCCCACAGGTCGTGACGATTCAAATAGCGTTGCCGATCGTCGGGCTGGAATAGGTGCACGATGTCTTTCGGTGTCGTGACGCCTTCATCGAGCGCGATCTGCAGCGTCTCACCCGAGTTCTCGGGCGAGAGCTTGTTGGCGACTCGCTCGTGCACACCGGTCAGCTCGCTGACGATGCGCGCGCGCTCGAGCGGTCGCGACCCCAGCGCGATCATGATCTTGCTGCAACTGAAGTGACGCAGAAAGTCTTCTGCCGTGCGCTCACTGATGCGCAGGCTGAACTCCGTTACCTCGGAGTGAAACGCTTCGCGGCCCTTGCCTAGACTCGATACGAAAGCATCTGACTCGACCATCTTGACTCCTAGCTCGCGCGCGCCGCCAAGGACACGCCGGACCCATCACGATACGCCGCCTAAAACCGACCCGGGGGCTGAATTTTTGCCTCCAGCATTAGGTTCGATAAGACCGCCCACCTCGAGGCTAGGGCTCAGTTCTGGTATGCTCCGCAGCTCTCCCGCACGACCAACCGGGGGGCGAGCAGAAGACTCCGGGCGGGGAGGGTGGGGTCGGCGATGCGCTCCAGGAGCGCGTGAAATGCAGTGACGGCGATATCCCGGCAGGGCTGGTGGATGGTGGTCAGGGGTACGCCCACCAGCGTGGCGTATTTTGCATCGTCGAAACCCACGACACGGACGTCCTGGGGCACGCGCACGCCATTGCGATCCAGGCTGCGTAGCAGCTGCGCCGCGGTTAGGTCGTTGGCACACACGATGGCGTCCGGTCTGCCCTTCTGCAGGAGCTCCCCGACGCCCTTTGCGTCTTCAGGCTCCGAGACTGCCAGCCATTCGGTGGAAAGCTGCAGATCATGGCGCGCCAGGGCTTCGCGAACGCCGGTGATGCGGGCGTCGACCGTGGCCGCCGCCAAGGGCCGTCGCAAAAACGCGATCTTGCGGCAGCCTAGCTTGAGCAGATGCTCCGCGATCAGGTAGCCCGCGGTGAAGTTGTCGATGCCTACCAAGTCCAGGTCACAGCGGGTCGGGAATGGGCCCAGATCGCGATCGAGCAGCACAACCGGAACGCCTGCCTCATGGAAGCGCTCAGCGATGGCCTTGTTGGTGGCATCGCCCTGATGGCGGAGCTCGAAAGGAGCGAACAGCACCCCCGCCACTCGCCGCTCAATCAATTGCTCGCACAGCTCGAGGGCGTGTTGCTCGGTCTCGTCGACCGCGTCGTTGCGACCCGCGGCGCCACCCCAGACTAGCGTGTAATCCTGGGCGCGCGCCAGGCTGGCCAGCTCCCCGCAGATCAGCTCGAAGATCTCGGTCGATCGAAAACCCGGAATCATCAGCGCCAGCTGCCGCGCTGGCGGTCCGGGTGGTGCCTGTTCCTTGACGTAGGTTCCGGACCCGGCACGACGCACCACCAAGCCTTCAGCCTGCAAGTCACGCAGCGCTCGCGCGACCGTCGGTCGCGACACACTAAAGCGCTTGACCAGTTGTACCTCGCTCGGGAGCCGGCCTGACGCAGCGTATTTCCCGGCGGCAATTTCGCTCAGCAGGGCGTTGGAAATCTCCCGATGCTTGGACTGCTCTGCCATATGCAGTTACTAACAGTTTTTGGGCTCCGATGCTAGGCGCCCCAAAATCTGTAAGATGACAGCATGCGAAACTCACTAGAATCGGGCCTCCAGCCGCTCGGCGCTATCTCGGCGCCATGGCGGGCAGATCATGAGCCGCCACCGCCGCTCTTCTCCACACGCTCCCGCCAGTCAGCCGGCTAAAGGCCGACGACCGCTGCTCAACCGGAGCAGGTCCATGACTGCATTGGGCGTGATCGAAGTGCCCGGGCCGGTGATGGCAGCTCTGCGGGCTATGGTCGAGCATTAGGCAGTCAGTTGAGAGGCCAATGAGCCTGACTGTGAGAGTCTATGAGCCTGACTGCGACCCGAAGCTCTGGGCCTTAGGGTCTACTGGCCACGTCGCTGCCTATACTGCCCGCAATGACCCAGCGTGTACTGATCTTGGGAGCCACTTCTGCCATCGCGGCCGAGGTCGCGCGGCTCTACGCAAAGCGCGGCGCGCGCCTGCATTTGGTGGCGAGAAACCCCGACAAGCTTCGTGCGCTGGTCGATGCTCTGACGCATGTCAGCCCCAGCAGCTCGGTCGCCGACTTCTGCGATCTCGCGGGCAACGAGCGGGTGACCGCCGACGCGGTCGCAGCCCTCGGCGGCCTCGACGTCGCGCTCATCGCACACGGCGATCTGGGCGATCAGCTCGAGAGCGAGCGCTCGTCGGCGGCCGCCGAGCGCGTGCTCTACACCAACTTCGTCAGCGTCGTTTCGCTCCTGGTGCCGCTCGCCAATGTGCTCGAGGCGGAGCGCGCGGGTTGCATCGGTGTCATTACGTCGGTTGCGGGCGAGCGAGGGCGCCCGCGCAACTACACCTACGGCGCGGCAAAAGGCGGGCTCAACGTGTTCTTGCAGGGCCTGCGCTCGCGTCTATACAAGAGCGGCGTTTCTGTCGTGACGCTGAAGCTGGGGCCGGTCGACACACCAATGACGCGGCATCATGACAAGAACCTATTGTTTGCTGCGGCGCCGCAGGTGGCACGCAGCATCGTGTCCGCGCTCGATGCCGGCAAGGCCGAGCCCTACGTCCCTGCGTTCTGGGGCCTGATCATGCCGCTAGTTCGGAGCGCGCCGGAGCGCTTGTTCCAGCTTTTGCCGTTCCTGTCCGGTCGCTAGGCTCGAGGGGCGGGTCTTGGAAGGAAAGATCACGCTCTTCGGGTCTGCGGATTTCTTGGGCTCGATCGGGTTACCCGAGCAGTCGCAGGCCGCGGTGCAGGGGGCGGCTATTTTTGGCTTCCTCGCTTTTGCGAGCTTCGCCGGACTCCCGGTGGTCTTTGGGGGGCCTGGAGTTTCGCCGAGACTGTAAAGCGATGGGGGAGGGATCGGTCTTCTCGGGGACCCTGCCCGCCGCTGGTCGTAGCTTCGCTACTGGTCGGAAGGACTGGTCGGGCGTAAGGTTCGTGTTATTAAGCGCCCTCTGGGGTTGGGCCGCGCGCCCAGGCGCGGCTCCGGCGGTCCCGTATTACATAAACAACTCATGGGAGAAGAATAACAATGAACTTGGCAAGGTCTCTGCTTAGCGGCACCAGCGTCGCGCTGTTCGCTCTGGTCGTGGCGACGGGTGGCTGTAGTGATGATGACGATGACTCCACCCCTTCGGGTGGCAAAGCCGGCCAGGCTGGTTCCAACACCGGCGGTAAGAGCGGCGCGGGCACTGGCGGCAAGGCTGGCAGCCCCGCGGGTGGCAAGGCCGGCATGACGAGCATCGGTGGTGAAGGCGGCGCAGAGCCCATGGGCGGCGCTGGCGGTGCGGTCGGCGGTGAAGGCCCGGGCGGCGTCGGTGCTGGTGGTGAAGCGATCGGCGGCGTCGGTGCTGGTGGCGACACCACCGCCGGCGGTGCTGGTGGCGACACCACCGCCGGTGGTGCCGGTGGCGCGGGCGGCGGCGGCTGATCGCTCGAGCGGGCGGCCCAACACCGCCCGCCGAGTGGGGCTCTAACCTAGCGAGCCCGGAGTTGCTCAGGCCGAGAAGCGATGCCGACGAGACCCAAAGGGTTTCGCCGGCATCGCGCTTTTCGGATATCGCGACAGCGTTTGACGATCGCGCGGACGCGAGACAAGCAGAATCAAACAAATGACTTCAGCAAACTCGCAGGGCACACATGTTGCTCGAAGCCACGCATGCAACATCGTCTCGACGTCAGCGCTGACCGCACGAGCTTGCTCGCAAGTCGCCGGCTCGAAGCCACGAGACTGCCGCGCATCGAGCTGATGAGCCCAGACTTTCGCCATGGCGCCGCCCTGCCCACCCGCGCGACCATCGATGGTGACGGCACACCACCGGCGCTACAGTGGGGCGTTCTCGATCCAGCACCAGCCTCCTGGCTCGTGGTCGCCGAGGATCCCGACGCCTCGGGCTCGACGCCGTTCGTTCATTGGCTGGTCTACGGAATCGACGGCCGCACGCAGGGCCTCGAAGCGAACCTGAACGAGTTTCGTGAGGGCCTGAATGACCGCGGACAGATCGGCTACGAGCCCGCCGCTCCGCCGCGAGGAGCGGGCACGCACCGCTACTGCTTTCAGCTGTTCGCTCTGGACACCGAGTTGACGCTTCCGGAAGGGCGTGATCTCGATCGCCTCCTGTCAGCGGTGCAGGGGCACGTGCTGGTCTGGGGCGAGCTCGTGGGCCTGTATCAGCGTCCGTAACCCAGGCAGGCCGCCGGCGCGGGTTGCGTGGCAACTTGCGACATAGGAGTTGACTCCTGGCTTCGACCCGAGGAGCCTGACCTTGCCCGCGCTCGACCGGCTAGTCCCCCCCTTCCGGTCGGGTGCCGGGCACTAGATCGACGCGCCTGTCCCCGCCGGTGCTCGGCGCTTCTCGCCCCCCCGATTGATGGCAAGGAGCATGCCCTCTGCGACACTGCGGGATTTGCCGAGAAATCGCGCGAATGAGGCGACGAACGCGATCCGAATCCGCGATTCGATTCCGACGGCGAGCCGGTCTCCCCGCTAGGAGCGTCTCGCGCTGCAACACCTAGGAGGCTGGTGTTTTTCAAACCCAGCCTCCTAGGTTTCTGGTTCTCAGGGAGGAGGCACGCGCCTCCTCCCCTCAAGAAGCAAAGCTTCTTGAGCCTCCCCTCTACGCGGCGGCTCCGCCGATTTGGACCGCTGGTGTTTCACACGAGCCTCCTAGCGGCCGTAACGCTCGAAGTAGCGTGCGAGCTGTTTGGCAGCCGTCCCTCGGTCAGCCTGGACCTGCGAGGCACTGCGCGAGGCGAGCGC
>DATEDZ010000277.1:0-6373 GCA_035281385.1 Polyangiaceae bacterium
CAAAGACTTCCTGGGCAAAGGCAAGTAGCAGGGGCTGCCAAGCCGCAGCCTGCCTTGCAGAAGGCTGCTGTGGCGGCGCGGGGCTGCCTTCGACGATGGGAATCAGATGTCATGCAGCGTCGATCAACGCCAAGCTTCTCAAGGAGCCTGCGTACGAACAGTTCGTGCTCACGGTCCTCGCACCAAACGGTGACACGCGTGCGCTTCAGGCATTCGTGCCTTCGAGCCGCAACCACTCTGAAGCCGCAAGTCCCTTCGTGCGATCTACGTCCACGGTTGCGACTCGCGTAGGCCCGTTGTCACGGGACAATCGAAGAACTTGATCCGCGGCAATGTAGTCAATCACGGCAGGGTGGTGCGAAAGTATGAGAAGTGTGCCTGTGCCCGTATCCACAACGCGTTGGCGTAGCGCCGCTAGCCACGGTTGAATCTCTGGGTCAGCAACGAAGTTGTCTGGTTCGTCAATTAGTAGCAGCGAGGCTCTGTCAGCAACCGCATGGAGAATCGTGTAGAGAATGAGGAGCGCACGCTGCCCATCGGAAAGCTCTGCGAGTGTGAGCGAGAATGAGTTGCCGCCAAGGCTGCAATCAAACGTCAGTAGCTTCGAGGACCCAGCTGGAGAAAGCTTGATGCTATGAAGGCCAGGGATAATTGGCGCTAGGTCTTTGCGGACCTTCTGGGTCACCTCCGGAGCCTCTTGCTGCAACGTACGGTACCAAGAAACAAAGTTACGGCCGTCAGTGGCGATCGCGCGGGCCTCGCTCTCGCTGAATGGGTCCAGTTGTTCAGGTCGCAGTTTGAACAACCAGCAGCGGGTCAGCCAGTTCTTGAAGGCCGTGATCCCTTTGTTGTCACCGCGCGGCTCTAGTACCGGGAGGAACGACCTTCGTGGGTCTACTGGGAAACGGGTGCGTGGATTGGCGCTCGCGTCGTCTCCGAATAGCTGCACTTCGCCGTTGCTCGACGAGTAGAGCAGCTGACCGTTCCCAATGAGACGTTCCTGACGTATTACCGTCGCTCGCTTGTCGGGGTCGTGTTCGATTTCGAGAGAATAGGAGAAATCCTGACCTCCAGGCTCCGAGACGTCGAGCGCAACCTTCTGAAGCTTTCGCGAATCCCACCGGGTACAGGACCCAGGGCCAAATAGGGTCTGAATGGACGGCGCGTCGGCATTGAGAAGAACGAACAGGGCTCTAAGCACTTCCAAGACAGTGGACTTGCCTACACCGTTGGCACCTACGAGCACGGATACTTGCGCTGGGGTTAACTCGAAGTTCGAGAGGCAACGAACATTGTCAACGTAAAGACGCTTCAGCAAGGGTTCCTCTTGTTTGAGCTCAAAGCTAGCCTGGTCGTGGTTCTGCTGCAATCGTGCCTCCGTTCCCGCCGTCGCCTAGTGGAGTGCGACGAGGCCGACCCACGACTAGAACTCAGTCGTTCCGGACCAACTGAGTCCTCCTTGGCGGTTCGAGCGGCGGAGCCGGCCTTGCCGCACGCACGACGTCATTCGGTCAGGCCGAGCAGGCGCAGGTAGCAGGCGCGGACGCTGTCGGTCACGGTGACGTAGCGCTCGAATAGCTGCTGTCCGGCGCTGTGCGTCGGGCTGTTTTGGAAGCCCATTTTTCGGCCCAGACCCGAAAGTCCTAATGCCTGCGCGTCTACCCAGCTCATGCCGTCGCCTCGGTGCACGTGGATGCGCTGCTCGAGCCGGCGCAGGAAGCGGTAAGCGTCGCGGAGCAGCTCGTAGTCGGCGCGCGATAGGTAGCCCAGCGTCGACAGTGCATCGAGCGCCTCGCCGGTATCGGGGGTGCGCACGCGCGCGTCGCTGCCATGCTTCATCTGCAGCCATTGCGCCAGAAACTCGATGTCGAGTAGGCCCCCGCGGCCGACCTTGAGCTCGCGCCGTGTCGGCCTTTCGCGGCCTAGCTCGCGCTCCATGCGCAAGCGCATCCGGTGCAGATCTTCGGCCGGCGGTGGCCTGCCCTCGTAGGCAGCCAGCGTCGCAAGTGCCATCACGCGCGCTCCCAGCGCCTCGTCTCCGGCGCAAAAACGCGCTCGAATCAGAGCTTGCCGTTCCCAGGCTGCGCCCGAGCTGAGTCCGGCGGGACGCTCGGCTCCCGCCTCTGTCTCTTGCAGGCGGTGGTAGCGGGCGAACGAACGCACCGACGCCACCAATAGCCCGTGCGAGCCCGACGGGCGTAGCCGGGTGTCCATGACATAGCCCGGCCCGGCCGCATGCGGTTCGGCCAGCAGCCGAATGATGCGTTGCGCGTGGCGCGAGAAATACGCCGCGGCCTCGTCAGGATGGGGCGCGGCGTCCGGATCGTAGAAGAACAGCAGGTCGAGGTCGGAGGCGTAACCGATCTCGTGGCCGCCCAGCTTGCCGACCGCGATCACGCACAGGCCTCGGGCGGCGCCCATCAGGTACTGCACGACCGTGCGCATGATCTCCTCGGCCAGCGCCGACAGGGTGCGCGTTGCCTGGCGCGTGCCGATGGCTCCGGCAAGATCGGCGATCGCGACCTCCACCAGCACGCGGCTTTTTACCTGGCGCAAAGCCCCGACCAGCGCCTCGTCGCGCTCCTGACGTTCGAGCCCTTCTAGCAGCCGGCCCAAGGCCTCCAGCTCGTGCCCCACCGCGGCCTGCACGTCACTGACCGACCCCTGCCCGAACAGCACGATATCGAGCAGCTCCGGGCGCGTCACGATGGCCTCGCCCACGAAGCCGCTCGAGCCGAGGACGGTGAGCAGCCGCGACAACGCGCGCGGATCGTCGGCCAGGGCGGCCACGTACGCGCCCGGCGCCGGGAGGCGCGCGAACACCGAGCGCAGGTAGCGCGCGGCCTGCTCCGGATCCGGGCACTCCAAGAGGCCCTCGAGCACGCGGTCGGCTAGATCCGGGTATTGCTGCTGCGTGACCGTACCGAGCAGTCCGTCGGGGCGGCGCGCCAGTGCCCGCAAGTGGTCTGGAACTTCGCTGTTCTCGAATAGCCGGACCGCCGCGCGGCCCAGCTCCTCGGAGCGGGGCGCCGTCTCCTCACCAAACAGCGAGGCCACGCCGCCGACGCGTGGTCGCTCGTGGCGTGCCGCCGGCGAGAGCGAGGCGAAGGCAGCGCTGACGCTGCTGCGCAGGCTGGCAAGCTCTTGGTTGAAGGTTGCCGCGTCCGGATAGCCCAGCACCCGCGCCAGCCGCTGGCTGTCGCGCTCGTCCTGCGGCAAAAGGTGCGTTTGGATGCCGCTCGCCCATTGGATGGCGTGCTCGGCGCGACGCAAGAGCACGTAGGCGCGCGCAATGTCGTGCGCCTCGCGATCGCTGACGAAGCCGCGCAGGCGCAGGCGCTCGAGCGCCATCAAGGTGCCGCGCACGCGCAGGCTTGGTTCCCGGCCGCCCCAGATCAGCTGCAGCGTTTGTACGAAGAATTCCGCCTCGCGGATGCCGCCGGGTCCGAGCTTCAAGTCGCGGGCCGGGTCGCCTCCAAGCTCGGCTCGGGAGCGCAGCACCATGTCGGTCAGGCCGTGTGCCACGTTGGGGTCGACCTCGCGCCGATACACGAAGGGCAGCATCACCTCGCGCTCCAGTGCCGTGCCTAGCGCCAGACTGCCGGCGACCGGTCGCGCTCGGAGCATGGCCGCCCGTTCCCACAGCCGCCCCCAGGTCTCGTAGTAGCGCTCGAACGCCGACAGCGAGTTGACGATGGCGCCCTGCGAGCCTTCCGGGCGCAGCCGCAGGTCGACCCGAAAGATCATGCCACTTGGCGCCGTGCTTTCGATGTGCGTCACCAGGCGCCGTACTACGCGCGTGAAGAAGTCGTGCGGTGAGAGCTCGCCCTCGGCATCGTCGCTGTCGTACACGAACACGATATCGATATCGGAGCCGGCATTCAGCTCCAGGCCGCCGAGCTTGCCCATGCCGAGCACGCACAGCTCTGCCGGCGCGCCGTCACGCCGTGGCCGCCCGAAGCGCGAGGCCACGTGCGCGGTGGCTTCATCCAGCGCCACCTCGACGACCGCGTCCGCTAGCTCTGCCAGCTCGCGCGCGGTCTCGGGCAGCTCCGCGCCGCCGAGCTTGGGCGGCAGCACTTCGCGCAGCGCGATGCGTACCTTCTCCAGCCAGACCGCACGCTGCAGCGCGCCCTGCCAGGCCTCGCCCGGCGCCTGGCCTAGAACCGCCTCGTTGAGGCGCTCCAAGATGTCGACACGAATGCGTCGCGAGGAGAGCCCGTCCCGTGACAGCCTGGCGATGGCGTCCAGTAGCGCGGGACGCTGTGGCACCAGCGCCGGGTAGGCGGCTCCGAGGACGAGCCCCAAATCCGCCCCGGGCAAGCCCGAGAGCTCCCGCGACAAGACCTCCGCCCGCTCCGGGTCGAGGTGCTGGGCGAGGCTTAGAAGGTCGCTGGCCATCGGCGGATCTTGGGCGTACAAACTAGGCCTTGTCCCGCGCGTTACCAAGGCCGGTAGTTACCAAGGCCGGTAGTTGAAGTGTTTTCCTCCGAGCAGACTGGCATCGGGCGTGCTCGCGTCTCGCGCTCGTATCCTCGAAGCAGGCGCCGGCCTCGCCGGTTTTTCTCGTGGGGTCAGGCTGCTCTCGGCGATCGTGATCTGCTCGTGCCAAGACTGACCGAGTAGTGCTAGTGGAAAATTGGCGCATGCGATTCCTGTGTGTTTCCGACATCCACGGTCACGCCGCCGCGCTCCGCGCAGTGATGCGGGAGGCCGAGGCGCATGGTTATGACCAGCTGATCGCCTGTGGGGATCTGTGCTTCCCGGGTCCGGAGCCGCTGGAGGTGTGGAAGATCCTGGTGCAGCATCGCGCGCTGTGCACCCAGGGCGTCGGAGACAGGGCCCTGGCTGCCATCGATCCCGAGAAGCTCAGCGCCACGGGTGAGGCCGAGCGCGCGCGCATCGAGCGACTACGCAGGGCGCACCGGGAGCTGGGTGACATCATCGTCGCGCGGCTCGGACAACTACCGCCGATCGCGCGGCTGCCGATCGAATCGGGACACACCTTGCTCGTGGTGCACGGTTCGCCAGTTGATCCGACCGAGCCATTCGATATCAACATGAGCGACGACGAGATGATCGCACTCTTGGGCGACGAGCCTGGCGACATCATCGTCTGCGGCGGTAGCCACGTACCCTTCGATCGCATGGTGGCCGACGTGCGCATCGTCAACGTCGGCTCGGTCGGGGAAGCGCCGTCCGGCGATCACGCGGCTGCCGCGATCATCACCACGTCGCAGCTCGGGATCTCGGTCGAGCAGCTGGCCGTACCGTTGCCCACCGGCAGCTGAGACTTCGCGCTGCGACTACGCCGAAGCGTGACGACTCAGCCCGCGCCGCGCACGGCTTCCACGAACGCGCGCAGCCGCTGGGGATCTTTCCGCCCGGGCGTCGATTCGACGCCGCTCGCCACGTCCACGCCAAACGGCTTGAGCACCCGCACCGCGGCGGCGACGTTGGACGGCGTGAGCCCGCCGGCCAGGATCAGCTGCCGCTGGGCCGTAAGGTCGGTCACCAGCTGCCAGTCGAACACCTTCCCGGTACCACCCGAGGCCCCGCCCACCTTGGTATCGACCAGCAGACGCTCCCCCGGGAAGGTGGCGGCCCGGCGCGCGTCGGCCGCGTCTTCGATGGCCGCGGCCTTGTAGGCGTGCGGCAGTAGCCGTGAGACGCGGGCGGCCGCTTCCTGGCCGTGCAGCTGTAACCATTGGATGCCCAGCTCCTCGCGCAGCTCTTTCACCTCGGCGTCGGTCGGGTCGGCCACGACCGCCACCAGCTCCACGCGCTTGCCGATGGCTTGCACCAACTGTGCGGCCTGCTCGCGCGTCACGCGCCGCTTGGAGCCATGCACGAAATTCAGCCCGATCGCGTCGGCGCCCAACTCCACGATCCGCTCGGCGTCCTCGACGTTGGTTACGCCGCAGATCTTGATCCAGGTCATCAGGCCCGAAAGCATGAGCGAATCGGAAGCATGCCGCGCGCGGCTGGCGCCGGCTAGGGCGTGTCCCTGAATTGCTGCTCTCCCCCGTAAACGTGCCCGTGCCCGTGCCCGAAAACAGGTTGGGATAGCTCTCGCCTGCGCGCCCAGCTGGGCGCGGCGCGCGCGGGCCCGGCCCGCGCCACCAAACCTCGGCCTACCAAACCAACGGGCCCCACGATTCCTCACGGACCGTCGGGCACGGGCACGTTTACGGGCACGCGGGCGATCCCAAATTAGGGGAAACGCCCTAGTCTCGAGTTGGGCGATCTTGGAAGGAAAGATCACGATCGTCAGGGAAGGCCGCGAGCCACGAGAAAAACCGGCGGAGCGGGCGCCTGCTGGGTTCGGGTATGCATGAGCCGCCGGACATTTCGAGTGGTCTGCTCGCTCACA
>DATEDZ010000278.1:0-47416 GCA_035281385.1 Polyangiaceae bacterium
CCGTCCTGGCTACAGACCACGCTGGCCGTGCTCGCCGGCTCCCTGGGAATCGCGACGTTCCTGAGGGCGATTCTTGAGTCGCAGCGGCGAGAGTGGCGCGACGAGCTCAAGGAAGTTCACACGGCGGTCCACTCGCTGGAAGTCCGGTTCGCGGCATTCGAGGCCAGGTTCAGCCCGAAGCTTCCAGAGTCACCGGCCGAGTAGGTCAGTTGTCCTCTGATGCGTCGCGCGTCGGGGTGGGCTCGGAGTGGCGGAGGCGCGACGGCTACTCGATGCGCAGCAGGCCGCGCTTCTTGTCGCCGTCGGAAGTGTCGACGGCTTTGAACAGGCGATCGGCCTTGACGAGCCACGGTTTGAACTTTTCGTTCACGTCCAGCACGAGCACCAGATCTTCGACTTCCAGGTAGCCGGCGATGGGGGAGTGGTGGCCGCCGCCTTGCGCGAACAGCGGCGCGCGCTGAAAGTTGACGATGTAGCGACGCCCGAGCTCGTTGACGTGGCGTAGCTCTTCCCGAAACTGCTGAAGCGACAGGTCGCGCAGCAGCGTCACTTTGCGACCGGTCGCGTGCCTGGCGACTTCCGCCAGCTCATCCAACGTGAGCCCCATCATACACGCGCCACTCCAGCATTTCCCGGTGCCTTCCACGACCGAATCGGCTGAAGCGGCTAGCTTGCCGAGCGAGCGCTGCACGTTGGCCACCGAGGTCGGACCGCAGAGCGAGCCGTTGGTCTGGTAAAAGAGACCGCTGCGGTAGGTTGCCGCCACCGGCAGCTGCCAGGCGCGCTCCATGAGGGAGGCGTCCTGGTAGGTCGTCTCGCCCTTGATCGATGGCACGTCCAGCTTGGTCGGGAAGAAGACGCCGCGAATGACGAAGCTGGCCGGAATCGCGATCAGCGTCGCGAGGCTGAGTAGAATGATTCGAAGCGCGCGGAGCCTGCTCGTGGCAACCATGGGAACCGGGCTCACCTTACTGCAGCACGAGCCGGCCCGGCGTCGCGATGCCGTCACTTCCGAGCGAAACCGCGAAAGTTTTGCTGATTGCACCCTGGGAAACGGTCACGTTGACGGTGTCGCCGGCTTGGCCGCGCAGCACCACCTCACCTTCGACTATGGGTAACACGCCGTGACGCGTGATGACCCGCGCATCGGCGGGTACGACCTGGATACGCGCGTTCACGGCCGCGCTCGCCGAAGCGGCAGCGACGGGCGGAGCCTCCGCCGGCGCACCGTGCGCGAAGTAGTAGGCGGTGCCGCCCGCGATCGCGGCCGACAGCACCGCGACTGCGACCATCGCGCCCTTGCCGGAGCCGCCCGCCCCGGGGCGGGCGACCGACCGCGAGCTGGCGGCGATGGTCGAGACGGAACCGATCTCGATGACCTGGGCTTTCTGGCCGAGATTCTTGCCGAGATCCGCAATGCGCCGCGCGGCCGAGTCGCTCAGGTTGACGCGCAGCGTGAGCTCACCGCGCTGCTCTTCAGTCAGGCCCACCAGCTGGCTCATCACCAGCCGATCCGAATTGCCGCCGAAGATCTCGATGGCCTCGATCAGCGCCCGCGCGCTAGGAGTGCGCTTCTCCGGATCGCGCTCCAGACCGCGCATCACCACGCGCGCCAGATCGTGCGGTACCCAGGGGGCAGCTATTTCCAGGCGCTGAATCGGTTCGGTGCAGATGGCCACGATCAGCTCGCCGAGCGAGCTGTGGCCGCCCCAGAGCCGCTGACCCGAGAGCGCCTCCCACAGCACCACCGACAGGCTCCACACATCGGTCCGCTCGTCGACAGCCTTGGCGTTGCGTGCTTGCTCAGGCGACATGTACATCGGTGAGCCGAGCATGCCGCCCGACCGCGTCAAGCTGTAATGGCTCACGCCGCCCGAGCTGATGCCGAAGCTGCCGACGCGCTTGGCGACGCCGAAATCGCAGACTTTGACGGTCACTTCCGAGCCGTGTTGATCCTGGTTCAGAAACAGGTTGGCTGGCTTGATGTCGCGGTGCACCACGCCACGCGCGTGAGCCGCGGCCACGCCGCGCGCCGCCTGCACCATCAGTCGCACGGCAACCTCCGACGGCAAGGCGCCCTCGCGCTTGGCCACGCTGGAAAGGTCCACTCCGTGCAGCATCTCCATGATGATGTAGGGGAAGCCGAGCTTGTCGTCGCAGCCGGCGTCCACCGTTCTCACCACGTTCAGGCTGCTGATCGCGCTCGAAGCTCTGGCCTCCCGTGCGAAGCGCTGCAGGGTCGCCGGATTGGCGCCCTGCACGCCTGCCGAAACCACCTTGGCTGCGAGCCTTTCACCGGAGGGCGATTCGACCTCGTAGACCGAGCCCATGCCGCCCTTGCCGATCAGGCACTTCACGAGATAGCGGCCGTCGAGCTTTCGATTGATCAAGCCGAGCTCGTCCGCTCGGGCGCTGAGCGCGAGCGGCATCGAGGTCTGGCTCGAGGCGTCGCTCAGGTTGGCGCGCTCCGCAACGAGCAGGCGCGACGCCGCTTCGATTGCGCGGATGTGATGAGGGTCGAGCCGCTCGTCGTGGCCCGAAAAGGGGCGAAGCGCCGTGGCCATCTCTTCCATGGTCGCCCAACGTTGATTCGGGTCGCGCATCAGCGCCTTGTGCACGATCAGCGCCAAGCCCGGCTCGATCCAGGGTGCGCGATCCTGAATGTGGGGCACGTCTTCACCGATGATGGCGGTTATCAGATCGAAAACCGATTCGATATGGGCGTACGGCGCGCCGCCGCACAGCATTTGATAAAGCGTCGCTCCCAAGCTCCAGATGTCGGTCCGCTCGTCGACGTGCTTGCTGCTTCTGAGTTGCTCGGGAGAGACATAGTCGGGCGTACCGAGCTGGCTGCCGGTTTGGGTGAGCGACTCCTCACCGCCCATCTGTTTGGCGATGCCGAAGTCGCAGACACGGACCAGGATTTCGTGCGCTTCCTCGTCCAGGATCAGGTTGCCGGGCTTGACGTCGCGATGGATGATACCAATGCGGTGAGCTGCGTTCAGTCCGCGCGCCGCTTGCAGCGTGATGCGCACGGCAGTCTGTGGCGCGAGCGCCCCCAGCTCCTCGAGCACTTGGTCCAGATCCCGACCCTTGAGCAGCGGCATGACCAGGAACAACAGTCCGGTGCTCTCGTCCTTGCCAGCGTCGAGGGTCCGCACCACGTGCGGGTGTCTAAGGCCCCGAACCAGCTCACTCTCGCGCAGAAAGCGCGGCGAAAGATCGCCGCCCATCATTTGGGGGTGGAGCGTTTTCAGCGCGACCTCCCCAGCGCTGGCCGTACGAGCGCGGTAGACCGCGCCCATCGAGCCTTGCCCGATCAGGGCCTCGAGCTGGTAGCCCTCGCCGAGCGTCTTACCAACGAGCTCCTGGGCTCTGTCTTCTGTGGTGTCGCTCACGGGGCCGGCTTGCTCACGAGTAAGCCTTGATCATAACCGAGCCAGGCTCAGCCGAACCAGCGCGGAATTCTGCCCGTGCTAAAGGGCGTGGGATGGGACAGCAGGCCCACCAAGCCAGCACGAAACCGCGGATTCTCGTGGTCGCGGGCTCTGATTCGGGAGGCGGCGCGGGCATTCAGGCAGACATCAAGACCATCACCATGCTGGGTGGCTTCGCGATGACGGCGGTGACGGCTCTGACGGCCCAGAACACGCTCGGCGTGGAGGACGTGCTGTTCATCGAGCCGCGCTTCGTGGCGCTGCAGATGAAGGTCGTGCTTTCCGACCTTGGCGCCGACGTGATCAAGACCGGCATGCTCGGCTCGGCCGGCGTGATCGAAGCCGTCGCCGGGGTATGCGAAAGCTCCGCGTCCGGGGTGCCCCTGATCGTCGACCCCGTGATGGTGGCCAAGGGCGGTGCGCGGCTGCTGGACAAGGGAGCCCACGATGCGCTCGTGCTGAGCCTGCTGCCCCTGGCCTCGCTCGTGACGCCCAACGTGCCGGAGGCCGAGGTCCTGACTGGGCTCAGTATCACGAGCCCGCGTGATCTGGGGCGCGCGGCCGACGCGCTGCTCGGGCTCGGACCGAGCGCGGTGCTGATGAAGGGCGGGCATCTGCCGGGGGACACGGTCGTGGATCTGCTGCGCACCGCCGACGGCGCGGAGCACCGTTTCGAGGGCCCTCGCATCCTGTCGCGCTCGACGCACGGAACCGGCTGCACGCTGGCCTCGGCTATTGCCGCCGGCATCGCCGAAGGTTTGACGCTGCAAGGCTCGGTAGAGCGCGCTCGGGACTTCGTGGTCCAGGCGATTCGGCACGCTCCCGGGCTGGGGCGCGGCCACGGACCGCTGGAGCTCGCGCATGCGCTGCTGCCGCCGGAGCCGCCCCGGCGGCGCTGACGTGCGCACGCCGGCGCGGCGGGCTATGTTGGCTCGAATGATCAGGTCGCGTGAGGTAGTCGCGGCGGCACTGCTGGGAGCAGTCGTGACGGCGGCTTGCACCACGGATCACGACCAGCTCACCAAGCAGCCGAAGGCTGGTAGCTCGAGCGGTGGCAAGGGTGGAGACTCGAGCGGCTTTGGTGGTTTCGGGAACACGGGCGACGTGTCGAGCCAGGGTGGCCGCGTCAATCCGGACGACGAGATCCTGGGCGACAGCGTGCTCACGATCACTCATGGCGTGGTCGATGCTGCGAGCGTCAGGTTGTGCTTTGCAAGGCTCGATGCCGACGGCGCGTCGGCTGAGCTCCTCGGCGAGCCGTCGGCCGAGCTCGGCTACGGCACGTCCGTGGTGCTGACCGAGCTAGAGGGCTTGAGCTTCGCCGAGGACGCGATTCAGCCGTGGGTTTTGGCCGGGGACTTCGAGCTGCTCGAAGGGCTGGACTGCACGGATGCGGTCGCGCTCGCCGTGGAGGAAGAGGCCAAGGTAACGCCGGCGCAGCTGCCGGAGCCCAGCGCCGGCGGCGCGGGCGCGGGAGGTGAAGGTGGCGCGGCTCCGGAGCCCAAACCGCCGCTCGAAATGCCGGCGCTGCGCGCCCGGCCTGTGGCGGCGATTCCGCCGGGCTCGCTCGACATCGGTCGCAGCATCCTGATGGTGCTGAGCGGTTGTATGGGTGGGGCCTGGTACGTCGACACCGTGGACGCCGCGATCTGCGGCGAGCAGTACGCGACCGACCTGCCCACGCTGCAGCCGGTCGTCGTCAAGCTCTCGCGGGAGCTCAGCTTCAACGCTGTGGGTCTGCAGGGCGTGAACGGCTCCCTGGCGGCGGGTCCGGTCGACATTCGCTCGAGCGGCGGCGCAGGCAGTATCGCGCTGACGTTTGCCAGCGAAGTGAGCTTCGGATCGATCGCGCCGCGCCCGGCCGATGTCCGCTTCGGCGCGGTGGAGCTCGGGGTCGAAAGTCCGAATCACGGGCTGCAGGCGGTGGGCGCCGACGGCGGCGTCCTGCTGCAAGACTCCTGGCCCAATATCCGTGACGCCTCCGGTCTCTCCGAAATCACCGAATCTCGCACCTACACCGCCATTCTCGTTGGTCCGAATCCGCCGATCCGCAAAAAGGGCTGGTGGAACGCAGCGACTTTCGTGTTGGTCGACAACGATCCAACGCGTGAGTGACGTGGGGCGGCACTGGATGAGCTGAGTTGTCAGTTGTCAGTTGTCAGTTGTCAGTTGTCAGTTGTCAGTTGTCAGAGGAGAAGAACCCAAACTGACAACTGACAACTGAAAACTAATGATAGAGGGACACTTCCGCCAATTTCCCCTTGGCTTCGTTGATGTGCGCGCTGGTTGGGAAGCGGCGGATGAAAGTACGGAGCGTCGACTTGGCGTCGTTCCAGGCTTGGATCTCGAGCTGCGCGTGAGCGAGCGTGAGGGTCGCTTCGTCCATCACCTCCTTGTCGGCGGACGACTCGGACAGCTGCATCAAGAGCGGGATGGCTTCGCGGTGCAGACCGAGCGCGATCAGGGCGCGCGCGAGCTGGTAGTTGGCTTGCGGGCTGTGCGCCGCGTCACTCTTGTATTGAAGCGACTCGCGCAGTGACTGCTGTGCCTCGTGCCAGCGCGCCATGCGGATGTGATCGACGCCGGTCTGATACGCGATCAGCGATAGCTCGTTCTTGGCGCGCTCCACCGCTCCCTCGAACACCGCCCGCTCGGTAGGCGACAGCTCGAGCTTGCTCACCGCCGCATAGCCGTCGATGATCTCGCGGCGCTTGTTCTGGATCACCAGCCGATAGAACTCGGCGGCCTGGCGTGAGGCGGAGGTGCGCGCCTCTTCGCGCGCCAGCGCCAGCTTTTGTTCCTTTTGCAGCTGCTCCAGCTGATCGCGCGTCTCCCGGTTTTCACCGCGCACCGTCTCGATGCGGATGTCCCAGGCCAGCTTGACGAAGACCAGGATGACCGCGATGGTCACGACGTAGCCGGTGGCGCTGGTCACCAGCACGCGCCGCTCCGAGCCCTGCTGGCGCTTGGAGATGCTCTTCAAGTCGGCAGCCAGCGCGTTGACGAGATTGTTGGTCTTGATCGTCAGCGCGCGGCTCTCGACGATCTCGCGCTTGACCTGCTCGAGCTCGTACTCGTCCATCTGGGGTGGACGCGATAGTACCGTGACTTCCTTCGGGGAACTCAATGCTTGCGGAACTTTAGCAGTCCTCGCTGGCTGCGGGCTTACTTGCGTGTCCGCAGATCGTCATGTAAAGGAGGGCCGCCGCTGGGCCTGCCCAGCCCAGCCCAGGAACGAAAACGATGGACACGAGTGACATTCGCAAAGGCTTGAAACTGATGATGGATGGCCAGCCCTACGTGGTGACCGATTTTCAGTTCGTCAAACCGGGCAAGGGCCAGGCTTTCACGCGCACCAAGATGCGCAACATGCTCACCGGCAGCACCATCGAGCGCAACATCCGCTCCGGTGAGCGCTTCGATCCCGCCGACGTGGAAGACCGCACGCTGCAGTACATCTACCCGGAAGGTGAAATGTACGTGTTCATGCACTCCAAGACGGGTGACCAGGTGAGCGTGCATCGGGACGTGGTCGGCGACGACGCGGGGTTTCTGATGGACGGCATCGACGTGACCATCACCATCTACAACGGCAATCCGGTGTCGATCTCGCTGCCACCCCACATCGTGGCGCAGATCACCGAGACGGAGCCGGGCGCGCGCGGCGATACCGCTACGAACGTGACCAAGCCGGCCAAGATCAGCACCGGCGCGACCGTCGCCGTGCCGCTGTTCGTGAGCGAAGGCGAGTGGATCAAGATCGATACCCGCACCCGCTCATACATCGAGCGCGCCAAAGCGCCGGGCTGAACCCGCTACTGCTACTGCGGCCGGCGGAACAACACGGCCCTGCCATCGACCACGCACGCGACGGCCGCGCGGTCATTGGCGACCACACAGTCCTGCGCACGCCGCGTATCGAGTGGCGCGTCCGGCAGTTTCCACAGCTCCTGCGCTTGCCCGGACACGACCAGGCCGAGCGGCGTGGCTATAACCAACCATTTGCCGTCTGGTGAGCGCGCCGAGCCGGGGCTGGGCAGCGCCGGTCCGAGCTTCTTCGGCTCGACCGGCGTGCCAGCGATCAAGACCGAGAAGCCATCGGCGCTCGCCGCAATTGGCACTGGGTCGGGGCAAATAAACCGGCCTCTGCAGCCGCCCGGACGCGGCGCAAGCAGCCGAGTCGAAAGCCCCGGTTGAATACTGCCCGCCGCGTCGACCGTTGCCAGCTGGATCTCGGAAGCGTCGCAGCTGCACAGCGAGCCGCTCAGACGCTTGCCTCCCGGATCTACGACGTCGAGCGGCCAGGCCGTGCTCCCGGCTTCTGAGTCGACGGCCGTCTCGCTCGCTGCGTCGGGGGTGACGCGCGTCACGCCGGCATCGCCGACGATCAGGAGGCTGCCGTCCGGCTCGAACCACAGCGGGCTGAAATGCGGACCCTTGCTGGCCTTGGGTCGAGCGTTTAGCGGCGTCGCGGTGGGAGCCATGGCGAGCAGCCGCTTGGTGAGCTCCTTGGTGATGGCTTTCTCGGCATCGGCCGACAGTTTCTTGAAATACCAGTCAGAACGCGTCAGCACCGACACCGCACCGAGCGGGTCCTTCGCGGCCAGGCGCGCCAGCACTTCAGCGCGGGCCAACGTGTCGATGACGGCGCCGACGTCACCGCAGCGCAGCGGCGAGCCCTCCGCGTCGAAGACACGTGAGGTGGCCCCTTCCGCACATAGGCTGGCGAGCAGGCGCCGCATCGCATCCACCTCGGCGATCGCGCTCGGCCCCGCCTTGGCCAGGATCGCCTTGGCCGCTAGCAGCAACGAGGCGCGCGGCTCCGCGGCATCGCGCGACACGCCCGCCGCTCGATCCAGGAACGTCAAGCTCGCGCTGGCTTTGGCGCTGTCCGGACCGCTGAGCGTCAGCGTGAGCTTGACGTCCTCACGCCCGTCGCCATCGCGATCGCTCGAGTCGGCGTCGACCGCCAGCGCCTCGTTCGCGGCTGGGGCGGCCAGGCGCAGCGCGAGTATTTCGGGTTGGGCGCTAGCCGGGGAAATCACGCTGATGGCCTGAATCGGCACGCGCGCCAGAAGCGGGATCTGGCACGTGGCCAGCGTGTCCACGAGCACGCTTCTAGGACCGCTCTGGACCAGCCGCGTGGTGTGAGCACAACCCGGCGCGCTCGGCACGAAGCTCGGCAGCTCTGCGATCTGCTTGCGCTCCCCGCTCGCCGCGAAACCGATCAGCGCACCGAGCGGCACGTCGCGCGCTTCCGGCTCCGCTTTAACCCAGGCCACCGCTTGCTGCGTCGCTCCCTCCCCAATCACGACCGCGCGATCGAACAGGTAGCGCGGCGGCGCGTCCAGCACGAGCTCGCCCATCTTGATCTTGCGAGAGCCGGCTGGCGCCACGATCGCCGGCCGGTATTTGCTCGGCTCGGGCTTGGCGCTGGTCGTAGGCGGCGGCTCGGCGGAAGCGTCGGGCAGCGCCGAGGTGACGCCGAACGGGTTGTACGGTTTGTCGTGCTGACAGCCGTCGCAGGCGCTGCTGACCGCGCACAACGCGAAAATGGCGGCGGTCTCAGCTTTTCTTGCCATGCTCGTCATACGCATAAAAGCCGCGGCCGGTCTTGCGCCCGAGCAGCCCTGCCTGCACCAGGTTTCGAAGCATGGCGCACGGGCGGTATTTCGGATCGCCGAAGTCACGCTGCAGAATCTCCGCGATCGACAGCACCGTATCCAGGCCGATCAGGTCCGCCAGCTCGAGCGGCCCGAGCGGGTGGCCGAGGCCAAGCCGGGCACCGGCGTCGATGTCCTGCTTTTCACCCACGCCCTCTTCGAGCGCAAAGCAGGCCTCGTTGAGCAGGGGGATCAGGATGCGATTGACCAGGAATCCAGGGCGATCCTGACTCACGATGGTCTGCTTGCCGAGCTGGGTGGCGAGCGCGAGCACGCGGCTCAGCGTAGTCGCGGAGGTGAGCGTGCCTCGCACCACTTCCACCAGCTTCATCACCGGCACCGGGTTCATGAAGTGCATACCCACGACCAGCTCCGGCCGCGCCGTCTCGCGCGCCAGGCGCGTGATCGACAGGCTGGAGGTATTGCTGGCCAAGAGCGCGGTGGTCTTGGCGCGCTCGGAGAGCGTCCGAAATAACTCGAGCTTCAGCTCCAGCTGCTCGGGCGCCGCCTCGATCACCAGATCCGCCTGCTCGACACCGAACAGGGGCCCTCCGCTGCGCAGACGCGCCAGCGCACCGTCGACCACCTCGGCGGTGATCTTGCCCTCACTCTGCTGGCGTCGCAGGCGCTGCTCCAGCTTGGCCCTGGCTGCCAGCGCGAGCGACTCTGCCTGATCCGAAAGGCATACCTTTAGCCCCGCGCGCGCCGCCACCTGCGCGATGCCGGCGCCCATCTGTCCCGCACCGATCACGGCAACGCTTTCTATTACGGATTCCATCGTCATCTAGAGTTTTGGGGTTGGGGCCCCAAAACCTGAGGGTGGGGCCGCTGTCCCGCGGCTGTTCGGGTCCCCTCCCCCGAACGAATTCATTTCATGGGGCGGGAGCCGAGCTCCCGGGAACAAGTCCAAGAGAACCCATCTCATTCATGAGATGGGCTCGAGTGGTAACATGGGGAGCGTATGCTCGCGAGGCTAGTGTGGCTGCTTGGCGTGTGCTGTCTGGTGGCTTGCACGGCGACCGCGACCTCACCGCTGCCGCGCGCCGCCATGCTGATGGACAAAGGGCGCGCCGATGAAGCCAGCGCGCTTCTGCGCGACTACCTGCAAAAGCATCCGAGCGCGGTGCCCGAGCGGCGCTTGCTCATCCGCGTGGAAGCGTTTCGCGGCCAGCTGGGCGCCTCTGAGGCGGAGGCCAAGGCGCTCGAGCGCCAGCTCGGCCCGACCAGCCCCATCCCGATGGTGGAGCTGGGTCATGCGCTGGAGATAGCGCACCGTTACGACGAGGCGCTCGCGGCCTATGACCGAGCCGCCGAAGTCGCGCCGCGCGACCCGCTCGGTCCGCTGACCGGAGGGCTCCGGGCTGCACGCTGGGGCGAGCTCGACTGGGCCGAGCCGCGCTTGCGCGAGGCGGTCCGGCGGGGACCCCGGGATCCGGCCACATGGCATGCGCTTGGTCTCGTTCTGCTGTCACTGGGCAATGCCTCAGGTGCTGAGCAAGCGTACCGTTCTGGCCTTCTGGCCGACCCAGAAGCACTCGAAAATCGAGTAGGTCTGGCTACCTTGGCGCTCTCGCGTGGCGATCTATCGGGAGCGCTCGTTCAGTACGACGCGATCGTGGCGCGCCGGCCGAAATTTGCTGACGCACATTTGGGCCGTTCCTACGCGCTGATCGGCCTCGGTCGTTTCAGCGACGCCCGGCAGGCGTTGGATGAGGCAGCGCGCCTGGGCGCTGATCCGCGAGTGATTGCGGCGCAGCGACAAGAGCTCTCGGCTCGCACGCGGTCGCCAGGGGAGCCGCGCGCCTCCCCGTCCCCATTGAAGTGAACCGAGCGGTGCCCCACCCCATGCGCTGAGCAGCATCAAACCCGAGGGGTTTCGAGCGCTTGTAACGTCTGATTACGCGGCGTACTCTCGGCGGCCCTCGCTTCGTGCGAGGCAGGGATCCGCAGCCGCCCGTGGCCAAGAGGGCTCGGCTGAAAGAGGAAAAGAAATAGCTCAATGGATTCTCAGAAGATCCGCACCGCGCTTGGAAAACTGCAGGCTGAACCGGGCTCGAAGGAGGCTTGGGATTCGCTGCAAGCCTCCGCCTCCGAAGGCGCTGGGGACCTTTCGCTCGAAGAGCTACTGAGGCTGCTCGACGCGGCGCGGGAGAAGCATGCCACGCGCGGCGAATGGACGCCTGCCGCACGTCTGCTCGGGATTGCGGTCAAGGCGGCCGAGAACACGCCGCACGAGGCGCCGCTGGTAAGGCAACAGGCCAAGCTGGTTTCGGAGCAGCTGTTCGACGAGGACCGAGCGGCGGCTGCGTACCTGCGCCTGCTGGAGCTCTCCCCCGACGACCGTGAGGCGTCGCAGCAGCTGCAGGAGCAGGAGAGCCGCCGCGGTCGCTACACCGAGCTGCGCCAGAGCTATTTGACCGAAGCGGAAGGCGCCAGCGACGAGGCTTACAAGAGCGCGATGTTGATGCGCGCTGCCGAGATGGCCGTGCGCTTCGGCAGTGGCGACGCCACCATCGACGCGGCTATCGATCGCCTCGAGCAAGCCGTGCGTCTCGACCCGACCAACGAGGCTGGTGGCCGTCTGCTCGAGCACCTGTATCGTCAGCGCGGTCGTCACGAGGACGTCGCTGGTGTCCTCGAGCGCCTTTCGGATCGCGGCGAGAGCGCTCCGTCGCGCGTCTCGGCCGGTGTGCGTCTGGCGCGCGTCTACGCGCAGGACCTCGGTGACAAGGAGCGTGCCGCTCGCGCTTACGATCGCGTGCTGCGCGACGCGCCCGAGCACGCGGAAGCCAAGGAGTTCCTGTCGGACCTGTATTCCAGCACAGAACGTTGGTCGGAATTGGTCGCGCTTTACGAGCGAGAAGTGAAGGCGACTGGTAGCAGCGACGCGGACCGCATCGGGGACATGCTGCAGATCGCCATGCTTCACTGGAAAAAGCTGGAGAAGCCCCAGGATGCGGAGCCCTGGTTCGAGCGCATTCGCAAGGTCGAGCCGGCCAATCCGGGCATGCTCTCGTTCTTCCGCGAGTACTACGCTAGCCTGAACGACGACACGCGGCTGATGGAGGTGCTGCAAGCCGCGGCGCGTGCCCTGCCCGAGGGCAGCAAGGAGCGCACCAAGCTCAGCTCGCAGCTCGGTAAGCTGGCCGAGGGGCAGGAGAACGCCCAGAAGGCGGTCGAGCAGTACAAGAGCGTGCTGCGTCAGGATCCGGACAACGCCGAGGCGCGCGAGGCGCTCAAGCGCCTGTACAAGCAGACGCAGGGTTACAATGCGCTGGTCGAGCTGCTGCGGCAGGAGCTCGAGCGGCTACCCAGCGAGAAGTACGAGGAGCGCCTGGGGGTGCTGCGCGAGGTCGCCACCGTCTACCGCCAGTACATCAAGAGCGACACCGCCCTGCTCTCGGTGCTGGGACAGATCGTGCAGCTCGACGACAAGCTCGACCAGGACGACGTGGTCGAGATGCGCGAGCTCGTGGCACTCTACGACAAGCTCGGCCGTCACCGCGACCTGATCACGAACCAGGTGAAGCTGGCCGAGATCACGCCGGACCTGGAAGAGAAGAAGGAGCTGTACCGCGCGGCCGCGCGCCGCTGGCTCGATCAGTTCTCCAACGCGCAAAACGCCACTGAGGCTTACGCGGCGTTGCTCAAGATCGCGCCCGAGGATCGCGAAGCGCGCGAACGGCTCGAAGAGCTGTATCGCAAGCGCCGCGCCTGGGCGCCGCTCTACGATCTGTACGCGGCGGATCTGCAGCAGGCCGATGGCGCCAAGCAACTGCCGCTATTGCGCGAGATGGCCGCGCTCGCCGCCGAGCGCTTGAACCGGCCTGGGGACGCGATTCAGCTGTACCAGAAGACGCTCGAGATCGATCCGGCGCGCAGCGACGTGCTGGACGCGCTCGAGAAGCTATCCGAGCGCAGTCGTGATTTCGCGACCCTGGCCTCGGCGCTGGAGCGGCGCGTGGAGCTGGAAGCCGACGCTCAAGGCAAGCTGGCCGCGCTGCAGAAGCTCGGCACGGTCTACGCGGAGCACGTTCAGGATCCGATCAAGGCGGTGCGCACCTGGCGCCGCGTGCTGGAGCTTTCACCCGGGCACTCGCGCGCGCTGCGCGTGCTGCGCGAGTCGTATTTGGGTACCGGTGACTTCGACGCGCTCGAGGAGCTGTATGGTAGCCAGAACGACTGGGAGGGCTTGTCGGAGGTGCTCTCGACCGCGGCCGACCGCGCCAAAGACAACCTGAGCAAGATCGCGCTGTCGTACCGCGCCGCCAAGGTTTACGAGGAAAAGCTCAATCAGCCAGAGCGTGCCTTCCGTTCCTACGATCGCATCCTGACCGTCGATCCTAGCGATACGCGCGCCGCGCGTGCGCTGCTCCCGCTCTACGAAAAGGACGAGAAGTGGGCCCGGCTCATCCCGCTCTACGAGCTGCTCTTCGAAAAGGCCGAGGGCGAGGCCGAAAAGCTCGAGCTTCTCAGCCGCTTGGCGGACGTTTCCGGTAAGCGCCTGGGTGATCGCAAGGCGGCCGCCGGCTACGCGCGCAAGGCCTACGAGCTTTCACCCGACAGCCAGCTGGCGCTGGAGCTTTTGGAGGAGACGTCACGCGCGGCCGGCGCCTGGGACTCGTTCGTGGAGGTACTGGAGGCGCGCCTTGCCAGCGCCCCCGAGACCACCGAGACGCCCCCGCCGGCCGAGGCGGCCGAGGCGGCGCCTTCGGGCAAGAAAGGCAAGAAAAAGAAGAAGGCTGCCGTCACCGACGGCTCGTCCGAGTCCGCTGCCAGGCAGTCGGGTGACGCCACGCGGCGCATGCTGGAGCTGAAGCTGGCCCGCGTGTACGATGCCGAGCTCTCGCGCACCGACGACGCGGTCAAGATCTACAAGCAGATGCTGGAGCGGGATCCGAGCGATGCGGACGCCGCGACCGAGCTCGAGAACATCCTGCGCAAGCACGACCGGCGCGACGACTTGCGCTGGCTGCTGGAGCTACGCGTAGTCAGCGCGCCGGGCGACGAGGATCGCGTGAGGCTGCTCGCTGAGTGGGCCACGCTCGAAGAAGCCGTCTTCGAATCGCCCGAGCGCGCGGTGGGTCTGTATCGTCGCATGCTCGAGTTTTCGAGCAGCGACGAGCGCGCGCTTTCCTCGCTACCGCGCCTGCTGCTGGCGGCGGGGGATGCGGCTGGCGCTGCTGAGATCATCGCGCAGCATCGTGACGTGGCCTCGGGTGAGGTGCGTGCCGAGCGCGAGGTGGAGCTGGCCGAGCTGTACCTGGAGCGCCTGTCGCGGCCCAAGGACGCCCTGGAAAGCGCCATCGCAGCGCTCAGCTCCGACGTGCAGAGCCTGCGCGCGATGTCGGTGCTGGAGCGCCTGGTCACCGTGGACGGCGTGCGCAAGCGCGCTGCCGACGTGCTGGCCGAGCGCTATGCCAGCGGCGGTGAGGCGCGCCGCGAGGCCTCCGCGCTTTCGGTCTTGCTGGAGCAGGTCAAGGACGAGCAGGAACGCCTGTCGCTGTTCGGTCGTTTGGCGGACGTCAACGAGCACAAGCTGGGGGCGCACGGCAGCGCGCTCGACGTAGTGCTGCAGGCGGTGCGCGAGTTCCCCGCCGAGATTGCGCTGTGGGAGCGAGCCGACATGCTTGCCACGGCTTCGGGGCGACCCACGGATCTGGCCGAGGCTTTCCGCGAGGTTTTGCGTAGCAAGCACGATGCCGGGCTGGAGAGCGAGCTGTCCGAGCGCGCCGCACGCCTGCACGAAGACCGACTGGGCGATCCGATCGGCGCCACGCCCTACCTGGAGCGCGTGCTGGCGCTCTCGCCGGGCAATGAGGCGGCGTTCCAGCGCCTGAAGGACATCCTGACCGCCGCGGAACGCTGGGGTGAGCTCGAGGCGCTCTATGATCGCGCGGCGCGCGCCACGGATGATCTGGCCCGTCGCATCGACATGTTGGTCGAGGTGGCGCTGATCTGCGAAGAGATCACCGAGGACGCCGCCAAGGCCACCGGTTACTACGAGCGCATCCTGGAGATCGACGCGGTGCACGACGCCGCGATCCGTGCCCTGGATCGCCTTTACCTGCGTCAAGGTAGAAACAAGGAGCTGTCCGCGCTGCTCGAACGCCGCCTCGAAACCGCGGCCTCTGACGAGGCCTTCGAGCTGAAGCTGCGCCTCGCCAAGTTGCAGCTCGATCTGCTGCTACCCGAGAAGGCCATCGGGCACGTCGAGGACGTGCTGCGTGAGCGGCCTAACGATTACGAGGCCCGCGAGCTAGCCGAGCGCATGCTGGCCATCGGGGAGCTCAGGCCGCGCGCCGCACGTGCGCTCGAAACCGTCTACGAGACGCGGGACGAGGTGCGGGATCTGGTGCGCGTGCTGGCGATTCGGCTCGAGTCGCTGACCGCCGCCGAGTCGGCCGAAGAGCGTCGAGACCTATTGCGCCGCATCTCCATGCTGCGCGACGATCGTCTGCACGACGACCAGGGCGCGCTGGATGCGCTGGCCGAGCTGGTACCGATGGATCCGCTCGACATCGACGCACGCGCGCGTCTGCTGGAGATCGGGCGGCGCGTCTCCGCTCACGAGCGCGTGGCCGACGTGCTCTCCAAGGCCAGTGAGCGTGCGGCCACGCCGGGCGTGAAGGGTGAGATCCTGACCGCAGTTGCTCGCACCTACGAGGAGCTACTGGCGGATCCGACGCGCGCCGAAGGCGTGTACCGGCGCATCTTGAAGCTCGACGAGAGCGATCCGGAGCTGGTGCTACCCGCAGCCAAGGCGCTCGAGCGCATCTACCTGGCCTCGAGCGACAGCAACAAGCTGGCCGAGATGCTGCGCCTGCAGGTGCACCACGAGCAAGACGGCGGGCTGCGCCGCGAGCTTTTCGGGCGCCTGGGCACGTTGTGCCAGAGCGTGCTCCACGACGAGGCCGGCGCCATCGAAGCTTGGAAGTCGCGCGTCGACGAGAATCCGGATGACGCCGAGGCGTTGGCGTCTCTGGATCGGTTGTACGAGAGCGCCGGGCGTTTCCGCGACTTGGTGGGTATCCTGCAGCGCCGCCGTGAGACTTCCAGCGATGGCGAGCTGCGGCGCTCCCTGATGACGCGCGAAGCCGAGACGCTGTGGAAGAAGCTCGAATCCGTTTCTGGAGCCATCGACGCCTACCAGGCGCTGGTCGCGGAGTTTGGTCCGAATCGCGATTCGCTGACCGCGCTCGAGTTCCTATTCGGTTCCGCCAAGCGCTGGGAGGAGCTGGCCGAGACCTACGAGCGCCACCTGGACTTCTGCGATAGCGACGAGGAGCGTCTGGACCTGCTCGCCAAGCTCGGCGACATCAAGCACGAGCACCTGGCCGATCCGAGCGGCGCCATCGAGGTCTACCGGCGCGCGCTCAGCCTGCGCAGCACGCACCAGGCGAGCCGCGCAGCGCTCGGCAAGCTGCTGGAGTCGCAGGACAACGCCACGCGCCGTGAGGCAGCGCTGATCCTCAAGCCGATCTACGAAGGTGAAGGCGACAACGAGCGCCTCCTGACCACGCTGCTCATCGAAGTCGATACGAGTGAAGATCCGATGGACAAGCTGAATGGCCTGGAAGCGGCCATGCGGGTCGCCGAAGGTCCGCTCGGCGACAGCCAGCGCGCCTTCGGGCTCGCGGAACGTGCGGTCCGCTCCGCGGTCGGGCACTCGGATATGGTGCCATGGTTCGATCACATGGAGCGCTTGGCGGGCGCTACTTCGCGCCAGGCCGAGTACGTGAAGCTCTTGTGCGACGTGGTGCCGGAGATTTTCGACGGCGACGTGCAGCTCATCGTCACGCTGAAAATCGCCGACCTGGCGCGTCACAAGCTGGCGGATCGCGACCTGGCTCGCGACTACTACAAGAAGGCGCTCGAGCTGCGCGCGGAAGACAAGCAGGCGCTCGCGGCGCTCGAGTCACTGTACGAGGAGAGCGGCGACGCTCGAAATCTGCTCGAGATCTTGGAGCGGCGCACCGAGATCGCGGACGGCGACGAGGAGCGCAAGGCGCTGTTGTTCCGGCGCGCCAAGCTGCTCTCGGAGGCGCTGGGCGAGCGCCGCAAGGCCATCGAGGTCTACGAAAACATTCTGGACATCGCGCTCGAGAAGCAGGCACTGACCGCGCTCGAGGCGCTCTACACGGCCGAATCGATGTGGGTCGAGCTCGTGGGTCTGTACGAGCGGCAGCTCGACGGCAACCTGGGCGAACCGGCGGCGCTCCACGTCGCGATCGCGCGGGTTGCCTCGCGTCATCAAAACAACGTCGGTCGAGCCTTCGATGAGCTCGAAAGCGCGCTCTCCAAGGAACGCCAGCACGAGGGCGCCATTGCCGAGCTGGAGCGCCTGGTGAGCGATGCTCCCGATCCGGTCGAGCGCGCGCGCGCGGCCGCGCTGCTCGAACCGGTCTATCTCTTGCGCGCTGACTTCAGCAAAGTCATGAATACGATCCGTGCGCGGCTCGAAGCCAGCGGGGATCCTGACGAGCGTCGTGATCTTTTGACGCGCCTGGCCAAACTTTACGAGGAGCAGACGGAAGACTACGTCGCTGCGCTCGACACCGTGGCCAAGCTGCTGGCCGAGGACCCCAGCAATACCGGTACGATCGCCGAGCTCGAGCGCCTAGCCAAGGTGGCCTCCGCCGAGCGCCGGCTAGCCGAGATCTACGCCGAGGAGCTGAAGAAGATCGAGAGCGACGACGAGGCCAGCGCGAAGCTTTCGCGCCGCACCGGCGAGCTGCTTCGTGGCCTGAACGAGTCGGAGAAAGCATTGGGCTTTTTCCGGCGCGCTTTGGAGTTCGAGCCCGAAAGCAAGGACCTGTTTCGGGCGGTCGACGAGCTGCTCGAAAAGTCTGGCGACTCCGAAGAGCGCGTGAAGCTGTATCGGCAGGGGCTCGAGCACCGCTTCGAGCCCGCCGAACGGCTGGCGCTTCTGCACACGATGGCGGGATTGCAGAAGGGCGCGCTCGGCGAGCCAGACGACGCCATCGACACGTATAGGCAAGCCCTCGAGGTGCAAGACGACGACGCTGTTTCGCTCGACGCTCTGACCGAGCTGTACCGCTCTCGTTCGCGCTGGGACGACCTGGCCGAGCTGCAGCTGCGCCGCGCCGAGACTGCGCCGTCAGCTGAGCAGGCCGCCCAGTATCGCCTGGCGCTCGCGCGCCTACACCAGGAGCAGGGTCAGGTGGAGCGCGCCATCGATCAACTGCAGGAGATCGTCGCCGGGCTCCCGCGCCATCAAGACGCCATCAGCGCGCTCGAGCAGCTGCGTAAGAGCCCCGAGCACACCGAGCGCGTCGTGGACATCCTGCGTCCGCTCTACGAATCGCTGGACGACTGGCGCCGCCAGATCCAACTCAACGAGGATCGCTACCAGCTCGCTCACGACGTGTCCGACAAGGTGCGGGTCCTGCATGAGACCGCCGAGCTTTGGGAAAAGCGGGGCGACGACCTGAAACGCGCCCGGCGTGCGCTGGAAGCCGCAGTGCGCCTGGATCCGGACGACGCCAACACCCGCGCGGAATACGAGCGGCTGGCAGAGCGCACCGCGGCGTGGGACACGCTGGCCGAGACTTATGAGGCGGTGCTGGAGGAGCACCCCGATTTGCGCGATAAGCGCGAGATTTTGGCGACGCTGGCCAACGTGCACAACCAGCGCCGTGATGATCCGCGCAAGGCGCTTTCGGCCTACGGGCGCCTGTTTGCGGCAGACGAAACCGACATCGAGCCGCTGAGCAAGATGGAGTCGTTGGCCACACTGCTCAGCGACTGGCCGACTCTGGTGCGAGTCTTGACCGCCAAGGCCGACCTCTTGCCCAACGACGAGGAGCGCGCCAGCGTTTGGCGTCGCGTCGCCGAGGCCAAGCGCGACATGCTCGATGATGCCGCGGGCGCCATTTCCGGCTACGAGAAAGCGCTCGAGCTCGATCCTCAGAGCGCGTTCACGGTCGACTGCCTGATCGAGCTCTACGAGAACAAGGGCGATGCCGCGCGTTTGGTCGAGC
Source organism: Polyangiaceae bacterium (assembly GCA_035281385.1). Classification (GTDB taxonomy): domain Bacteria; phylum Myxococcota_A; class Polyangia; order Polyangiales; family Polyangiaceae; genus PMG-095. The sequence continues at coordinate 19,105 of DATEDZ010000278.1, forward strand.
TGTACCTGCGCCGCGTCGAGCTGACTGAAGACGACGACGACCTGAAATACACGCTGCTGGTCAGTGCCGCCGACTGCTACGACAGGCAGCTCTCCGACAAGCGCAAGGCGATCGAGGTGCTGGAGCAAGCGCTGACGGTGCGGCCTGGCGACAGTGGCGTTTTGGGTTCGCTGAATCGCCTGTATCGCGCCGAGTCGATGTGGCCCGAGCTACTCGAGAGCCTGAAGCTCCAGGCAAGCTCTGCCGAGACCGCCGAAGAGCGCGCCAAGCTGCGCAAGGAGATCGGCAACATCCTGGCCTCCAAGCTGGACAGCTTCGAAGACGCGCTCGACGCGTACCGGCTGGCGCTCGGTGAGGCTCCCGCGGATGCCGAGCTGATCGCGTCGGTGCGCGAGATCGGCAGCGGTCACGAGGATTTGCGGCGCACGGTCGCGGAGATCCTGGTGCCGGTGCTGGAGCAGGGCGGACGTCACGCGGAGCTGTGCGAGGTGCTGGAGCTGCGGCTCAGCGTGGAGACCGAACCGACCGAGCGCGTCCAGACTTTGCGCATCATCGCGCGCGTGCTCGAAGGCAACCTGGGCAAACAAGCCGAGGCCGAGAGCGCGCTGCTCCGCGCCATCAGCGAACGGCCGGACGACTTGGAGCTTCACACGGAGCTCGAGCGTCTGTCGCGCGCCACGTCGGGCTTTGCGCGCTACGCGGACGCCCTCTCGGATCGCGCCGGCTCGACCTTCGATCCAGAAGTGGCACGCGAGCTGTTCGTGCGGCTTGGGCGTATTTCCGAGCTCGAGCTGAAGGATGACCAGCGCGCGGTCGGTGCCTATAAGCGAGCCGTCGAACAAGCCGGCGATCAGCCGGAGCTCCTGGACGCGCTGGATCGTCTGCACACGCGGCTCGGCGAGCACCAGGCGGTGGCCGAAATCCTGGAGCGTCGCGTCTCGATCGAGAGCTCGGACGAACGCCAGGCCGACCTCTACTTCCGCCTGGCTCAGATCCAGATCGAGCGCTTCGAGGAACCGGGGCGTGGTCTCGGCTCGCTGCGCATGGCGCTCGAGCGCGTGCCAGCGCACGAATCGGCCGTGGCCGAGCTGGAGAAGCTGGTCGAGCACGCCGATCTGTTCGAAGAGGTCTCGGAGATGCTCGAATCGGTCTATCGCGCACGCGGCCTGATTGATCGCCTGGCCAAGCTCTATGAAAAACGGGTTGGCTTCGCAGACAGCGTGGACGCGCGCATCGACATGCGCCGCAGCCTGGCGCGCGTGCTGGAAGAAGAGGGCAAGGATCCCAGGGCCGCGCAGGCGGTGATCGAGCTGGGGCTGGCCGAGGCCCCCGAGGACGCTGCGCTGCTGGAGGAGATCGAGCGGCTCGCTGGCATCACCGGCGATTGGGCCAAGGCTTGCCAGGCGCTGTCGAGCGCGATTTCGATGAAGAACGACCTGACCCCGGAGGCTGGCGTGAGCCTGTCGCTACGCCTGGCCGGCTGGTACCGCGATCGGGCGTCCGACAACGCCTCGGCCGAAAAAGCCTTGAAGAAGGCGCTCGAGTTCGATCCCTCGAACGACGAAGTGCTGCAAGCGGTCGAGCAGCTACAGCGGTCGCCGGGGCGCGAGGCGGATCTGTTCGTCACGCTGCGCCGTCGCGCCAAGCTGCAGGTGGATGAATCACGTCGCGAGGAGCTCTATCGCCAGGCCAAGGCGCTGGCCGAATCGAGCGGTGATCTGGCGGCTGCCGAGGCCGTGCTGCGCGAGCTGCTCGCGCAAGATGACACCAACCTGTGGGCGCTGGCTGAGCTGTGTCGCCTGCGCGAGGCGGCTTCGGACTATGCCGAAACCTTCAAGCTGACGGTGCGTCAGGCCGAGCTGAGCGCGGACGCGGCGGCTACTCGGGCGCTACGTCGGCGCGCCGCGGAGCTGGCGCGCGACCAGCTGAGCGATGTGGCCAAGGCGACCGAGCTGTTCGAGCAGCTATTCGAGGACGACCCGAACGATCGCGACGCGGCCAGCGCGCTGCGTGCCCTATATCCGTTGGCGGGGCGGCACCAGGACCTCGGACGGCTGCTGGAACGCCTGGTCGACATGGCCGAGTCGCCGGCGGCTCGCACCGCGCTGCGCCTCGAGCTGTCAGCGCTCAATCGGGACCAGTTCCAGTCGCTCGACACCGCCATCGACCTGCTGCGCGCGGTGCTCGACGAGGAGCCCGGGCAGAGCGAGGCGGTGGTCGCGCTCAGTGAGCTGTACGAAAAGACGCAGCGCGACGAGGAGCTGGCCGAGCTGCTGTCGACCCAGATCAGCGCGGCACGCGAGCGCGGCGACACCGCGAGCGAGCTGCGCTTCCAAGTGCGCTTGGGTGAGGTGTACGACGGTCGACTGGGGGACCGCGCGCGCGCCATCGATACTTACCGGGGCGTGCTGGAGCGCGATCCGAACCATCAGGGCGCGCTCGAGGCGCTGGCCCGCCTTTACAAGGCCCAGAATGATCTAGCCGCGGCGTCCGAAATCGTCAGCCGCTTGCTGGACATGGCAACCGGGCCTGCCGCGGTGGCGCTGGCCGTGGAGCTGGGCGAGGCAGAGCAAAAGCTCGGCAACGCGGACAAGGCGGCGCGCGCCTACGAACGCGGCCTGGTCCACGACGAGCAGAGCGCGGATCTGCGTGATCGGCTGCGCGGGCTGTACCAGACCGGCAAGGAATGGGAGAAGCTGTGCAGCCTGCTATCACGTGATGCCGAGCTGACCAGCAAGCCTGAAGAGGCCGTGAAGATCCTGCGACACGCCGCCACCATCCAGAGCAAGCAGCGCGGCGACCACGTGGCGGCGGCCGAGCTGCTCGAGCGAGCTAGCAAGCTGAAGCCGGATGACCGCGAAATCTTGCTCGAGCTCTGCGATCAGTACAGCGCGTCCGGCCGCGGCACGGCCGCGGCACAGGTACTACAGCGTATCGTAGAGAGCTTCGGTACCAAGCGCACCAAGGAGCTCGGGGAGATCCACCGGCGCCTGGCTGCGGCCTATCTGGCAGACGGCGTAGTGCAGAAGGCGCTGGAGGAGCTGGATAAGGCTTTCCGCATCGAGCCTGGCAACATCAACGTGCTTACGCTGCTCGGCGACGTTGCGATGCAGCTCGGCGATCACAAGAAGGCGCAGCAGATGTACCGCGCGCTGCTCTTGCAAAAACTCGATGAGACCAGCGGGCCGATCAAGAAGAGCATGGTGTTCTTCCGGCTGGGGCAGATCCACGAGAAGCTCGACGAGAAGCCGAAAGCCGTCCAAATGTACGAGCGCGCGGTGCAGACCGATGGTCTGGCCGACGCCAAGGCTCGGCTGGCGGCGCTCAAAGGTTAGCTCTAGCCGCCCCGCGTCACGAGGTATGTGAGTCGTGCGTTCCACCCTGCCGTACGATCCGAGGTCGCACGACGCTCGGCAGGCCGGCTGGGTGGAGCGTGTGGGGCGCCAAACCATCACCGGGTTTTCGGACATTGGGGCGCTGTTCGGCACGCTGCGCGACGCTCTGACCGCCGATTTTGCGCCCGGCGCCGCGGCGCGGCGGCTGGTGCACGCGATCATGCTGACGCAGGTGCTGTTCACGGGTGTGCAGGCGCTGTCCCTGGTCAGCGTCATCGGCATGCTGATCGGCGCCAGCATCATCATTCAAACCACCATGATGGTCCCGGCCGACGGCGAGCTGATCGGCCGAGTGCTGGTGGCGGTCGTGGTGCGCGAGCTGGCGCCGCTGATCACGGCGATCGTGGTAGCGGGGCGCTCCGGCACCGCCATCGCGACCGAGCTCGGTAACATGAAAGTGAACTCGGAGGTTCTGGCGCTCTCGTCGCTGGGGGTCGATCCGATTCGCTACGTGGTGCTGCCGCGCATGATCGGTTGCGTGGTCAGCGTCGTAGCGCTGATGATTTATTTCAGTATCGTGAGCTTGAGTGCCGCCTTCGCGATCGGCATCCTGTCGTCGGGGGCCAGCCTTTCGAGCTTTCAGCAAGGCGTGGCTGGTAGCCTGATGCCCTATGATCTGGTGCTGTTCTTCGTGAAGGGCGTCGGTCTCGGCACCATCGTGGGTTGGCTTTCCTGCCATTTCGGGCTGGAGGTGCAGAGCTCGCCCACCGAAGTGCCGCAAAAAGCCAGTCGCGCCGTGGTGATGAGCTTGCTCGGCTGCGTCGTTTACAACACCGCCCTGACCGCCGGTTTCTACTGGCTGGTGGGCCCTCCCTTGCCGGCGCCATGAAAGACGGCCTGTGGCTCGAAGACGCAGCGTTTCGCTATGGCGACCTGTGGGTGCTGCGCGAAACCGAGCTGCACGTCCCACCCGGCCGCACGCTGGTCGTGACCGGCGACAACGGTGTGGGTAAGTCCACGCTGCTGTACCTGTGCGCCGGCTTGCTCAACGCCACGACGGGCCACGTGTGGTTGGACGGCCACCTGGCGATCGCCAAGAAGCCGAGCGAGCTGATGCGACAGGGCGTCCGGCGCGGCTTCGTGTTCAGCCAGGGCGGCCTGCTCTCCAACCTGAGCGCGCTCGGCAACGTCACGCTCGGCCTGCGTTATCACGCGGACGTGTTCGGGATTGACGATCAGGAGCTCGAGACGCGCGCTCGTGAGGCCTTGTCACAGCTGCGCGTGGCGCAAAACGACTTTCATACCTTACCGGCGCATCTTTCGGTGGGCGTGCGCAAGCGCGTGGCGCTGGCGCGCGCGCTGGCCCTCGAACCCAATTTCGTGTTCCTCGATGACCCCGATGGCGGGCTCGATTCCGCGACACGCCAGCTCGTCTACGAACGGCTGATTCGCTTCCGCGACGATCCGCGCATGACCGTGGTGATCACGACCAACAGCCGGCAGCTGATGGATCGGCTCGGCATTCAGCCTTTGGAGCTCGCGCACGGGCACCTGCTGCCCGAAGACGAAGCCCGCCGCTCTGGCCGCGTGCCGCTCGCGTGAGCGAGCACGAGAGGGAATCAACAGGAAGGGTGGAAGATAGGAAGGGAGAGCCAAAGAAATGATTTTTCGCGCGGACGCGCGAAAAATGCTCTTCCTCTGGTCTTCCACCCTTCCTGTTCCTCTCGTTCGTATAGCGACTGGAGGCTTAGTTGGTAAAGTCGAGCAGCTCGATGTCGAAGGTGAGCTGACCGGCAGGGGAGCCGGGACGCTTCGGTTCATCGCCGTAAGCGATCTTGCCTGGGATCCAGAAGCGCGCCTTTTCTCCGGCCACCATCAACTGCACGCCCTCGGTCCAGCCCGGGATCACTTGATTGAGCCCGAAGCTGGTCGGCTCGCCGCGCGTCACGGAGCTGTCGAACATCCTGCCGTCCTTGGTCCAGCCCGTGTAATGCACGCGCACGCGGCTGGTCGCGGTCGGATGATCCTTGCCGGTGCCTTTCTTGAGCACCTTGTAGGCCAGTCCGGACGCGGTTTTCTTGGCGTCTGCCGGCGGAGCCGCGACGTCCTTGGGTGTCTCCGGCGGGCTCTGGATCTCCAGCAGCTCCACCTCGAAGGTCAACTGCCCGGCGGGGAAGCCGGGGCGGGCGGTTTCGCCATAGGCAATCTTGGCGGGGATCCAGAGCCGGCGTTTCTCGCCCACCACCATCAGCTTGAGCGCTTCGGTCCAGCCGGCGATGACTTGACCGACGCCAAAGCTCGTGGGCTCACCGCGCGCGATCGAGCTATCGAACATCTTACCGTCGCTGGTCCAGCCCGTGTAGTGCACCTTGACCTTGTCGTCGTCCTTGGGGTGCTGCGTGCCCTTGCCTGGCGTCAGGATCTTGGTGGCGAGACCGGACGCGGTCTTCTTGGCATCGGTTGGAGGAGCTGCGACGTCGGCCGGCGCTGCAATGGCCTTCGGTTCGCTTGCCGGCGTAGCGCTCGGCGTGGAGGCGGGCGCGGCGGCTGCGCCGCTGGCGGCCTTGGTTGCCGCCGCTGGCTTTTCCTCGGCCTTCTTGTCGGCAGGCGCAGGTTCTTCCGGTTGCTTGGTGTTGCAGGCGGCTAGACCGAGGCCCAAGAGGAGTCCCAAAGTGGAGATACGCATCGCGGGCGGAGCATAGTCCGATTTCGGGGCCCTTTCGTAGGGCCTTGCGCCCGCGCCGGCTTGCGGGTGATGTTGCGCGGCCATGCGCGGTTTCCTGCGGTTTTTCGCGCTTCTGGGCGCCGTTTCGGCCGTGCTCGTCGTGCAGGCCGGCTGCAAGCGCAAGGAGGTCGAGGCCGACCCGCTCGCCGAGGCCAAGCACCTGTATCTCTCGGTTTGCGCCAAGTGCCACGGCTCCGATGGTCGCGGTGGCGTGCCCGCCGCGGAGGGCCTGCCGGCTCCGAGCAACTTCCGTGATCCCGCTTTTCAGGCGACCCGTAGCGACGAGCAGCTGAAGCTGGCGATCAAGCAGGGTAAGGGTCCGATGCCGCCATTCGGGGCGCTTTTCGACGACACTCAAACGGCAAATCTGGTGCTGTACATTCGCAGCTTCAACCCCAAGAGGTAGATCCTGTCGTCCGTGTCGCAGCACGTTCAAGCCTCGCCCCGGTACCAATCGCGGCTCGGTCCGTTCGGGCTCGCGGTCTACAATTTCTTCTACTGGCCTTACTTGATGCTCAGCTGCGCCGTGCTGTTCGTGCCGGCGCTGGCGCTGTTCACGCTGACCGCGTGGTGGGATCCGAAGCGTCGCTGGCTACGCCGCTACACCACCTATTGGGGCGCCCACTATTTGACCTGGGCGCCGTTTGCGGGCTTACGCGTCAGCGGACGTGAGCACGTGAAGGGCGTGAGCGGTTGCATCTACGTGGTCAATCACCAGTCGATGTGCGACATCCTGGCCGTGTACGGCACGTACCTCGACCTGGCTTGGGTCAGCAAAATAGAGAATTTCTACGCGCCCTTTCTGGGCTGGAACATGTGGCTCAACGGCTACGTCGCGCTGCGGCGTGGCCACCTGGGCAGCATCCGCAAGATGCTGCGCCGCTGCGAGCAAATGCTGCGCTCCGGCCAAGCTCTGTGCGTCTTCCCCGAGGGCACCCGGTCGCCCGATGGCCAGCTCATTCCGTTCTACCGTGGCGCCTTCTGGCTCGCCGCGCGCGCAGGAGTGCCGATCGTACCGCTCGTCATCGACGGCACTCAGGCGATCATCGCGAAACACAGCGCGCGCATCGTCCCATTGTGCGCCGACGTGCATATTCTGCCTCCGATCTATGCGACGGAAGCGGGCGGCGACTCGTACGCCTTCCGTGATCTCGTCCGGGAGCGTATGGCCGCGGAGCTGGTCCGGATGCGAAGCCCTTAGTTGTCAGTTGTCAGTTGTCAGAGGAGAGAGCGCCAAAACTGACAACTGACAACTGACAACACTCTTTCAGCCTCGCATCGCCTCGATCGGTGACGTGCTAGCGGCTTTGAGCGCGGGAAGAAGGCCTCCCAAGATGCCCATGCCCGCGCCCGCTATGATCGAGGTCAGCATGATTTGCGCCGTCGCAGTGAAGGAGAACGAGATCTCCTGCCAGGTCTGGAAGTTCATCATCGACACGCGCGTCATCGTCAGCACCAGCGCGCCCAAAAGCCCTACCAGGCCGCCTACCAGCGCCAGCACACTGGACTCCATGACGAACGACGCGAGGATCTGGAACTTGGAGAAGCCCAAAGCCCGCAATGTGCCAACCTCACGCTTACGCTGCGCGACGGCTGCGAACATGGTGTTCATCGCGCCCAGGGTCGCGCCTGCAGCACAGAACACCGCGATGATGGTGCCCATGATGCTGATGAAGAGCGAGGTGCCCTGCGACTGATCCTCGTAGTACTTGGTCTCGCGGCGCGCCTCGAGCAGGAGCTGCTTGTCCGTCTCGATGGTCGCCTTGAAGGCATCGAACTTTGCTGCTGAGTCGAGCCGCGCTGTCACGGAAGAAACCAGGCCCTCGCGGCCGAACGAAGTGCGTGCGGTCTCGAGGTTCACCCACACTTCGGACTCGAAGGACGAGCCGCCGGCCTCGAATACGCCGACGACCGTGACCGGTCGGTTCTTCTTGAGGTCGAACTTGTCGCCCAAGACCATGCCTTTGTAGTTGCCCACCAGACCTTTGCCGATGATGCACTCGTCGGTGCCGGGCTTGGCGGGGCGGCCCTCGATGATGCGCACGTCTGGGCGGACCTTGAGCACGTTGTCGTTCACACCGCGCACCAGCAGGTTCGAAATCTGGCCCGGCTTCCCGCCGAGCCGGTCCTGAGCGATCACGACCACGACCTCGCCACCGCCGAGCGGCGCGCCGGTTTCGTCCTTTTTCACGCCGGGCGTGGCGAGCACCAAGCTGATCGACTTGCTCTCGATGCTGCTCGACATCTCGTTGTCGGCGCCCTTGCGCGTTACGATAGCGTTGTCCGTTCGGCCGCCGGCCACGAGCGTTTTGCTGACGCCTTCCGAGAGCATGAGCGCGGCGGCCAGCACGAACACCACGAGCGCGATACCGAAGGCGGTGGCAAACGTGGTCGTCTTGCGCACCATCAGGCTTCGCACGTTGTACGAGAGAGGAATCATGGTCTTACTCCTTAACCGACTCGCCTGAGGGCATCGACCACTTGCAGCCTGGCCGCCTGACGGGCCGGTAGGATCGCCGCGACGAGCCCGAGCAGGAGCGCCAGACCGAAGGCAAATACCGCCATCTCGGGCTGGACGCGGAACTGCGGAAAGAACTGGCCCATGTTCTCCTCGATGACGCGGCCCATGCCGCTATTGACCAGCGGATAGCCGAGCATGACACCGATCACGCCGCCCAGCAGGCCGATCACCAGGCCCTCGGCCAGGATGAAACGCGCGATGTGACTGGGGAGAAAGCCGATGGCACGCAGCACGCCGTACTCATTGGTGCGTTCGCGCACGCCCATGGCGATCGTGTTGCCCACGATGAGTCCCATGATGAGAGTGATGACGATGGACACGATGTCGATGCCATTGAGCACCGCTGCGAACATGCCCAGGAAGGACTGATTGAGCGCAGCCTCGCTCATCGTGATCGTTTGTAGATCGCGATTCTCGAATTTCGCGTCGACCTCCTTCGAGATGCGCCCTGACGTGCTGGCATCCTTGATGTTGGTGACGATCCAACCCACCATGTCCTTCTGGCGCGGGGGCAGCGATTCGTTCATGTAGTTCCAGTGAAACCACAGCGTGGAGCGATCCACGTTGGTAGTGCTGGTGGTGTAGATGCCGCGGATGTTGAAGGTCCAGTCACCGGGGTAGATGGTGCCCGACAGCGTGACCCTGTCCCCGACTTTCCAGCCCTTCTTCTTGGCCAGGGCATCGCCGACCAGCGCGCCTTGCCGATCCCCGAACCAAGCCTGTTTCTCGGCCTCGCTCGTCTTGATCTCGCTGTAAACCTGGAGCAGCGACTGCGGATCCGTGGCGATGGTCGCGAAGAAGTCCTGCTCGTTCTTCAGGTCCTTGGCGCCGAACCAGTTGGCGTAAGAGACCGCAGTAACGCCGGGGATCGTCGCTATCTCCTCTGCGTAGCGCTTGGGTAGCTGCATGATGAAGCTGACCTTGTGTCGGCTGGCGATGCGGTCCTTCTTCGAGAATTCTGCGGCGCTGGTCCACGACCAGACCACGGTGCGTAGCAGCAGGAAGAACAGGATGGCAATCGCGACCACCGCGACGGTTAGCGCCGTGCGCAGCTTGTTGCGTCCGATGTTGCGCGCCGCGATGCTCGTCAGCGTCATAGCGCTAGCGCTCCCTTGTCGAGCCGGTGTACGATCGCAGCGCGCTCCGCGGCCGCCGGATCGTGCGTCACCATCACGATGGTCTTGTTGAACTCGGTGTTGAGCTTGCCCAGCAGGTTCAGGATGTCGTTGGCGCTGTCGCGGTCGAGATCACCGGTCGGCTCGTCCGCTACGATGATCTTCGGATCGGTCACGATGGCGCGCGCGATGGTGACGCGTTGCTCCTGACCGCCGGATAGCTGACGTGGGTAGTGCCCCATGCGTTGCTCGAGCCCGACGACCTTGAGCGCCGTCTCGGCGCGCTTACGACGCTCCGACGCCGGTAACTTGGCCAGGAGCAGAGGCAGCTCCACGTTCTCGACCGCGGTCAAGACGGGCAGCAGGTTGTAGGTCTGGAAAACGAAGCCGATGTTGGCGGCGCGGAAAGCAGCGCGGTCGCCCTCGTCCATCTGGCTCAGCTCCGAGCCGGCGACCTTGAGCGACCCGGAAGTCGGCACGTCGAGGCCCGCGATCAAATTCAAGAGCGTCGACTTGCCCGAACCCGACGGGCCCATCAGGGCCTCGAACGCGCCCTCTTTCATGGTCAGGTCGAGATCCTTGAGCACGTCCAGGCGCTCCTTACCGCGCCAGAACGATTTTCCGACCTTGCTGAGCGAGATGATATCGCTCTTGCCGTTACCCTTGCTCTCGCTCATCCCGCGTTCCTTTCCTTGATCTTCTGCCCGTCCGCGAGCCCAGGCGGCGGGTTGTTCACGATCTTGGTGCCTGAGCTCACGCCGCTCTGCACCTCGAAGCCGCTGCCAAACGCCGGCCCGAGCGCGACCGGCGTCAGGCGCACGATGCCGTCCTCCAGCCGGAAAACCACCTTGGCGCCGGCCCGGTCCACGACCGCGCTGGCCGGGATGATGGTCTTGGGAGGAGCCTTCATGGCCTCCTTGTCGAGCTCACTGGTCAAGAAGCTCACGCGCGCGGCCATGTCCGGCAGCACGCCGTCGTTGTCGTCCACGAATGCCACTTTGACCGTGACGGTGGCCTTGGTGCGGTTGACCTTGGGCGTGACCTCGGTGGACTTGCCGCGATAGCGCTTGCCCGGGAAGGCATCGAGCACGATCTCGGCAGGCCCGCCGATCTTGACCTGTGACAGTCGCTGCTCGGGTACGTCGGTCTCCACCATCAGCGTGGTAAAGTCCGCGATCTGCACGCCGCCCATGTCGATGGCCACTCCGGCCGGCTGCGGCCCGACGAACTCGCCCACTTCCGGTGGCTTGTTCACGACCGTGCCGGCGATCGGTGCCACCACGGTGTAGCTGCTCAGGTTTACCTTCAGCGCGTTGACCAGTGCATCCTGCGCCTTGGCTTCCGCCTCCGATGCCTTGACCTGCTCCTTGAGCGAGGCTGCGCGCGCGTGCAGGTCGTCGGCCGCGCCTTTCGGTCCGATGCCCTCGGCGGCGAGGTTATTGGCGCGCTGCGCCTGCTGCTCCACCTCCGCAAGACCAGCCCTGGCCATCTGAATCCGCGCCCGGGCGGCCGCCGCCTGACTCTGCGCGGCAAGGATGTTGGCCTGCTGATCCGTAGGGTCGATCTCGAGCAGGACGTCGCCAGCCTTGACCTTCATACCCTCGCGCACGCGCTGTGCCTTGACCTTACCGGCCACCTTGGCCGCAACCGCCGAAACCGACTGTGCCACCACGTATCCGGTTGAAGTCAGCTCGACCGAGGCTTGGGCAGGCGACATCGTGATGACCTCGGTCACGTCCACCTCGGTCTTGAAGACCGCCGCTTCCAAGTACGGCAAGCCGAGCTTGTAGCCGGCGCCGAGCGCTCCTAGGACGATCAGCACGATCACGACCGTTCCGATCGGGCTCTTGCCCTTTGGCCGGGGCGTACTCCGATCGATCTTCAGCGAGGCGAGTTCGGAGGAGAGCTGATCGGACATGGTTACGCGGGGCGGGGTAGCACAGCTCCGAAGGGGTGTCGTCGAGCGAACCAGGCCCCCGGCCCTGCACGCCGGCGGACACTAACGGCCGTGGGGCCCTCGCCTCGAAAACGTGGGGAATCTGGCTGCGCCGGACCTCTCCTAGGTCTAACCGCGCGGTCCGGCAATCCCCCTCGTGTGCCCGCCGGCTCTTCGGGGCCAGGCCGTGCGGCCTGTTCGAGGCGCCGCGCTCCGGATGTGGTATTCGAAAGGGGCTGGGCAGGCCCCATCAGCCATCTGGCCGGCCTGTGGAACCCCGCGGATATCTGGAAGAATTTTAGAGCGATGCGAAACCCGCTCAACCTGCGCAACCGGCCCTTAGACACCAGCTACGTCGCTACGTACGTCGAGATCCCGTTTGCCCACGAGAATCCTTTTCTGCGCCGGCCGCGGCGACCGTCCCGGGATTTCCCGACCTATCAGGATGCTCGCGAGCGTCTCTTGCCGGTACCGCACTGGCCCGGTCATGAGACCGCCGTCGAATGCTACTGGCGCTGCTGGGAGATCGCGTTTCAGAACTTTCGGCGCGCCACCGACGACAACGGCTTCGTCTCCGACTTTGCGTCCACCATGTTCAACGACTGCTTGTACATGTGGGATTCGGTGTTCATCACCCTGTTCGGGCGCTATGGGGATCGCGCCTTCAAGTTTCAGAACACGCTCGACAACTTCTACGGCAAGCAGCATCCCGACGGCGGCATCTGTCGCCAGTTCCGCGAGGGCAATGGCACGGAATGCTATAGCCGCTTCGATCCCGCCGGCAGTGGTCCGAACGTGCTCGGCTTCAGCGAATGGGAGTACTGGCTGCAGTTCGGAGATCGCGATCGCATAAGCCAGGTGTTTCCGGCGCTGGTCGCCTATGGTCTCTGGAACCGCAAGTACCGCACCTGGCCGAACGGCAGTTACTGGGGCACCGGCCTTTCGAGCGGCATGGACAACCAACCGCGTATTCCCACGGGCGCGCAAACGCAGCTCGACCACGCGCATCGCACCTGGGTCGACGCAACGCTGCAGGCCGTGCTGAATAACCGCATCGTGCTGGCCTTCGCGGACGTGCTCGGTCGCCGCGACGAGGTGCAGGACTTTGCTGAAGAGAACGTGGCGCTGATTCCCTGGATCAACCAGCACCTGTGGGACGAAAGCACCGGCTTCTTTCACGACCTGCGCAAGGAGCAGACGCGCCTGACCGAGGTCAAGACCATCGGCGCCTACTGGGCGCTGCTGGCCGACGTAGTCCCGACCGAGCGGCTGGGGCGCTTCGTGTCGCACCTGGACCAGCAGAGTGAGTTTCGGCGTCTACACCGTATTCCCAGTCTGTCTGCCGATACGCCGGGCTACGACGGTGACGGTGGCCTCTGGCTCGGCGGCGTGTGGGCGCCAACCAACTACATGGTGCTGCGCGGTCTGAGCGAGCGCGGCTTCGAGGAGCTGGCCCAGCAGATCGCCGAAAATCACTACTTCAACGTGATCGAGTCGTTCGAAAAGACGCGCTCGGTTTGGGAGCATCATGCCCCGGACAAGCCGAGCGAGGGCCGCGGCCGTAGCAATTTCGTGGGCTGGACCGGCATCACGCCGATCGCCGTGCTGCTCGAGTACCTATTCGGGCTGCGCTACGACTCGACCAAGCGCCGTCTGACTTGGAAGCTGCGCCGCGTCGACGAATTCGGCGTCAGTCGCTATCCCTTCGATGCGGACGGCCTGGTCGACCTGCGCGTCGAGGCGCGTGGCGATGGGTCGCAGCGTCCGCGTATCAGCATCGAGAGCAATCGACGTCTCGAGGTCGAGCTGATCTGGCTCGGTGGCTCCGAGGTGCTCAACGTGGGACCGGGCGCTTGACCTCGCTCGTGATGATCGACGGCCGGCCGATGGCGCCCGAAGCAGCCAAGGTCAGCGTGTTCGATCGCGGGTTCTTGTACGGCGACTCGGTGTTCGAGGCGCTGCGCACCTACGGCGGGCGTCCGTTCGCGCTCAACCGGCACCTTTTGCGCCTGGCCCGCAGCGCGTCGCGCGTCTTCATCGAGCTGCCGGTTAGCCTGGAGCAGATCGGGCGCGAAGTGGAGTCGGCGATCGTGGGCGCGGGCAACGCTGAATCCAACGTGAGGTTGATGCTCACGCGCGGCGTGGGCGAGCTGCTGGGCCTGGATCCGGGATTATCGCGGCATCCGCTGCGCGTCGTGATCGTGACGCCGCTCAAGTCGCCGCCACCCGAAGCTTACCTGGATGGCGTGGGCGTCGTCAGTTATCGCACCGAGCGCGTCACCGACTACAACGCCGCCGCGGGAGCCAAGGTCGGCAACTACCTCGTGGCCGTGCTGGCCACCCGCGAGGCCCGCGCCGCGGGGGCGCACGAGGCACTGATTGTCGATGCGCAGGGTCGAGTCGTCGAGGGAGCCACGTCCAACGTGTTCGCGGTGCTGCCGGATGGAACGCTGGTCACCCCGCCGGAAGAGGACGGTATCCTGCTTGGCATCACACGCGAGACGCTGCTCGCGGTCGCCGATGAGCTGAAGCTCGGCGTGCGTCTGGCGAGCTTGCCCTTGGCAGAGCTGAAGGGCGCCACGGAGGTTTTTGTCTGTTCCAGCATTCGTGAGCTGGTGCCGGTCGTCAGCGTTGATGGCGAGCGTATAGGCTCGGGCAGGCCGGGGCCGGTGAGCCAGCAGCTGCTCGCCGCATTCCGGGAGAAGTGCTTGAAATCCGTGGGCTTATAACAGCGTCAGCCGGGCCGACGTTGGGCTGCGCTGAGCCCGGGAAGGATCGGCCCCGAGTCGGGGTATGAAGGAGCCGAGGTATGCCATGACAGCGTTCTTCGCTTCCGTTTCGGTGCTCTCCCTGTGGGCGTTGGTGCTCGGTGGCTGTGAGGTCACGGACTGCAAGACCGAGGAGGGCAAGGACGCGACTTGTGCCGAATCGCTCAAGGTGCACGAGGGCGAGTCGCAGTCCGAGAGCGTCCCTTACGCGGTCGGGCAGAACGTCACCATCCAGGGCATCTACGGCGACATCTTCGTCACTGGCGGCGACGAGGCCGAGGTAGCGGCGATATTCAAGCCGTTCAACTACCGCGGGCACGATCAGGACGTCGAGGCCGAGCGCGAATTGGCCGAGAACCTGGATCTGGCGGTGGTTTCCGACGCCGACGGCATCACCATTTCCGCAAGCCGCCACGACGCCGCCAATGGCCTGGGCTCGCACATCACGGTGGCGCTCCCCCCCGAGTTCAACGGCGTCCTGTTCGTTCAGAACGACGGCGACGGTCCGATCAACCAGGGTAACATCGACGTCAGTTACGTGGGGGAGGCGACGACGCTGAACGTGGTGAACCACGGCCTCGAAAACTGCAACATCTTGCGTCCGGAAGGCCGAGACGACGAGCTGCTGGAGGCCAGCACCTTGACCGACACCGACGTGCGCTGCGGCGCCGACATCTACGTGCGGGGCGTCAGCGACAACGTGTATGTCGACAGTCGCGACCCTGCCTTCCACAGCGACGTGGTGGTGGAGATCATGAGCATCAGCGCCAACGCGACCGGCGGCGAGATCAAGGGAGCCGACAGCGATGTCCGGGTGTTCTTCCCGGACGCGGGCGATTACAGCATCTCGGCTAGCGCCGGCGACAACGGGGCTCACATCGGCACCGTGGTGGCGGGTAGCTGCGAAGAGACCGGCTCGGACGAGACCAGCGCCGAGCTGACCTGTGGCGCCGGAGGGCCCGTCTACCAGGTGTTCGCCAATGACGCCGACCCCGACGACGAGAGCAGCTTCGTCGACGTGCGCGTCGAGCTCTGACCTCAGGTTGCGGTAGCTTCGGGCGGTGGTACCGGGATGCGCAGCCGGCCTTGGTTCTGCAGCGCCAGCAGGCTGACCGCTTTCTCGAAGTAACCGCGCAAGAACGGGATCTCTCGTGGCGGATTGGTGATCAGACCGGCTTCGCTGATCACCTTGGTCAGGGCCGAGATCTGCAGCGCTTTGGCCTCGCCGTCGCGCGGCAAGGCACTCAGCGCAGCGTCCTTGAGCGCTATCACCAGGCGCGCACGGCGCTCGGGCGTGAAGTAGCGGTCAGTTGCCGCAGCGATCTGCTCCAGCAAGGTGTCGCGCAGCGCGTCGGGAGGCGGTTCCTTCGCGGGATCGTGACCGGCCTCCGAGAGCGCCTGCCCGACATGCACGAACAGCTCGTCCACCGCGGCGCGCTCTGGTAACCAACCCTGCAGCTCCGGCAGTTGGTGCAGCTCGGCTGAGCTCTTGACCATGTCGCTGGCGTCCTCGAGCGAGAGCTCGAAGCCTTCGGCGTCGAAGGGATGCGCGACCGGCTCCGCGGGCACGGGGCTGAGCAGCGAATCGGCGCTCGCGAAGCCTAGCGGTTCGGGGATCTTGCGCTCGGCGTGATGCGCGCGCGCATCCGCGATGCGGCGGCGCGCCCACTCCACCGGCACTGAGACGGCTTTATGGCGCGCGCCCGGCATCGCCTTGGCCAGCGCGTCACGCAGCTGCGACTGGCTCAGCTCTCCGACGTCGACGCGGTGTATCCCGAGCTCGTCGTTGATGTAGACGAACGCCACCTTGGAGCGCGCGGTGAGGTTAGGGGTCGTGATGGCGAACAGCACGTTACCCAGGCTGTCGGGCGCGAGCATCAGCGCCACGATTCGTTCCGCCGGCTTCTCGCCGGCGAGCGCGCTGACGCGCGTCGTCTTCGGCACCGCGATACCGCGAGACTTGAGCACGTTGAGCCCGCGTCGCGCTGCCTTGCGCGCCGGACCATTGGCGCGTTCGGCGACTTCCGCGACTGCCGCGGCGTTGCCCGCCTTGACCCAGGCCTCGACCAGCGCGGGTGCGTGCGCACCAGCTTGGGTCAAGCTGCCGATCGCATCAGCAGCAGAAGCTTTCAGCAGCTTCGCGTCGAAATCAGAGGGGGCGTTCATGGGAGTTCCTGAGGAGTAGCAACGCCGGCTGCCAGTCAGGGCAGGCGCGCGATAGCTTCTAGCTCGATCTTGGCGCCGCGCGGTAGCGCCGAGACGAAGGCGGTCGTGCGCGCCGGTGGATCCTGCGGAAAGGCGCGCACGTAGATCTCGTTCATGGCCTGAAATTCGGAGAAATCTGCCAGGTAGACGGTGGTCTTGACCACGTCGGAGAGGCTCGCGCCGGCAGCGGCCAGCACTGCCTTCAGGTTCTCGAGCACGCGCTCGGTCTCGGCTTCGATGCCTCCCTGCACGATTTGCCCGGTGCCGGGGTCGAGCGCGATCTGGCCCGAGCAAAACAGCAGATCACCCGAGGCGATGGCTTGAGAGTAGGCGGCGACTGGGGCCGGAGCTGTTTGGGAGACGATGACATGACGGGGGGTGGACATGCGCTCATGCTCTCAGCAAGCCCGCGCCGGATCAACGAGACTGAAGGTTGCGGCGGCCCTCGATGGCGCGGCCCAGCGTGATCTGATCGGCGAACTCCAAATCTCCACCGTGGGGCACGCCGCTCGCGATGCGGCTGACGACCACGCCCCGCGCCGACAGCTCCCGCGCCAGCAGCAGGGCCGTGGCCTCCCCATCCACGGAGGGTGGAGTCGCCACGATGACCTCCTTGACGCTGTCTTCGGTCAGCCGAGCTAGGAGCTTTTGCAGGGGTAGCTCTTCGGGGCCGATGCCGTCGAGCGGGGACAGCAACCTGCCCAGCACGAAATAGCGGCCGCGCATCGCGCCGCTGCGTTCCACCGCGAGCAGGTGCTGGACCTTCGCGACCACGCACAGCAGGCTGGCGTCGCGCCGCGAGTCTCGGCAGACCGCGCACAGCGCCTTACCTGCCGCGTCCACCTCCGCGATGTTGCCGCAGCGCGCGCAGTTCTTCACGCGGTCGCCCAGCTCGCTCAAGGCGTGGCCCAGAGCCTGCGCGGTGCCCGACTTCTCGGCGACCAAGTGCAGCGCGAAACGCTGCGCGGTCTTTTCACCGACCCCCGGCAGGCGGGCCAGCAGCTCGATCAACTGCTGCAGGTGCTCGGGTAGCACGTCAGGCCACGCCTCCGAGCTTGAGCTCCTTCAATTTGGCGCCCAGGATCTCGACTGCCTCGGTGATGCGCTCGTGGCGCTGAGCGGCCGCGTAGGCGGCCTTGGTGCGCTCGGCGCGCTCCTGGCTGTCGGCGGCGGCCAGCGACTTGCGACCCTTGGCGCGCTCCGAATCGAACTCGAAGCTGACTGCGCAAGCCTTGCCGAAGTGTTTTTCGGCGGCCCTGGCCAGGGCCGCCACGCTCTCCTTGTCGCTGGCGACCAGCATGCTGTCCGGCGGCCAGCCAACCACCACGCCGTCCCCACGCAAGCGAAGCGGGATGGCGTGACCCAACATGGCGGCGAGATCTGGGCGGTCGGCCTCCAAGATCGCAAGGATCTGCGTGTAGATCTGGTCCAGCTCCTCGACGCCTTGCGCGTCCGGCGCTGGCGCGGGCGCTGCTGGGGGGCGTGGCGCGACTGGAGGCTCTCCGCCGCGATCGTCGCTTGCCGGTTTGCTGGCAGGCGCCGGTCGGGCTTCTCGCGGGCGGCCGCCGTAGCCCTGCTGCTCGGCGGCTGGGGAATCGTGAGGTGGGCGCGATGCTGGAGCGGGTCGTTGCTGCTGCGACGCGGCAGCGCCACCCAAGCGCCGCTCGAGCGCGACCAGGCGCGAGACCAGATCATCGATCGGCAAGAGCGCCGGGCGACGTGCCAGCCGCACCAGCAGCATCTCGAGCGCAGCGCGCGGGTGCTCGCTCTTCACCACCTCGTCGAAGCCCAGCGCGAAGCCCTGGTACAGCCGCGTTAGATCGTCGGCGTTTTCGGCCTCGACCAAGCGTTTGACGTCGCGGCTCTCCTCGTCCGGCAAATCGAGTAGCGCGTCCGGCGTTTTGACTACCTTGGCCACCACCAGGTTGCGCAGCAGCGAGAGCAGATCGCGCGCGACGTGAGCGATGTCGTAACCCTGGTTGGCCAGCTCCGCCAGGATCGACAGGCAGTGCTCGGCATCACCAATCAAGAGCACCGACGACAGCTGGTATAGCACACTGTGACTGGCGACGCCCAGCACGCGCGCCACTTCCGCACCAGCCAGCTTGTCGCCGCCCCAGGCGATGACCTGGTCGAGCACGCTCATGGCGTCGCGCATGCTGCCGGCAGCTTCACGCGCCACGACCGAGATGGCGGCGTCGTCCGCTTCGATACTTTCGGCCTTCAGTACTTCGCGCAGGCGCGCGGCGATCGTCTGGGTCGAAATCAGCTTGAAATCGAAGCGCTGCACCCGGCTCAGGATCGTGATCGGAACCCTATGCACTTCGGTCGTGGCGAAGATGAATTTGACGTGCGGAGGGGGCTCTTCCAGCGTCTTCAGAAACGCGTTCCAGGCGTTTTGAGACAGCATGTGAACCTCGTCCACGATGAAGATCTTGTAGCGATCGCGCGCTGGCCGATACGGCAGGGAGTCCTGGAGCTTTCTGACCTCGTCCACGCCGTTGTAGCTGGCGCCGTCGATCTCCCGCACGTCCATGTCCGTGCCCTGCGCGATCTCCAGGCAGGCCTGGCAGCGCAGGCACGGCGTGATGGTGGGGCCATAGCCGGCGCCGTGCTTGGGGTCCTCCGGCGGTCCCATGCAATTGAGTGCCTTGGCCAGGATGCGGGCGCTGGTGGTCTTGCCCACGCCGCGCACGCCCGTGAACAGGAAGGCGTGCGCGACCCGCCCGGTGGCGATGGCGTTAGCCAGTGTTTTGGACACGTGGTCCTGCCCGACCAGGTCTTCGAAGCGCTGCGGGCGCCACTTGCGGGCCAGGACCAGGTAGCTCATTGGGGGGAGATGGAACTAGCAGAAACGGGTGGGGGCAGGTAGGGGCGGCTCGGCCGGCGAGGATCGCGTACTCTAGGAGCGTGCGCTGTGTCGCGCTTTTGGTGCTCTCGTCCATCGCGTGCGGTCCGGCCGTCGAGGTGGTGCGTCCGCCGAAGGTCGCCGAGACGCTGCCCGCGAAGGTGGAGCCGCCTCCAGCACCGCGCGCGCGGGCGACGCGCTGCGCCGCTGAGCCCAGTACCGTGTACGGTCAGGAAGAGGTGGTGTTTCGCGTCGAGGGTGAGGGTTTGCCCGAGGCGACAGCGGAGCTGGAGCTGCGTGACGAGCACGAGCGGACCATCCGCAAGGGAGCCGTGACCGTGCCGGGCCAAGTACGTCAGCCTGATCTACCGAGTGGCGATTTCGTGCTGATCGTGGGTTCGAACCGAATCACCTGCTACGTGACCGTGAACCGCGAGCTACAGCGTGCTAGCTCACGGGAGCGCTGATGGCCGACTTCCTTTCGGGTCTGCTCACGGCTTGGGCTGCGGCGCAGCTGGGCTTATCGGTGTTCTTCATGCTGGCCTATTTCCTGGGCCGGCGTGAGCTTGAATACTTCGTTTTCAGCCTGCTGTGCCTGTCCCTGTCGATCGGCAGCGCCGGCGCGGCCTTCGACTACTCCCGCAGCGACGTAGCGTCGCGCATCCTGGCCGATCAGATCCTCCACACCGGCATGATCTTGGCGGCCGCCTTCAACCTGCACTTCGCGCTGTGCTTCGGGCGCACGGTCGAGGTTCGGGCGCGCGCGCGGTGGTTGTACGTGGTTGGTGGAATGTACCTGGTGGTGCTCTGGGGCGGCGGCTGGTGGAAGCCCCAGCCACCACACCAGTTCGACGCCTTTCTGTTCGGTGAGCCGGTGGCGCAGCTGGTTGGTCACGCCACCTGGCTGGGCAAGAGCTTCTACGTGGTGGCCTCGCTGGAGACAGCCGCTGCGGCCGCGCTGCTGGTTTCGGCCTATCGCGCCGGAAAGCGCGAGGTGGGCGCGGCCATCATCGGCATTCTCTGCATTCTGCCGGCGGTCGGCAACGACAGCGCGCTGGCCTTTGGCGTCATCAACGATGCGGTGCCGCTCTTGCCGCACGCCTTCCTGCTGTACGCGTTCGGCGTGGCCGGCACCTTGCTGCTGCGCTATCGCGTCGGCAAGGACGAGCTCGAGCGGGCGGCGCGCAGCCTGCAGGAAAAGAGCGAGGAGCTGCGACATTCCTACGCAGAATTGCGGCTGGTGCAGAACGAGCTGGTGACCAAGAAACAACTGGCGGCGGTCGGCGAGCTGGCGGCGGCCATTGCGCACGAAGTCAGAAATCCGCTGGCCGTGATCGTCAACGCGGTGGCCGGACTGCGCCGCAGCGCGGTCCGTGAGGAGGACCGCACCATGCTGCTCGGCATCGTGGACGAGGAGGCAGCGCGGCTGAACCGGCTGGTGACCGACCTCTTGCGCTTTGCTCGCCCGGTCAGCGTGAAGCGCTCGCCCGTCTCGCTCTTGGAGCTCGCCCATCGCTCGCGTTCGTCGGCCATGCTCGATGGTCATCAGATCGCCGTGACGATGGACGACGATCAGGACCTACAGACGGTTTGGGTGGATCCCGGCCTGTTTCGCCTGGTGTTCGATAATCTCGTGGAAAATGCCTGCCAGGCCATGAAGAGCGGCGGCACCGTGCAGATCCTGGTGCACCGGGGTCAGCTGCGCGGTGACGCCGCGGTCCGCATCGAGATCTCCGATTCGGGCCGCGGCATGGAGCAGGGCGTGCGGGAGCGCGCGCTCGACCCGTTCTTCACTACTCGCCCCAGCGGCACCGGCCTGGGCCTACCGATCGTCCACCGCATCATCGAGGCCCATGGCGGTGAGATCCATTTGGACAGCGAAGAAGGGCAGGGCACCACCGTCACGTTGCTCCTGCCACTGGGGCCGCCTCCGGAGGAGCAGCAGAATCCCGGGCCGCCCAGCGTCGAGATTCGAGAAGAGCGGTCTGCATGAGCAAGCGCGATAGCATCATCGGCCTCGACAAGGCTCACGTCTGGCGCCCCTACACCCAGATGCAGGACTACCTCGAGCGCGACGAGCCGCTGGTCATCCAGAGCGCGCGCGGGTCGCGCTTGATCGATGCTTCAGGACGCCAGTACCTCGACGGCAACGCTTCCTGGTGGAGTGTGGCGCTCGGCCACCAGCACCCGCGGCTGGTGGCGGCGCTGAAGGCGCAGGCGGACGAGCTGTGCCACGTGGCGCTCGCTGGCATCGCCCACGAGCCCAGCGCCGCGCTGGCCGCCGAGCTGTGCCAGGTTGCACCCGCAGGTCTGTCGCGCGTGTTTTTCAGCGACGACGGCTCGACTGCGGTCGAGGTCGCGCTCAAGCTGGCTCTGCAATATTGGGCGCAAAACGGCCGCCCCGCGCGCCGCCGCTTCTTGGCCTTGGAGGGCGCGTTTCACGGTGAAACGCTGGGCGCGGCCTCCGTTTCGGGTATCGAGGTGTTCCGGCGTCCGTTCGGCGGCGTGCTGCTGGAATGTCTGCGGGTACCTCCAGGGGCGAGCGGTTACCAGCAGGCGTTCGACGTGCTCGGCACGCTACTGAGCCAGCAAGCGGGCGAGCTGGCGGCGGTGATCGTGGAGCCTATCGTGCAGGGGGCAGCCGGCATGCGCATCTATGCGCCCGACTACTTGCGCGCGCTGCGGGAGGTCACCCGGCAGCACGATGTCTTCTTGATCTGCGACGAGGTGTTCACGGGCTATGGTCGCACGGGGCCGTTCTGGGCGAGCGAGCATGCCGGCATCGCGCCCGACTTGCTGTGTACTGCCAAGGGTTTCACGGCGGGCATGCTGCCAATGGCGGCGACGCTGGTGAGCGAGCGCATCTTCGACGGATTCCTAGGCAGCTCGGAGCGGACGTTTTTCTACGGTCATACCTTCTGCGGCAATCCATTGGCAGCCGCGGTGGCTCGCGAAGTGCTGCGCGTGTTCCGTGACGAGGAAGTGCTTTCCGCGGCTCTGCCCAAAGCGCAGCGAATCGCACGCGCTTTCGAAGGCTTCGGATCGCTACCGAACGTGACCGCAACGCGCAGCCTGGGCATGCTGGGCGCTCTCGATCTGGCGGGCAGCACCGGTTACCTGGAGTCGGGCGGCCAGCGCGTTTACGCGGAGGCCTTGCGTCGCGGCGCCTACCTGCGTCCGCTCGGCAACACGGTCTACATCACTCCGTCGCTCAATATTCCCGACGCGGATCTGGACGAGCTACTGAGCATCGTGGAAGAGTCGGTGCGGGCCGCGGGTAGCGCTGCTAGCGTGTCACCCTAGCGATGGCTCAGCGAAGGCGTTACTTGTTCGTGTGCGTGAACCGCCGCCCCGACGGCACGCCCAAGGGCTCGTGCGCCGCGCGCGGCGCGGTGGAGCTGCACGCCGCGCTCAAAGAGCTGCTCAAGCAGCGGGGCCTCGCCGAAACCGAAGTGCGCGCCTGTACCAGCAGCTGCCTCGACACCTGCTGGGTCGGTCCCAGCATCGCCGTCGAGCCGGATCATTATTTCTACGGTCGCGTCACGCAGGCTGACTTGCCGGAGATTGTCGACGCGCTCGAAAAGGGCGAACCCGTGGAGCGCTTGCGGCTATCACCTAGTGACTTCGTCGAGCCCAGAGAGCTGAAGAAGGGCTGAGATGTGCTAAAGTGGGCGCATGCGCGCAGCCCGCTTCGTCGTCGATCCCCGGGATCCTCGCGCGCCCTCCCAAGCGTTGTGGGATCAGCTCACGGAAGGTGAACGTCAAGAGATTCTCGCGTCGTTACCTGCGGAGATCCCGCTGGCTCTGCCGGAAGGCGATCCGCATCGCTTGCCCAAGACCCGTGCTATCGAAGCGCTCAGCGAGTTCTACCGCCGTTTGCGCCGCCGCGTGTACTTGTCGGCGGAGCTGCCGGTGTACTACCCCGATGAGCCGATGTTCGCGCCCGACTTGTTGGCTGTCGTCGACGTCGATGTCCACGAGCGGCAGAGCTGGGTTACGAGCCACGAGGGCAAGGGGTTGGATTTCGTCCTCGAGATCAACGTGTCCGGCAATAGGAAGAAAGACTTCGAAGACAACGTGGTGCGTTACGCTCGGCTAGCAATCCCGGAGTACTTCGCGTTCGACGTGCCGCGCGCGCGGCTTCTGGGCTGGCGTCTCGCGAGCCAGGAATCGCGCTTCTACGAGCCCATCGTTCCGCAAAGCGGGCGCTGGGCATCGCGCATCCTCGAGCTGGATCTGTCGCTCGAAGGCGGTCAGCTCAGGTTCTTCCATGGCACGGCTCCGCTGCTCGACGCGCGGGAGCTCATCGTACGACTCTCGACGATGGTCGACGAAGCGCTGACCCGCGCTGAAGCGGAGGCTCGCCGCGCCGAAGAGGAGGCTCGCCGCGCCGAGGAGGAGGCTCGCCGCGCGAAGAGACTTGCGGCTCGCCTGCGCGAGCTCGGTGTGGATCCGGACGAAATCGGCTGAGCGGCTCGTGTCAGCCGACACCCCGTCCATCACTCGGCCAGCGGCGCGAACAGGTCGTCGAGGTCACCCTCGGAGAGCGCCGGGGGAGCACTGCTGAGGCCGAGGAGGGAGCTTGCGAGCTGACTTTTGCGCTGCTGCAGCCGAAGCATGCGTTCCTCGACGCTGCCGGCGACGATCAGGTTGTAGACGAAGACGGGGCGGGTCTGGCCGATGCGGTAGGCGCGATCGGTGGCCTGGGCCTGGGAGGCGCCGTTCCACCATGGGTCGTAGTGGACCACGGTGTCGGCGCTGGTCAGGTTCAAGCCAGTGCCGCCCGCCTTCAAGCTGATCAAGAACACGTCCACCTCGCGACCCTCGAAACGGTCGACTGCCTTTTGCCGGTCCTGAGTCGCCCCGGTCAGCTCCACGTAGGCGATATTGCGCTCGCGTAGGCCTAGCGCGAGCAGATCCAGCATGCGCGTGAACTGCGAGAAGACCAGCACGCGTCGGCCTTGCTCGAGCTGCTGTGTGAGCAGCTCGAAGAATAGCTCGTACTTGGCGGAGCTCTTCACTTTGCGCGCCGACGGCACGCTGACCAGCCGCGGATCGCAGCAGGCCTGGCGCAGCTTCATCAGCGCATCCAGGATGGCGATGGTCGACGCCATCACGCCTTTCTGCCGGATCGCGCGCCGCACGTCGCCGTGCGCGGCCACGCGGATGCTCTCGTACAGCTCGCGCTGATCGTCCGGCAGCTCCACGGGCCGCACGATCTCGGTCTTGGGCGGCAGATCCTTGGCCACGGTTTCCTTCATGCGCCGCAAAATGAAGGGCGAAACCGCGTCGCGGAGCGCTTCGAGCCGGGTCTGATTGCCGCTGCGCTCGATGGGAATGCGGAAGAACGAGCGAAACCTCTCGGCGTCGCCCAGAAAGCCCGGCATCAAGAAATCGAAGAGCGACCACAGCTCCTCGAGGTTGTTTTCCACCGGGGTGCCGCTCAAACACAGCCGATGTCGGGCCGAAAGCTGCCGCACCGTGCGCGCGGCCAGGCTGCGCGGATTCTTGATCGCCTGCGCCTCGTCCAAGATCACCAAGTGAAACGCCAGGTTCTCGAAGGCGTCGATGTCGCGCACCAAAAGCGGATAGGTCGTGAGCACCACGTCGGCCCCCGCCACCTCGTGGCGGCGCGACTCGCGCTTCGGTCCGTGCAGCACGCACACCTTCAGCGCCGGCGCGAACTTGGCGAGCTCCCGCTGCCAGTTGCCGACCAGGCTGGTCGGCATCACGACCAGGCTCGGCCGGTCCATGCGCCCCGATTCCTTCTCACGTACCAGATGCGCAATGGTCTGCAGCGTCTTGCCGAGCCCCATGTCGTCGGCCAAGACGCCGCCGGCTTCATGCTCGACCAGCTGGCCCAACCACTGCACACCCAGCTCCTGATACGGTCGCAACTGGGCCTGCAGTCCGACCGGTAGCGTCACGGGACGCGGTGGTTTCTGCAGGTCGCGCGCGCGCTCGATGACACTGGTCATGCCGCTCCACAGCAGCCTGGCGGCGCGGCCCAGAGCCAGGTCGAGCTTGGCGACGCTGCCGCTCCGTGAGCGTGGAAAGCAGAGCGAGCCGTTTTCCAGCTTGTCGCCTCGGTAGAGCTCCAGCAGCACCTGGATGAGCGCGCGGAGCCGATCCGGAGGCACCGGCAAGTAGGTGTTGTGTCCGACCGGTACGACGCGAAAGCGCGCCGGCATCTTGAGCAGCGCTTCGAGCGTCTCCCCGTCCGAGCAACCCTCGAGCAGCTCCAGCATGGCGGGCAGCATGTTGACGCGCTTGCCGCCAACCTGGATGCCTAGCTCGAGCGCGAACCAATCGGTGCGCTGCTCGTCCGGCTCGATCGCCGCGTACCAGGGCGCGTCGGTCTCGACGACCTGATACGGGTAGCTCGGATCCACCTCGATCTGCCAACCCAGCGCGCGCAGCTGCGGTAGCGCGTAGGCCGAGAACGAGCAGTACGAGTGCAGGTTGCCATCGAGCTGCACGATGTAGTCGGCGTCGGTATCGAGGTCCGCTGCCACGTCGTCCGATTGGCCGAGCTCGATCGCGCCAAAACCTTCGAGCACGCACTGGGCGCGCGCTTCTCCCGCGCGATCTCGCGAGACGTTGGCCATGCCGGCCGCGCGCGCCACGAAAAAGCGCTCGCGGCGATCGGCCGCTCGGATCCGCACGCCCTCGTAGTCGAAGCACAGGCTGATGACCGGGACCTCTTGCTCCTGGCCTTGCTCGAACGAGGGCTCGCCCGAGCTGACCCACATGCGTTCGGTGTACAAGCGCAGGCAGGGAGTAAACCGCGCGAGGCCGGTCCGTTCTCGCTCTGAAACCGCTACAGCTACATTCAAGCTGCTTCGAGTTAGATCAAACCTCGAATCGCTTGTCGATCCCCTATTGGGGGACCCCCACAGATCCGATCGCGACAGTCTCTCGACCACGACTGGTTGGGGTACATGCCCGGGGGCCGTCGCGGCCCAACGTGCCTACCGCCGACACGGCGTCACTGTGACATTCAATGTCCGGTAGGGTTCGCACAGCGGTCGGCCCCGATTGCCGCTCCAGAAGTCGCGCGCTAAGCTTCGAAAATGATGGATGAGGCGGCGCTGAGGCAGATCATTACCGAGGTCGTTCGGGACGAGGTCAAGGTCGTTCGGGACGAGGTCAAAAGCGTTCGGGACGAGGTCAAAAGCGTTCGGGAGGAGCTGCGGACCGAAATTCGGTCGGAGGTTCGCGCGAGCGAGGAGCGCTTGGCCGAGGGGGGCCGGCTGCAATTTCGGCAGCTCTCGGATCTCTACCGCTCCACGGTCGAGAAGGTCGAGCAACTGGAGAAGCATCTGGGCCAACGCATCGACGCGACGCGAGGCGCGATCGAGGCATTGCGATCGAGCTTGGAACGGCAAGATTTCCGCTCGGACGAGCTGGCGCGTCGCATCACCACCCTGGAAACACGCCCGCCAGTGTGAGCTTGGCTGAGCGCCGGGCGCGGCCTCGCTCAGGCGCCCTGCGGGAAGACTTTTACCAGCACCTCGGACAGATCGCCAACCGTATCCGGCTTCATGCCCGTTGCTGGATGCGGCCAGCTGAAGCTGCGCGACACGACCTGGTTGCACGTGAACGACACCAGCACATCGTTGGCCGGCGCCCCCGGAGCGCCCGCAAAAGATAGCCCGAATTCCGCATAGAAAGCGTTCTGCGGGCAGCGCGCGAGCGTGCTATCGAAGTTGTCCTTGTCACCGAGCACGTCGGCGAGCGTCTCTTTCAGCTCCGCGTCCATCACCTGCTGCTGGGAGAGGATTCGGTAGGTCTGAAAGCGCGGCGTCGGATCGACCGCGGGCGCAGCTGCGCCGGCCGCACCTGGCAGCGGCAGGCCGGGGATCTGAAGGCCGGGAGGCAGGAGCTTTTGCAAAGCGGCGACGCCCGCGGTGATTTGATTCTGCAGGTTGGGATCGAGGCCAGGAATCGCAGGCGCCCCCGGCGTGCCCGGCAGGGCTGCCACCGCGGCAGGAGGCTCGTTGTTCTGTAGCCGGTAGGCTGTCAAGTTCGACGTCTTCAAAGTGTCGAAAGGAGCGGCGGGCTTTCCCGCACACCCAAGGCTGAGAACTGCGGCACCCAAGCAAATAGCGAGCGGCTTCGACATGCGCGAATTGTTAGACGCGTTCCGGCGCGGTGTACAGCAGGGCTTTTTGCCCCGTAAATCAGCGTGAACCGTGGCTAGCGAGGCGGGCGGGTGGCGAGGTCCTGCAGGCGACGCTCGAGCTCTTGTCGTGCTCGGCGTTCCTGCTCGGCTTCGGTTTTGGCGCGCTCTGCTTCGGCGTTGGCGCGCTCCGCCTCGGCGTTGGCGCGCTCTGCTTCGGTTTTGGCGCGCTCCGCCTCGGCGTTGGCGCGCTCCGCCTCGGCGTTGGCGCGCCCCGCTTCGGCCGTGGCCCTTGCCGCCTCGTCGGTGGCCGAGCGCAGTCTCTCGCTGTCGGTGAGCCAGCACCGCATACCCTTGCGGTCGTCACTGATGTGGAGTGTCCGCCCTTCGGCGAGGAACCAGGCATCGAGCACCAGGCTATGCACGGGCTCGCCGCCGAAGCACACTCGCTCGAAAGAAAGCGTCACATCCCGGCGCCAGAGCTGCAGCGGTACCGGTCCGCCGAGCGAGCGCGGACCCGAAAGCAGCGGGTCGAACACGAGCAGCTCCTCGGCGCCCATGGCGGCGTAGCGTTCCTGAATCGAGCCGTAGTCCTTGTAGGGATGTGAGGCGCTGACCACCTCGATGGCCAACCGGGGCGGCACGCGCCCAGGCTCCCAGAGCCGGAGTGATGTCAAGTCGTCGAAATCCGATGGAGCGGGCTCGAGCACTGCAACGTCCGGATCGATGCCGGTCCT